>SYLX01000157.1 GCA_005808505.1 Bdellovibrionales bacterium | reverse complement strand
GTTCGCATCTTGCTTGAGCGAATTGCCAACGATGAAGTGGCGGAAGCCAAGCCAGAGAGCGAAGAACACAACAAGACGGATCAAGAAAAACGTCATGTTGAGGTAAGCGCTCTTACCTTGAAGAATCGCGTCGCCTGCGACTGTCTTCGGATCGAGCCACACGTAAAGTTGCTTCGAACCAATCACGAGCGCGATCGTCGTAAGTGTCGCGATTGGAAGGTAGGCCGTCATCGCTTCAGCAAAACGACGAACGTTCACGCTCCAGCCCGCTTTAGCAACGTGCTGGATCGCCGCGAAGAACAAGCCACCGAGGGCCAAGTTCACGAAAAAGAAGTAGCTCGTCAGGAAAGAGTGCCAAGCGCGGCCCGGTTCTTTCACCAACGTCAGCGCGAAAGCCAACACACCCAAGAAGATCGCTACAGAGTAGAGCGTCTTGGTGCGCGTGCTAGCCGTGTATTTTCCAGGCGCCGGATGAGCGCCACTCGCATGCGGTTGAGCCATGGAATCTGATTCCTCTCTTCTTTTCTGTTATTGACCTTGAGGTTGCGCGCCCGCTGCGGGAGCACCACCCTTGGACAATTTTTGCAGGCTGCGGATGTAGTTCACGATCGCCCAGCGGTCGCGCTCATCAACGATCTGATAAGCGTAGCTGGCCATCACGCCCTGCCCGTCCGTGATGATGTGATAAATACGAGCGTCATTGTAGTTAACGACTTTCGCGTCAACGAGCGACGGTGGCTTCAACAACATCTTCGGAGCAACTGGACCGTCACCTTTGCCTTCGTAACCGTGGCAAACAGCGCAGTAAGTTTCGAATTTGCCGCGACCCATGCTGAGAACTTCCGGTGCTGAATTACCCGCGAGCGGGTTTTTCAGAGCGGCCTCAGCTCCCTGCGGATTCATGTGGTACGGATAAGGCTTGTAGCCTTGGGGAACCGTGTTTTCAGGCGGAAGACGCGACGACGCTTTTTTGCGATCGTAAGGCTCGAAGTCTTGGGGCTTCAAAGCTGGCTGTTCCATCATGTCTTGGATCAGCTCGACGTTTGGTTCCGCGCGAAGCTCGGGTGCGTTCTTCGTGCAGGCAACGAGGCCTGTTCCGAGTGCAACCGCTGCGACTGCCAACTGTACGGCGTTCTTTGTATTCATCATCATTCTCAGTACTCCGCGATCCGGCGCACTTCTTTAGCGCCTACGCTTTTCAACAGCTGTTCCGCGCGTCCTGCATCGTAGTTCACATCGTTCTCAGGAATGAAAAGCGCGAACTTGTGGCTCGTCAAATCCGGATCGATGATCGGTGGATCGATCTTGGGCAAACGGCAGAGAGCAAAGCACGCCACAACCGACGAGAGAGCCGCGAAGAGGATCGTCAACTCGAACATGATCGGTGTAAATGCAGGGCCCGAGAAGAACGGTTTACCACCAACGTTGATCGCCCAGTCGACTGCCGACGTCCAAAACGTCAGCGCAGTACCGGCTGCGAGACCGACGGAACCCATGATGAACGTCACCCAAGGAATCATCGAGCGGCGAATGCCAATCGCTTCTTCGAGGCCGTGCACCGGAAACGGAGTGATGGCATCAAATTTCTTGTAACCAGCTTCGCGCACTTTGTGCGCAGCTTTCACCAGCTCATGGTCGTCGAGCCAAATTCCGACGACGCCGCCGAGTTTCTTAGACATTCGAGTAACCTCCGCCATGCGTGTCGTGGCCTTGACCTTTTTTGCCGACGTAGAGAACCGGCTTCACTTCCGCGATCGAGATCGCGGGGATCACGCGCAGGTACAACAAGAAGATCGTGAGGAACATACCGAACGATCCCAAGAGGATCGCGGTGTCGAACCACGACCACGCGTACATGCCCCAGCTCGAGGGCAAGAAATCGCGGTGGAGCGAAGTGACCGTGATCACGAAACGCTCGAACCACATTCCCACGTTCACGAGGAGCGAAATCACGAACATCACCGGGATCGAGCGACGGAAGCGCTTGAACCAGAAGAGCTGCGGGAAGATGACGTTACACGAGATCATGATCCAGTAAGACCACCAGTACGGACCAAACGCGCGGTTAACGAACGCGTATTGCTCGTAAGGGTTGCCCGAGTACCAAGCGATGAAGAACTCGGATCCGTAGGCGTAACCGACCATGAGGCCTGTCGCCATGATGATCTTGTTCATGACTTCCATGTGATCGATCGTGATGTAGTCCTTGAACGCCGGGAAACCGATGCGAACAAGAGTCAACAACGTCACAACCATACCGAAGCCGGAGAAGATCGCACCCGCAACGAAATACGGCGGGAAGATCGTCGTATGCCAACCGGGCAACATCGAGACCGCGAAGTCGAACGAGACGATCGTGTGAACCGAGAGAACGAGAGGCGTCGAGAGACCTGCGAGAAGCATGTACACCATCTCGTAGTGGCTCCAGTCGCGAGCACTTCCGCGCCAGCCGAGGCTGAGAGCACCGTAGATCAAACGACGAACTTTCGTCTTTGCGCGGTCGCGCAGAGTCGCGAAGTCAGGAACGATACCGAAGTACCAGAACACGCTCGAAACCGTAGCGTAAGTCGAAACGGCGAAAACGTCCCAGAGGAGCGGCGAACGGAAGTTCACCCACAACGGTCCACGTTGGTTCGGATACGGCAGGAGCCAGAAGTCGAGCCAAGGACGACCCGTGTGAATCACCGGGAAGATACCGGCTGTCATAACGGCGAAGACCGTCATCGCTTCTGCGGAGCGAGCGACCGATGTTCTCCACTTTTGGCGGAACAAAAAGAGAACCGCCGAGATCAGCGTACCGGCGTGACCGATACCGATCCAGAAGACGAAGGTGATGATCATCGTTCCCCATCCGATCGGATGGTTAACGCCGAGAAGACCCAGTCCCGTCCCGATCACGATCGCGATGTGGATGATGTAGAAGATAAACAGTGCCTTAGCGCTGAAGAAGAGCCCGAACCATTGTTTGCTCGGGAACGTCTCCACCGGTTGGCAGATATCATCGGTGATGTCTTTATATGTCTTATTTCCTAAGACGAGGGGTTTGCGCGAAACCTGACTCATGCTTTAGCCCCTTCTACAACTTGCGCACGCTGGTTCATTCCATGTCCCCCGCCGGCCGGTGCCGCTGCACCATGACCGTCTCCGTGCCCGTCTTTATGGCTACCGTCGCCATGGTCTCCACCATGATCGTTTCCGTGGCCACCGTGAGCGTCAGCGACGACACGGTCAGCGTTACGGATGCGAGTCATGTAGCGAACGCGCGGTTGCGTGTTGATCTCTTCGAGAACCGCGTACGTGCGTTTGTCTTCGAAGAGCTTGTGGACTGCGCTGTCTTTATCGTTCAGATCGCCAAAGATGATCGCGTCGGTCGGGCAAGTCTGCTGACACGCGGTTTTGATCGTGCCGTCAGGAATGCGACCTGTGCGTTTTGCATCTCCGGGTACATTTGTCGTGTGGCGAATGCGCTGCACGCAGAACGTACATTTCTCCATGACCCCGCGCGAACGTACGGTGACGTCCGGGTTGAGTGCCATGTGAAGAGGAGCTTCGCGCTTCGAGTAGTTGAACCAGTTGAAGCGACGAACTTTGTAAGGACAGTTGTTCGAGCAGTAACGAGTGCCGACGCAACGGTTGTAAACCATGTCGTTGAGGCCTTCGTCGTTGTGAACTGTTGCCAAGACTGGGCAAACCGTTTCGCAAGGAGCGGTTTCGCAGTGTTGGCAAAGCATCGGCTGGAACACGGCTTCCGGATTTTCCGGAGTGCCTTTGTAGTAGCGATCGATGCGGAGCCAGTGCATTTCACGGCCGTCCATAACGTAGCGTTTACCTACGACAGGAACGTTGTTTTCGCTTTGGCACGCGATCACGCAAGCTGAGCAACCTGTGCAGACGTTGAGGTCGATCGACATCGCCCAACGGTGCTTGTTGTACTGATGCTCAGGCCAGATCGAGAACACTTTGTGACGGTGAATGCCCGCTTCCGGGTTCTTCTGATAAGCCGCGTTTGTCGTCTCGATAACGATCTGACGGCCTTCCATCGTGTGGTGATCTTGCGTGGAAACGAGGCGGTACTTCTCTGCTGTCTTCGCGATTGTAGCCGCTTGACCCGAGAAGATCGCGTTGCCGTTCACGAAGCTTGCGAGATCGAACGCGTTCACGCCGATATCTTTTGCAACTTTTCCTGCGCGCGTGCGGCCGTAACCAACAGCGAGCGCGAGAACTTCGTCGTGCATGCCGGGCTGAACGTGAACCGGAACGCGAATTTTCTTTTTGCCAACCGTGAGGTCGACTTTGTCACCCTCGTGGAGACCCTCTTTACGAGCCATCGCCGGAGAAACCATCAAGTAGTTATCCCAAACGATCTTTGTGACAGGATCCGGGAGCTCTTGCAGCCATGCGACGTTTGCGTATTTACCGTCAGCAAGTTGGCTCGTCGGGAAGAGCGCGAGCTCGTAACCCGTTGTCGCCGTGCGAGCTTTCGTGTTCAAGCTGCCTGCGCCGTTGAATGCACGAGCGTTGCCGCGAGCCGAAGCACGACGACCGCCGGTTGTATCAACCACACCTTCTTGGAGAACGGCTTGCCAGAAATCGTCGAACGATTTTCCGCGACCGAGATCCGCGCGACCTTGGATTTCAGTTCTCCAAACTCCGCGAACGTATTCGTACCAATCTTTTGCACCCTTAGCGCGAGCCGGAGCACTTGCGGCTTTCTGTGTCCACGCAAGGAGTGACTCTTCAAACGAGCGCGAATCATGAAGCGGACGAATCGTCGGCTGCTGAATGCTGATAACGCCGGATTGAAGTTCGTGATCGCCCCAGGACTCAAGCGAGCTACCTGCAGGCAAGACGTAGTTAGCGTAAACGCCAGTTTCGTCGTTGTAGTTGCCCGTATAGACGATGAACGGAACTTTTCTGAGAGCTTCAACGAAGCCCAAATCCGTCGGCAAAGTGTACACCGGGTTAGTGCCGTGGATGATGAGGTTCTTCACGGCGCCCGAGTTCATGTCGGCAATGAGCTTCGTGAGTTCAGCCGTCGAACCTTGGCGAGTTTGGTAAGTTGCAACGTCGTGATCGATCGTTGCACCGTCGTTACCGAGAACGGAGTTGAGTAAGTTAACGGCGACTTGGACATCGACCGATTGTTCTGTCGGAAGACCGCCCGCAACAACGAGCGATTTTCCGCGATTTGCCCAGAGCTGCTCACCGATTTTCGCGAGCTGATCGGCAGGAACGCCGATACGAGCGGCAGCCTCTTCACCACCGCGAACCGCAGCGGGAACGTTCGCAGCACCTTTCGATGCGCGCGAAACCGCGTTGATCAATGCGTAGACAACGTCGAGCTGTTGCGAAGGCTTAATGCGGTAACGATCGTCCGCGTTCAAACCCGTGAGCGACACGGTCGATTCGAACATCACGAGACGAAGCATGTCGGCACCCGGCTTGCGGGCTTTTCCCCACTGCTTCATGAATTCCGCGGGGCTTACGAACGTGCCGAGAAGATCGGCGTCGATCGAGACGACCATGCGCGCTTGATCCAAACGGTAGCGCGGGAAAACGGCGCGGCCGTACGAACGGCGCTGTCCTTCAACGATCGCGTCGGACGGAAGTGCGTCGTACTGAACCCAACGTCCTGGGTAAACGCGAAGGAAGTCCGCGATCATCGCTTTCGACGAAGGCGAAGGGAGAGTCGAGGAGAGAATCGCGACTCCGCCTTTAGCGAGCTGCTCGACAACTTTCGGATCCAAGAGATCCCAACGAGCCGATACGGCTTCGCGGTTCGTGCGATCTTTGTTTTGCGAGTTTTGCGTCGGACCTTTCAAACGGTCCGGATCGTAGAGCGAAAGAACTTCCGCGTGCGCGCGAGCCGGAAGCGAGCCCAAGTTCATCGGGTGCTGCGGGTTTCCCTCGAGCTTGATTGGGCGACCGTCGAGTGTTTTGACGAGAAGGCCGTAGCCTTCGTTTCCGTCGAACCAGCTCGAAGCGTAGAAGTTCGCGATACCGGGCGTGAGCTCTTTGGGAGCCTGCGCGTAAGGAATGATATGTTGGATCGGACGGCGCACGCAGGCTGTCGTTGCCATCGCGATGCTCGCACCCATGAGCTTCAAGAATTCGCGGCGGGCGAATCCATCTTTCGCGTCTTCAGGCGCGTACGGCGAAGACATGAATTCGTTTTCGGCGCGTTTCGCGAACTCGGGGTTGCCGTTGTACTGTTCAAGGCTCTGCCAGTACTCGGGCCCGTTGGTAAGAGTCGTGTTCTGTTCGTTCTTCATAAGCAGCGTCGCTCCAGACTCGGTTTCTTAAGTAGTGGCCCTTAGTAATGACAGGTCGAGCAGTTCACCGGCGCTTGATGCTCGGGCTGACGGTGACACTGTACGCACCAACCCATCGAAAGGCTCGAGTGCTGATACATGACTTCCATCGACTCAACGGGTCCGTGACACTTGTGGCAGGCCTGAGGCGCGCCGAACTTTTGCACGTGTGCTGAGTGATTGAATTTTACGTGATCCGGAAGCATGTGAACCTTCACCCACGGGATCGGCTCTTTGTTGTTATAGGCTTCCGTGAGCTTTTGGATTTCCGGCTTATCGGTGGCAACTGCGATGTGACAGTTCATGCAGATGTTCAAGCTAGGAACGGGCGAGTGCGCCGAACGTTCTACGCCTGCGTGGCAATACAAGCATTGCACTTTATATTGGCCCGCGTGCAGCTCGTGAGAAAACGCGATCGGCTGCTTAGGCGCGTAACCTTTGTTGTAGCCGATGGAACCCCACTCACAACCGGCGGTGCCGATGAGAGCGAAGACCATCAATGCGATGAAAGAGAGGGGCAAGCGCGAGCGGAACGAACGGAGCGACGTCGCTACAAATGTAGACGCTGACGCACGACGAACCGACTCCTCCCAAAAAGAGTTCAGGAGAGATTTCATACGACTCCTCTGAAAAGTTTCGTTCGGAAGACGTTTTCCTCCGAAGAGCTTCTCTTGCTGACGGATCCTTGGCTGACAGATTCGTTTTAAACGCGAAATGTCGGTGGCCTGAGTATCCTAAATCATTCAATTTCTACGCGTTTGGCAAATACTTTTTGAGAACCAGTTGAAAATCGAGCCTTCGAAAATCGCGAGTCGGCTTCGAAATTTATCGCGGCTTGATGTCCGCATCCGGTTCGCGACTGACGAGTGAAGTTCGCCGCAAGTATTGCTCACGGGATGAGCACGGGCGAACGTGATTTTGAGACTGTCGAACTCGTTCGCAACGCAAAAGTTGCGCGGGTTAAAACAAAACGCGCGACGATTTTTAGAATCCGTCGCGCGTTCCGCATCTCTTCGGTTGAGAAAATTGAGTCTCTTTGCCCCTCAGGCGCTCATGTTGTCAGACTGCTTCGTGCTCGTCGGCACGTCTTTGCGCGCGCGATGAACGTAGTAAGCATAGCCAACGTAGATGAGATTCAAAATCACAAAGGCTGCGACGTACTGGACACCGCCCGCACCGAAACCATACGAATGAAGACCCGCCCCGAGCACGAAGTTCACGCCGTACCAGGCCATGATGACCAAGTTGAAGGCGATCACAGAGTTGACGAGCATGCCCGCATTCTGAACCCAACCCACGAGACGACCGTGCAGGATCGCGAGGTAACCAAGGAGCGCGATGAGGGCCCAAGTTTCCTTCGGATCCCATCCCCAGAATCGGCCCCAACTGTAGTCAGCCCAGATACCACCCAGGATAATTCCAGCCGCGAGAAGCACGACGCCGATTTGCACCGCGCGGTAGATCGATTGAACGATCACACGGATACGCTCGGAAGTTGGTTTATCCCCTTTCAGCAAAAAGCCTGCTCCGATATTGCCCAAAGCCCAAGCAAGGAAAAACGCGGAGTAGCTGATCGTGATCGTAAGAACGTGAACCGTAAGCCACATGTTACTGCGAAGAACCGGCTCAAGAGGCTGAAGGCTCCGATCGAGAATGGTCGGCGCAAGATCCGCGACGATCAAGCACAAGACACCGACAAGCGAGCCCGCCATAAGGACAAATTTTTTGCGATGAGTGGCTTCGAAGAACATCGAGAAGACGAGTGCGCCCCACGAGACCCAGACCACAGATTCATACATATTAGAGACCGGCGGACGGCCGGTCAGGTACATGCGCAAGCCAAAACCGTAGGTGTGCATGATGAAGCCGACGATCGCGAATGTCCAACCGGCACGATAGAGCTGTTTGTGATCGAGCTGCCAAGCCCATGCGAGAAGTATCGCGCCGAGTAGGTAGAGGATCCACGAAATCTTGAATGGATGAAGTTCGCGCTCGTGAACTTCGATTTTGATGTCACGCTCAGCCGGATAGAGCGCGGGATTCTGAGCACGCGCAACGGACTTGAATTCTTCAACCGCCTGAGAAAGAGGGATCGTCGGTTCCGAGCTTTGTGCTTGTTGAGCCTGCGCTTCGGCCGAATTTGAAGGCAAAGCTTGAATGAGAGATTTGATGATCGTTTTGAATTTATCCTGCGCTTCACCTTGAAGATCGGCAACCGTGATCCACTTCTCAGGTTCTACGGGGCGACCATCTTCGGTTTTTGCCGCCGTCGCGTTCGGAAGCGGAGGAACAACCCGCATCGCCTGCCCAAGTTTGATCGCTTGGAACATACCGAGCTGGCTTTCCAGTCGTTGAACGGCCTGGAAGTATGGCGTCAGTTTTTGTTTCGTCGCGCGAAACGAGTTGAGCTCTTGAATGATCAAGCTCAGACGCTGATTCGCCAAGAGATCTTGCGGCGTGAAGTACTTCTCCGTATCCGGAAGCTTCAGCGAGTCTTTCAAACCTTTGTGCGTGATTTCGACGATCTTCTGCCCGTCCCAATATTGCGGAAGCAGCATCCACGTCATGACGATTTCGATCGCGGGACGTCGGTCCCCTTTCGGCGACTTATAAGTCTGAGAGCCGTAGACAAGCTGAAGCGTTTCACGCGCGAGCGTGTCAAACGGTTTGATCCGACCGGCGTCTTGAACGGGCAAGAAGCGAAGAGCTTCGGTCCCTTTCTCTTCGGCTTGAGCGAGAGCTGGTGCGCTCGCGACAACAAACGCGCTTAGAAGAAGTCCCAAAACCAGTTTCAATTTTTTCATGAAGCTTGTCCCTTCGCAGCCGAAGTACCCGAATCCGAAGCACCAGCCACATTTTTTGCGCCAGTTTTCCGTTTAAAATAGAAGAGGTGAATCGTGCCCAAAACAATGAGTAACGAGCCGAGGTATTTGATCCAGCGCCCGGGATCTCGGTTCACAGAGAGGACGGATGCAATTGGTCTCCCCTGCTCGTCATCGACGAAGCTCGCCTGATAGAACGTAAAGCCCTCGTGCTTGAGCGGTTCGTTCATTGAAATCAGGATTTCACCCTTATTTGGAACTTGCACGAGACTCTCGTAGCTAGCTGCTCGCAATGTCCCTTGATAGCGACCGACGCGGAAATCTTTGAGCTGCAATTCAAACGGAAGTTCGATACGACGGTTCCCGTAAGTCACGATGTAGCTCGCTTGATCCGAGAAAAGGCGCAACATCGAGTTGCCGCCCATCCACTGACGGTTTTTTCCTTTTTCAGGACCTGCCGTCATCTCGTATTCAACTTCGATCGCTTCCATCGTCAGATCTGTTTTTGCGTCGGTTGGTTTGAACGTGATCTGGCTCTGCGCTTTCGGAAGATACTTCAAGAGGCGAAGCGTGAGACCCATCCAACCGGTTTCAACGACATCACCCGCCTTCACGACGCCTTTTTTTACGTTCTTCGCGTTGCTCGCCGTGTGGATTTCGTATTGCAGCTCTTCGCTTGATTTCCCGGGGCGAAGGACAATCGCGTTTCGTCCTTGTGCTTGAGGCGCTTGCCCTGTGGTCAAAATCACTTGCGCTGGACCAAGGTCCTTGGTGACGTCGCGGCCTGGACCTGGCTGCACGAGCCACTCGGTGAGACTTACGCGCGGATTCTGAAGCTGAAAGCGCACACCTGCGCCGGCTTGCTCACGATCGCTTTCGACAACCTTCTCGTCGCGAAAAGCGTACTGGTGATGCTTGATGATTCGGATTTTCCCGTTGGGAATTTCGATATCGTAGGGCTTCTGCTCGCTGGGAGGACGCAAAAAGAAGTCGACATCCTTGCGATAGATATTGGTGAAGCCGCTGCCGTCACCGAGTGTCGCGAAAACGGCCAACTCGGTTTCTGCGGTGGAAACGAGTTTCGATCCCTCCCCGATTCCGAAGCTGATTGACCCATCGAGGCCTTGGTACTTCGTGATCAACGAACCCAGCATGATGACGATGATGCCGATGTGAGCGAGAACGAAACCTGTGTGTTTCTGCGTCCACGGCCAACGATCGATCATGACGGCGATCAAGCTCGTCGCAAGAGCGATCATCGTCGCGAACATCCACACCGAGTGATAAACGATTTTCTGAGCTGCGACGGCATCGCCGTATTGGGCTTCAACAAAAGTGCCCCACGCGGTTAAGCAGCCGAGTGCGATGATGATCACGACCCCAAGCTTGATTGAAGCGAGAGCTTTGATGATCCGAGGCTTCTTTGAGCTCGTAGCCGCATTTTTTTTCGCGCTCGTCGACGTGTTAGTCCCTGGAGTCTGCGTCGGAGTATCCATCCGGGCTCAATTTCCTTTTTGTTTTTTAAGTCAAAAGGATAATGCGCGAACCCGCAAACATCAAACGCGAAAGACGCGCGCGACAGCAAACCCGAACAAGAGCTACTCGCATTCTTGAAAATGAGCATTCGCGAAAATCGAACGGGAGAACCGAGAGAGCCTGAACGCCGGAGCGCTCAACGCTGAGATGAAACGCGATCGGAAGGAAAGCTTGCGGCTGTGCTTAGCGGCCCAGGGCAAGGATTGCGATCAAACAGGCAATCGCGTGAATCACGAGAGCAGATGTGAGAACTCGACGATCGATCGCTTGATTCACAAAAAAGATCCTTTAGTCAGAGAAAATTTAGAAAACCAGAGCTCACAGCTATGTTGAGACCGAGCCCAACGCCGGGGGAGTTGCTAGCACGGCCGTTAGATTTGGGTCAAATTTAGTGGTAGGCCTTCCGCGTCGAACGTCCTTGCGACTTTTCTGCACACCTCCACGCGAATCAGGACGCACTAAAGATCCGGGAGAGCCGCGTACACGGCTTCGATCGCGCGCGAGATTTTTCCTTGAACGTCGGGCAAATTTTCAGGCATCAACTTTTTCGTGGTCTCGTTCATATAGAGCCCGCGGTTGAGTTCGACTTGGATCGCTTCTTGGTTTTCCGCGGGTCGCCCGTATGTTTCGGTAACGCGGCCTCCTTTATATGGCCAGTTATAGGCCACGCGGAATCCCGCGGCCTCGTACGACCGAATCACAAGGTCTTTGAACCACGTCGAGCAGCTTTTGCCGTCGCAATCGCTCACGACCACGTCTGCACGACGCTCACCCGGATCGCGATGCTCTTTAGTTCCCACCGACGGCATGCTGTGAGCATCGATATGAAAGGTAGGCTTCGCACCTGCCTGCCGGAGGTCTGCTAAGGCCGCGCGAACGTCGCGGTGAAAGGGATCGAAATACTTTTTGACGAGTTGATCGTGAAGTTCATGAGTCATCGGGCCGGGCATCAACTTCTCACCCATCGTGGTGATCGACCAGTGCAGTCCCCGGGGGAATTTACCGCTTGGATTCGCGTGCCCCTTGACCGAATCAGCGTCGACATCGTCTTTCCAACGGTTGAGATCAATGGCGTAACGATGCCAGTCCGTCTGAACGTTGGGCAGCTCGAGCATTGAAATCACCGGCGCGTAAAGCCTATCTACATATCGATCCACGTCGAACATCAGAAGAGTTTCGGGAAGCGACTTCAACCAGGGTGTTTCTTCAGGGACTTGCTCGCCCGAATGCGGAATCGTGATCAGCAATCCTTTGCGGGGAGATTTTTTCGATGCGGGATTTGCCATTCGTCCTCCAAAACTCGCTCACACGCTGCGGGGTTTTGAGCGCAGCGTTCCTTTCCCTTTCGTTCGGAAGTATGTTTCGATAAACCGTCGAAAAGGAGAGGCAGCAAAAATGACCGGCGCTTCTAAAATCTACACGAAGGGCGGAGACAAAGGCAAAACAAGTCTGATCGGCGGCACGCGCGTGTCGAAGGCCCACTTGCGCCTAGAAGCGTACGGCACCCTCGACGAACTCAATAGCTTATTGGGCGTTGTCGTAGCGGAACTCCACGCCGCTCCACTCGTTGGTTCGGAGTCTCTTCTCTCGCAGCTCTTCACTTTGCAGAATGATCTCTTCAATGTTGGAAGTCAGCTCGCTTGCGAAGATGAATCGATGCGAGGTCAACTGCCTGGAGTTTCGGAAGAGGACATCAAGCTTCTCGAGAAATGGATGGATGAGTTTTCAGCGGAACTTCAGCCGCTCAAGAACTTCATTTTGCCTGGCGGTGCCAAAGCGTCGGCGCAGATGCACATTGCACGAACCGTTTGTCGCCGCGCCGAGCGTTTAATCGTTTCGCTCGATGAGACGGTCGAACATGCGAGCACGCCGGTCGTGGATCCTGTGGTCATCTCGTTCGTGAACCGATTGAGCGATTACCTTTTCGTCGCCGCCCGCTTCATCAATCATCTTGCGAAAATCGATGAGCCCATCTGGGGAGCGAAAAAAATCAAATGAAGCTCGTCACCGCAACTGAGGCCGATAGCTCTCGCTTAAAAGAGTTCTTCGCTCGCATGTCGCTTCCAGGCGCCATCGATTATTCGATCGAACGCCAGGGGAACTTCTTCGATCAGTACCGCGTTCTCTCTGATCAATTCGAAACTTACATGCTCGAAGACGATAAAGGTGAGATCAACGGAATGGCTTCGTTGATTTTCAAAGAAGGCTTTGTCCTCGGCGAAAAACAAACCTGGGCATTCGCGACGGATCTTCGCATCTCGCCGTCTCGTCGCGCGATTGCGCAGTGGTCGCAATATTTTTTGCCCGTTCTTGAACGCGCACGCGAAGAACGCCGTTGCCGCTACGTTTTTTCGGCGGTAGAGCAGCACGATAATCAAGCGTACAATGCGTTGATTCGACCGACCAGCCACGCTCGACGAAGGCTCCCTCGCTACTTACTCGCCAATCGCTTCCGCTGGATCACGCTGCACGCACGTGTGCCTTTCGCGCATAAACCGCTCAAAGCCATTCGACTTAAAGAGGCGGACTTAAATGATGTTGAGCCCCTCAGTGCTTACCTTCGCGATCGCGCGAAAGCTAGACCGTTAGCCGATCTCCATACACCCGAGTCGCTTGTGAATATTGAGAAGCGCTGGCCCGGCCTCAAGCTTTCGGATTTCCGCGTGGCGTATGATTCTAGCGGGAACGTTCGCGGTTGCAGCGCACTCTGGGATGGGCGACATGTGCAGCACCTTATTCCTCAGGGCTACAATGGGTTTCAACAAACGCTGCACCAAACGCTATCGGTCGCAAGCCTCACGGGGCTTGTGCGCCCCACGCCGAAGCTCGGCCAAGTCTCGCCGACTCGTTTTCTTACTCATTTGTCTTGTGATTCGGCGGAAATCTTTCACCGCCTGGTCGATGAAGCTTACTCACGCCTGGGCTCGCGCGAACTTTTAAGCTACGTGCACTTCCGTGGGAATTGGAGAACGCTGCCACCAACTTCATTCATGGCGACGACGATTCCCTACGGACTCTACCTGCTCTTACCGCCGAGTGCGGAAGCGCCGCCTTGGCCGACGCCGAGCATGCAGAGTCTTCCGCCCGAGTTTGAGCTCGCGTGGCTCTAAGGCCGCCAACGAAGTCGGTAGCGGCATCGGAAGATCTGTTGATCCGCGAATACTTATTGCGCGAGCGCGACCGCCTGGGGACGCACGTTCCGCCAGAACCAGCCAAGCATCGGATCCAGTTCGATTGAGTCAACGGACTCGATGTCGCCAGCACCCATCATGCGGTAATCAGAACCGCGAAGCGCGCTTGCAGGGCCGATGTTGATGAAACGATCGACGCCTTGATCTTGATGCAGATTTCCAACAAGCTTACGAAGTTCCATCGAACTGCCCTTAACGCCTTCGTACTCAAGCTGTCCCGTCGTATTCAGCTTGGATTCCATAGCCGAATATTCCGTGAGGTTCAGTCCACTCAAAAGAGGCAATGGTTGAGCCACGAGCTGCACGACTTTGTCCGATGAAGGACGAAGAGTTGCGATCGCCTGCGAAGACTCGATCATCTCTTTGAAGGTTTGACGACCCGAGCAAACGAGCATCGCGGAATCGCCGTTGGAGTTACCGAGCATGTAATCCGGGCGCTTTTGCGTTTTCATATAACGATCGAAGAGACCGACCTGAACGATGGCGGCAGCTAGGCTCTTCAATTGAATGTTGCGGAAGAAATGCTCGTCGTCAGCGGCAACACTTGCGAGGAGATCGATCTTCGGCAAATCCATCGCATCGAGAATGGCTTGAGCCTCGCGTAAACGAAGAGTCACATCGGGAATGCGGAGCACACCCGAGCGAAGCTCGATGAAGTCCAAACCGTTTCTGCCAGAGAAAACCACCGCCGTCTTTGTTATTGCCATATCGTCCGTCCCCTGACGCCTGGATCCGCTTCCAGAGCGTCGTTTCCGCGTGTCTATGAATTTTGTTTTGTAGAGCTGAACCTTTCGCGACGCCGTTGCGGTGCCGAGAATGGTCACTTTCCCGCCTAGAGAGCAACCCTCATGCCAGCGAGAGTTTTCGAGCGGTTACACGCGAAGAGGTTCTAATTTCGATTTGACGAGGGTCGAAAAGCCGAAAAGAGTCAGGCGACCTTGTTATTTTTTCCGGGGGTCTTGAAAACCTGACCTAATCGCCAGGGCTCAGGCCGCGCCGGTCGCGCGGCTCTGCTCACGTCTTGGGAAGACGATGGCGAAGGTCGTGCCTCGGCCTGGTTCTGTTTTGATTTCGATTCGGCCGCCAGATTTTTCGATATCGACTTTAGCGGCGTCGAGACCTGATCCACGACCTGAGATTTCGGAGACTTCTCGCTTCGTGGTGAAGCCCGGCATAAAAATGAGCGCAAGCTTTTCGGAAGAGCTCATGGCGCGGAGGGTGTTTTCATCCACCAAACCTAAATGACTCGCGCGAATCGCGATCGCTTCGGCATCGAGACCACGTCCGTCATCGTCAACGCGAATGACGAGTCCGTCCGGCGATTCAACGCACGCGAGCGTGATCTTACCTTGTGGACCCTTCCCTGCATCTTTGCGGTCGGAGGGCGCTTCCAGGCCGTGATCGACCGCGTTTCGAACGAGATGCATGAGAGCATCTTGTACCGGCGCCAGAACGGCTGGCTTCAGCGCTGTATCGCCTACATCCAAAATTTCAACGTCGACGCTTTTACCCAACTCCTGCGCGAGATCCAGCGCCATGTACTTGAGCTGCTCAAGAGCGGGACGAACCGGAACGCGCGAAGCCGTCTCGAGAATCGCTTCGACTTCTGCCATGAGAGGATGCTTTACTTGCTGCCCCATGCGCTCAATCAACGGGCGCAGCGCCGAGATCAAACTTTGTGATGGGTTTGCGTGGCTACCTGCAGAGGCTTCATTTACGCCGTGTCGTTTGGAATCGATTCCCAGAACTCGCTGGGCAAGATCTGTGTAATCACCGAGCTGTTGCTGCAGCTGGAAGAGTTCGTCGAAAATATGGTCGCGGTTCGATAACCAAGTCTGGGCACCCTGCCCACCACGACAAGGAGCTACGAGTGACTCCACTCGGTGAGCGGCCCCTGAAATCATATTGAGCTTGAAACCACGAGCGTTCCCTTTGACCGTGTGCAAATGGCGGAAGATCAGATCAAAATCGGGTTTCGCTTGGCTCTGGAGGAGTTGTTTAACTTCACTTACGCTTTCAACCGAACGGCCTAGGAAGTCGCCGATCTGCGCACGCGGCATACCGGCAAGCTCTTGAATGATCTGCATACTGCGATTCGATTTTGCACGTTCTTCGGCCATCGCACGTTCGAGTTTTTCAACTTCGGTGACGTCTTCAACGATGAACATGATGCGCTCTAGATTTGAGTTATCGTCCCAAACCGGCGTTGTCGCGATTTTTAAAATTTTTGCGGCGTTCAAAGCGCGCTCGGCTTCGTTGGCAAAAACGTGCGCGCGACGAGGGAAAAGGCCTTCGAGGAGGCTCCACTGAAGTTCGTCTTCACCAAACACTCCGATCATCGCGGATCGGAGACCAGAGATCTCCTCCCCTTGCGGATCAAGCTCCGGGAAGACGACGCTATAGATGCTTTCTCCAACAACGCTGCGTCCAAAGACCGCGTCCGCGAAGCGAGAAACAGGAGCCACGACAAGCCCCTGCTTATCGACCGTGAAGACGGCTTGGCGCATGTTATTGAGAAGGTCGGAAACCTTCTTGTTTTCCTGGCGCAAAAGCTTGTTTCGCTCTTCAACCTCTTGGCTGCTGAGCTCGAGGCTTCGTTGCGCGTGCGTGAGATTTGTTTCGTACTGCTCGTAAGAGGCGTCGATTGCGTCGAGAAACGCGGAGAAGTTAGTAACGACGGCGTCGAGAGCTTCGGACTTCGGAGCGGGAGCCGTTGCTCCCGCCTGCTCGATCCAGGCTTGGATGTTCGGCAACTCAGAGTCGATCTCTTCGAATTCGAGAACTTTCTTTAGCTGTCTTGAGAGCTTCTTGCTTCTCATCGATACTTCCTCTGGATCTTCTCTAGATATTCGGACAGAGGTCCTGGCCCGGCTAAGAGCAGAGCAGGACACTCAATCAACCTGCTTTCTTATCGGCAAACCAAGTGATCGTCATAGTCTGGTTGTGAAGCTTGCATTCAGAGAAGCCTTCCATCGGGCAGATCTCGCCGTAGGAATAGAATCCGGTAACGACGTTGTCTTCACCGAAAGCTTCTTGAACAGCTTCGACTTCCTCATCGATGTCATCGCCCATCACGAGTTTACGACCGACGCAGCTGATGAGGATGCCGACACCCTCTTGGTTCTTCGAAGCTTTGCGAGTTGCCGTCGCGGCTCCCTTTGCTCCCGAAACGAGACCCGAGGAATCCGTGTGCATCAAACGAAGCAAGCCGTTCGTCGGGATATCGCCCGCAAACGTGAGGCTGCCCTGAGCTTCATCAACGGCGAGGATCGTACGGATCAATCCGGTTTCAGCTTCGTTGTCGTTCAAGATCGCGAAAGGATAACGAAGGCCCGAAGCAGGAAGTCCTTTGGCGTCTTCGCCGAGATACTTCTTATAGACCGCGAGCGCAGGCTCCCCGTCGAGTTCGAAGAGCACGTTGTTCACCGACTTCGTTACGCGACGAGCGGGACCAAACGGCTTCCAGCCTCCGAGCGAGCCGTAGCTGATTTCGACACCGTCACCGTAAAGACCGAAGGCAACGACGTGGCCGTTGGAAACTTCGCCGTTGAGGAGCGTGTACGTTTCTTTGAAAGCGCCACCGTCACCGGCAAGGCCTCCGGTGATGACAACGTTTTGGCCAACGACACTTCGAATTCCGTCGACGAGTGGCGTTCCGTTAACGTTGATCCCTTGTCCAAGGACAAAGACAGCTTTCAAATCATTCGTCTTCAAACTGCGCGCGATCTCCCCGCCTGTTTGGAAACAATTGTCTGCACCGGTGAGCTTCGCCGCTGTCGACTTGATCGTAGGATTATCGAAGTGAATCGCCGTAAAGACCGTCGTGTTGTCAGTTACGCCTTTGTTCGAGATTTCGCCTGCGGTTGTGCAACCAATCACGGTTGCATTCGGGAATGTCGACTTCATCATGGGACCAAAGCCAGGCGACTTGAAATGCTCAATGCTGCCGAATGCAAAAACAAGCTGAGGATTGATGGCAGCGAGTTTAGAGACATCGGCAGCCGCGACTTGAGGTTTCTTAACGACGATTTGTTCTGACTTCATCTGCTCTCCTTGATTTCAAACGTTCCACTAAGAGTTTCGATTTAGATTTTGTTCTTCGGACTTTGTCGGAATCAGCTGGTCTTGAGCTTCAATGTTAATGCAACGTTAAGCTTTGCGACCACCATTTACTCATCCGCTCCATTGAGTTGGCCGGATGTCCAGCCACATCAGTCCTGTAGGCTGTTTCTTAGGCTGTCTTTTTTGCGGCTGTGACTTTGTCGACCGCCATGAGTAGTTTTTCCGCGACGAAAGGCTTAACGATCCAAGCTGTAACTCCCGCTTGTTTACCGGAAGCCTTTAGGTGTTCACTTGTTTCGGTCGTGAGCATGAAGATCGGAAACTTCCATGCCCCAAGTTTTTCTTTTGCCTTTGCCAGCATCGTCACGCCGTCGTAACCAGGCATATTGTAATCCGAAATCACCAAATCGATTCCGGCGGTTTTCACGATCGTTTCCAAGCCTTGATTTCCGTCTGCGGCCTCGATCACTTTGTGGCCGGCTTTTTGAAGCGCTTCACGGAGTTGGCTGCGCACCGACTGTGAA
Organism: Bdellovibrionales bacterium; assembly: GCA_005808505.1. Classification (GTDB taxonomy): domain Bacteria; phylum Bdellovibrionota; class Bdellovibrionia; order Bdellovibrionales; family JAMPXM01; genus SYLX01. Next base: position 42,221 of record SYLX01000157.1, on the reverse strand, counting down.
TCATCGACAATAACGATTGTTGCCATTTTTCGTACTCCTTGGCCTGGGACTTGGCTCTGCTTTCACATCTCATCAGCGCTGTGAATTCCACCATCAACGCCGAATTCACTCTTACTAAATACGTTCTATTTATAAAAACTGAATCTCGCCGTCATCAGCGGGTGCCGCCGTCTCCCCGGCAACTGCCGTTTGGAGAGCTCCGCGCACTCGTTCGAGCCGCTTGCTATCGGCGATCTCGAGTTCTGCCGTGCACACGATCTGGTGAGAACCATCCGTGAGAACCCAACCGCGCGTCGCCGTTTTCGCACCTGCGAGCTCGCGGAGCGTGCGCTCGGAGTTGCCCGCCATGATGAATGGCAAACTAATCCCGAAGAGCAGTCCGTGCGCCTCCAGTTGTCCACGCAGAGACCCCGCATGCAAGTTGCTAAACTCGCGCATAAAGTCGACCGCGAACGTTTCTTGGATTTCGTCGACAAGTTTCCCTGCCGAGCGTGCGGCCCATTGCTTGGCCGTTGCCAAATCGAAATGAGATTTCAGCACGATCCTACCGGGCGCTCCCCAGAGCATGATGCTAGAGATCTTATCGGAGACTGAACCGTCGTCCCTGAGGCTTCCATCCCATGACGAAATCTGGAAGTGATCGTCCCGGCAATGTTTTGCCAAGCGAATGCGGGATGTCTCACTCAGGTACCAAAATAGGAAGTCGTTCAAGTTCATTTGTTTACGATACTCGTCTCGCAAAGAATCGGTTCTCACCCAGTATTCCAAACTTCGCGCAGTCCGTGTACAGGACGTAAATCTTCTGGACCGCGATCCAGAATTCGAATTTGTGAACTCGTTTGCCTCACGCAACACGTCGCACGCGCCGATGTTCACCTCAGAAATCCTAGCGTCAGAGTCTTCATTTACGCAGAGGCAGTTGATCAATGAACGAATTTAAGCTGACCGGAACGAACGAAATCGCCGACATCTTCCAGGGAAACGAATGGTCGAAGTTGATGCGTAACGCCCGCGACGGCGGAGCAAGCTCGATCCTGGCAGCGCGTATCCTAGAAAAAGCGATACGTCTGCTCGAACACGGCCAGAAACAAATTGAGATGATGGTCCACGTCTCTCAAGAGGCGCGCATCAATACGGAACAACTCTCTTCGATCTCCTCGGATATCAAAATGGTCTCCCAACAATCGAAGATCGTTTCGATCAACGCTGGCATCGAAGCGAATCGCGCCGGCGAGCAAGGCCGCGCTTTCCACGTCGTGGCTCAAGAGATGACGACCCTTTCAGAAGACGTGCGAAATCTCACCCAGTCGATCGACACCAAAATTGGCGGTGTTAACGAGAAGATCAATTTGAACCGGGACCTTTGCCAACAGGTTGGCACGCTCTTCAATAACATGAATCGTGAATTAGAAGAGTTCCGCAAACTCATGATGCGGGTAGAAGAACTGAGCGTCGTCCAAGTCCAACAACTTGGCGATCTTGAGTCCCGACTAACGAATGGTTCTGTCTCCGAAGCGGCCTAAACAGCTAAACCTGCTCACTTTCCCTTTTGCCTTCCCGAGTAAATGCCGAAAAGCATTGAGAGACCGATACGCGCCCCAACGGCAAGTTCCGATCGCGAAAGGCCTGAGTTTGGAAAGGACGAGCATGACACCGACTTACTTGAGTCTCCATGGCTTCCTGCGGGAAACATCGAGGCAGCAGATGAGCCAACATTGCCGCCGCAATCACTTCATCGCAAGCGACTGGGACGGAACTTCACCCGCCGCAAATAACGAAGCTCTTCGCATGAGCGAAATTTATCTCACAGGCCCCTTGGGAAAGATCTTTCTCCGCGTCTATTTCGACTTGGATCAATCGCGCCGTATGGCCGCTGAGACATTTGGAAAGCCAGAGAGTGAAGTCTCCGATACGCTCGCCATGGACTTCATGCGCGAGTACTCGAACTTGCATGCTGGCAGCATGCGCGCCGTGCTTGAGCGAAACAGCTTTGGTTTCGACATGTCGTTGCCCGCGTCTCCATCAGCGGCAACCGGTGAACTCAAGACTCTCGGCCGAGATGCGAGCGGCCAAACGAACGTCTGGATGCTGACGGATGGCCAAACACAGATTGTTTGTTTTGCGAAAATCGAACTCAACGACGACAAGCCTTTCCGGCGAGCGCTTCCTGAACTTGCGGCCGAGCTGCACTATGCGCCCGGAAGCTCGCCAAAGATCCAAGGTGATATCGACTTTTTCTGATTCTGGTTCAATTTCGAGATCGAGCTGGCAGACTAGCTAAAGGGAAAAAGGAAAGACCCAAATGGCCAAGATCCTCATCATCGACGATTCAAAATCCGTTCGTACTGACCTTCGCGGTGCTCTCGAAGCTTCTGGGCACGAGGTCATCGAAGCGGAAGACGGAAAATCAGGACTAGATGCGATTCTCGCAAACCGCGAGCTCGCTCTCGTCATCAGTGACTTGCACATGCCTGGCTTTGACGGCATCGAGATGCTCAAAAAAGCTCGCGCTGCGATGCCCGTTTGGAACTTCAAAGTCTTCATGCTCACGACGGACACAAGTGAACAGCTGAAAGCCGAAGGCAAAGCCATCGGCATCACGGCCTGGGCGATCAAGCCCTTTGACCGGACTCGGCTCATGGGTGCCGTCGACAAAATTCTCGCGCTCAAAGCTTCGGCTTAAAGCAGCCGTCCACTTAAAAAATTTTAATGCGTAACCGATTTGATCGGGCCTTCGTCTAAGGCCCGATTTGTTTTTCCAGACCTCTTTCGATCAGTCGTCTTAAGTCGAGCGGGCTAAAATTCAATGGGACTCCTCGCGCTGCCCTCTGCTACACTCGAAGTGCACCGGTAAATTTGGATTTGTTGAGGATCCTTCGACACTTGCCGACGACATTGGCCACGAACACTCAGTGGAAAGTGTTGAGGAGACCGGAAGCACGAACGAAGAGTGACAGCACCTGGAAGAATCCGACATGAAGTCACGGATGTCCGTTGAAGGACTCTCGATTTTTCTGCTCTTGATCTTGATCGGCTACTTCATCGCCGATTTTGGACTGCTGTTTGTACGCGGACGCATGTATCCGCAGCCGGCACCGCAAACCCGTGGGATCGCGCGGTTTCAGCCTCCGAGAAGTGCCAACGTACAGATCATCAAAGACCGCAACATCTTCAATGCGGACGGAAAAATTCCTCCACCCTACGGCAACACTGGTGAAGAGAAGAAAGTCGATGACGGACCACCTGTTCCGACGAGCGAGCCGATCCAACTCGTGGGTACGCTTGTTCACGCCAACCCGAAACGTTCCGTTGCGTCGATCGCGTTGAAACAGAAGAACGATCAAGTTGCTTTGAAAGTTGACGCCACGATCCCCGATGGCATCGGCACTATCCTCACGATTGAGCGCAACAAAGTTGTCTTCCGGAACTTGCGCTCGCAGCGTCGCGAGTTCATCGAAATGAAGGAAGAAGCAAAGCTTTCTTTCGGCGCAGCTCAGAAAGCCGTGCAGGTCGGTGAAGTCACCGTGAAGAGCGAGACCGAGCGTGAAATGAAACGCTCCGACATCGATCGTTTGACTTCGAATCTCCCTGAGCTTCTTCAACAAGCGCGCGCGGTTCCCCGCATGGGACCCGGCGGCCAGATCGAGTGCTTCAGCCTCGCGGACATCGCTCCCGGCTCGATCTACGAACGCTTAGGATTGCAACGCGGTGACTGCATCAAGTCGGTCAACGGCGAGCGCATCGATAGTCCGGCAAAAGCAATGGAGTTGTACAACGCCCTTAGGGCCAACGCGAACAGCATCAATTTGGGCATCGAGCGCGGCGGCCGGGATAACAACTTCAATTACAATATTACGCAGTGATCTGAACCATGGAAGGTGGAGTCATGTGTGTTTTGAAACCCAGAGCTTTGCTCTGTCTGATTCTCGCGGGCCTCGTTGCGCAGGCTGGTCCTGTCCAACTCGCTCACGCGCAGAACGACGATCTCGATCGTCTCTTTGACGACGAGCCCGATGATGAGCCTCCGGGCACATTCCAGGCACCTCCTCCGCCCCCGCCTCCTCCGGCCGGAACCGATTTTGGAAATCAGAACCCGGGCGGATTCCCGAGCGATGATTTCAACGGCGGCTCTGGTGGCGGTGGTTTCGGTGGCGACACGAGCGGAAGCCGACGGAACTTCCCCACTCCGCAAGGTTCAACTCGCGGCGGAGGCAGCGGCAATGCGCGCGCGCTTCGTCCGAGTGCTACTGGCAAAGCGGATAAGAATAAACCGCCCTTGTCAGAAGCGAACATCGAAGACATCACAAATGAGAACTATCCTGATCTCATCGAGAGCTTCGATTATCCGAACGCCGAGATCACCGACGTTATCAAGGCGATGGGTCAGCTCACGGGCAAGAACTTCATCATCGATCCCTCGGTGCGCGGTAAAATTTCGATCATCGCTCCTTCGCAGATCACGGTGGCTGAGGCGTGGAAAGCTTTCCTCGCGGCCCTTGCGATCAACCAATTTACGGTTGTCCCCTACGGCAAGTTCTTGAAAGTCATGAGCACGCGAAACGCTCAGAGAAACTCGATCGAGACGTACTCGGGTAAGTATTATCCGAACTCCGATATTCTCATCACGCGTATCGTGCATTTGAAGCACACATCTGCCGAAGAGATTAACAAGCGCTTGCGCATGTTGCCCTCGAAAGACGGCGAGATGACACCCTACGAACCTACGAACTCGCTCATCATCACGGACTTCGGTTCAAACATTGAGCGCATCATGAAAGTCATTAACGAGATCGACCGTCCCGGCTTCGAAGAACAGCTCGCCGTCGTGCCGATCCGTTATGCGAAAGCAAAGGAACTGGCTGATCTTATCAACCAGATTATCAACAAAGAGCCTTCGCGCGGAGGCGGCGCAACTCCCGGCGCTCCTGGATTTGGCGCGGGTGTTCCCCGCTTCCCTCGCGGTCGCGGTGGTCAACCGGGCTCCGGTGCCCCTGAAGAACTTAGCCTCGTTGCTCCCGATGAGCGCACGAACGCGATCATCGTCGTCGGCAACAAAGCAGGAATCCAAAAAGTTCGCGACCTCGTGAAGAAGCTCGACTACAAGCTCGATCCCGCCGAAGCCGGCGGCGTCTTCGTTTACTACGTAAAATACGGTGAAGCCGAAAAGATCGCGCAAACGCTTCAAGGCATCGCAAGCGGCGGAACAGCTGGCGGCGGTGGCGCGTCTCCTGGCGGCGCGCTCGGTGGCGCAAACCGCTTCGGCGGTGGTGCATCGGCTAGCCCGCTCAACGCGCAGTCGATCTTTGGCGGCGACGTGAAAATTGGCTTCGATAAGCAGACGAACTCCCTCGTCATTACCGCAAGCCAACAAGATTATCAGCAAGTTCTCACGATCCTCGCAAAGCTCGATATTCCTCGCGACCAAGTCTTCATCGAAGCGATCGTGATGGAATTGAATAGCCAGAAGACGAAGAACTGGAACCCCAACTATTACGGCTTTGCAGGTGATGCTCAAGGGATCGGTCGTACGGGTTTCGTGACGAGCCCGATCGCGGAGATTCTCACGCCCGCAGGAGACTCGGGTCTCGTTCTAGGTTTCGGCGGCGGCAGCAAGTTCAAACTCAAACTCGCGCAAGGAGGCGAGATCGAGATCCCGAACTTGCTCTCGTTCATCAAGCTCGTTCAGCAGAACACAGAGTCAAATATCCTCTCGACACCGAACGTTATGGTTTCGGATAACGAGCAGGCTACCATCGAAGTGGGCGATAAGGTTCCGGTAGCCCTTGAAAGCACGACGACGACGACCGGAACTCGTCAGGCTCCTCGCACGGAAGACGCTTCGATTAAAATGGTTTTAACTCCGTTTATCCGCCCCGACTCCGACGTTGTGCGCTTGAAGATCGACGAGATCACGGTGGCGCAGGTTTCCAAAAACCAAGTTCGCGCAAAAGATCTCGCGGACAGCACGCTGAGTCTTGCGAAACGACAGATCAAGACTAATATCTCCCTGAACAACGGTGATACCGCTGTCCTTGGAGGTCTGATTCGCGATGAAGAATCCGTCGACGAAAAGAAGATCCCGATCCTCGGTGACATTCCTATCTTAGGCTGGCTCTTCAAATCGCGGAACACGGGCACCAACAAGATCAATCTTGTAGTATTCTTGACCCCGAAGATCATCCGCAACGTCGACGACTCGCAGAAGAACTTGTCGAATCGCTTAGGTAAGCGCATCGATTGGATCAAGAAGAACTTCGATGGCCGCGATCCTTACGGAAAAACGGTCGACGAGTTCCCGCGAGCGGCGAAAAAGAATAACAGCGACGAGATCGACGAGCCCGTTTCGGCCAAAACGAACCGCCGCCGTTAATGCGCTGACTCAGCCGCTGACCGATCGCGGGGTTACCGCTCCGCGATCAACTCAGCCGCCTTGCGATCTTCATGCAAGCGGTGTTTGAGCGAAGCGGTTGGAAGCGTCAGAAGTGTAGAAGGAGCTTGAAATTGGCTACGGCCCAGCAACTCGATAGCGTCTTACTGAAGAACACGAGCCTCACCGAGGAGCAGCTGCAAAGCGTCCTCGGTTTGACGTTTGACGGCGGTCGCACGCTTCGCGATATGCTCTCGGGAAAAGAATCCGGATCAGCCGACGAACTCTTGTCCGAGCTTGCGGCACGTATGGGTCTCCCCTATCTCAAAGATATCCCGGTCAACGATATTCCGATCCATTTGGTTTCAAATATTCCGATCAACTACGCAAAAAAGCACGAAGTGCTACCGTTCAAAGAGGATGCGCACCAGATCATCGTACTCACGACGAATCCGCTTAATACGCGCATTCTCGATGATCTGCGGGTTTTGTTTAATAAGCGCACTGTTCCGTTGATGACGTCGAAAACCCGTCTTCTCGATTCGGTGAACCGCGTTTACGAAAAGACGACGGCGGCTCTCCAAGGCCTCGACGAAATCGAAGAAGAAGAATACGACCTCGAAGAGCCGATCATCGACCTTCTCGATGCCGGCGAGGACGACGCTCCCGTCATCAAACTCGTCAACACGTTGATGTTCCGCGCGGTGAAGGAAAAAGCATCCGACATCCACGTCGAACCTTACGAAAAAGACATGGTCGTTCGCTTCCGCATCGACGGTGTTCTCTTCGATATTTTCAAGCCACCGAAGAAGCTTCAGAACGCGATCACGTCGCGGATCAAAGTCATGGGGAACTTGAACATCGCTGAGAAGCGTCTCCCCCAAGACGGCCGCATTCCGCTGAAAGTGGGCGGAAAAGACATCGACATTCGTTTGAACTCTGTTCCTACCGCGTTCGGCGAACGCTTGGTTATGCGTCTGCAAGACCGATCGAACGTGATCCTCTCGCTCAACCAGCTTGGCTTCTCGGAACAGAGCTTGAAGATGCTGCACGATGATCTTCTGCTCCGTTCTTACGGCATCTTGTTAGTAACGGGTCCGACCGGTTCCGGTAAATCGACGACTCTGTACGCTTGTTTGTCGAAGCTGAATGACCCCACGATCAACATCCTCACGGTTGAGGATCCGGTGGAACAACGGATCCACGGCATCGGCCAGGTTCAGGTGAACTCCAAGATCGGCCTCACCTTCGCGTCGGGTCTTCGCGCCTTCTTGCGCCAAGACCCGGACGTCATCATGATCGGTGAGATTCGTGACTTGGAAACGGCCGAGCTTGCGGTCAACGCTTCGCTCACGGGTCACTTGGTATTGAGCACGCTTCATACGAACGATGCGGCAGGCGCATTCCCCCGCCTCATCGATATCGGTTGCGAACCGTTCCTGATCGCGACCTCGCTCATGGGCGTTGTTGCTCAACGTCTTGTGCGCGTCTTGTGCCCGCATTGCAAAGCTCCTTACGTTCCCACGGACTTTGAGCTTTCATCGCTTGGCCTTACGCGAAAAGACATCGAAGGCGGACGAGTATGCCGCGCCGTTGGTTGCGATCAGTGCAACGGCAAAGGTTATCTTGGCCGAACAATCATTCAGGAACTTCTTTTGGTTAACGAAGAGATCCGCTCGCTCATCATGCAACGTCGCGATGGCGGAGCGATCAAAAAACAGGCGATTCAGGATGGGATGAAAACCTTCCGGGATCACGGCGTCGAGAAGATCCTAAAAGGTCTAACGACGGTTGAAGAAGTTCTCGCGAACACCCAGGTCGACATCTAAGACGTGGTTTTTACCCGAGGTCGATAAGTGCCACTTTACGAGTACAAGGGAATCAACAGAGCGGGCAAGAACGTACGCGCGACGATCGACGCCGACAGCGTACGCACGGCCCGCTCCAAGCTCAAAAAAGACGGCATTTTCGTCGTTGAGCTCAAAGACAAAGCAAAGGCGAAAGCAACCGGCCGCAAAAACGTTGCGACTGGCAAAAGCGTTAACGTTCAAGACCGCGCCTCGATGACCCGCCAGCTCGCGAGTCTTTTGAAAGCGAACATTCCTCTCGTCGATGCTCTTGCCGCTACCGCGGACCAAGTTGAAAACCCGGTTTTGAAAGAAGCTGTTTCCGACATCAAAAACATGGTGAACGAAGGGGTTTCGCTCGATAAGGCGCTCCAAAAGTATCCGAAAATCTTTACGAACATTTTCGTAACCATGTGCGAAGCCGGCGCCGCTTCCGGTACTCTCGACGTGATCTTGATCCGACTCGCCGAATTCACCGAAGCTGAGAACGAACTCAACGCCAAGGTGAAGTCTGCGATGCTCTACCCGATCATCATGGTCCTTTTCGTCTTTGCGATGCTTGGTGTTCTCTTCATCTACGTCATTCCGAAGATGCAAACGATCTTCGAGAGCGCTGAGATGGTTCTTCCGTGGTACACGCAAGTTGTCATCGGATTATCGGGATTCCTGGTGAACTACTGGTGGCTCATGATCGGCATGATCGTGTTGTCAGTCTTCGTTTTCCGCAACTGGAAGAACTCGGAGTCGGGATCAAAAAGCTGGGATAAGATCGTTCTCAAAATGCCCGTCGTAGGGAAACTTGCGCGGCTGATCGCCGTTTCGCGGTTCACGCGTACGTTAGCAACACTTCTTGCCGGTGGTGTTCCGATGCTCCAGGCGATGGACATTGTGAAAAACGTTGTCGGCAACAGCGTACTCGCAACCGCGATCGTCGATGCCCGAAACAACATCAGCGAAGGTGAATCGGTTGCCGTGCCGCTAAAACGTTCCGGACAGTTCCCACCCATCGTTATTCACATGATCACGATCGGTGAAAAAACGGGCGAACTCGAAGGAATGCTGACGCAAGTCAGCGATAGCTACGACTTCCAAGTTAAGACTCAGATTGGCGGTCTGACCGCGCTTCTTGAACCCGTCATGATCATCATGATGGGCGTTGTCATCGGCATCATCGTCTTCTCGATCATGATTCCGATGTTCGACATGGCTTCACTCGGAAACCGTTAATCTCGTCTTTGGCGGAGGCGGACTGCTTTGGGCCGTCTTCCTCATCCGCTTCTCAGATTCATGCCGAAACTTGGCTCACAGGCGTCAACTCCTCAACCAGTGATGAAGCTCGCCACCGTCTCATTTCGAGACGATCGTTAGGTTAATTGCGACCCAAATTGCTGATCAGTTAAGAAGAACTCGTTGAGATCTTTTAAAATGGCCACCGCCTACGTTTTTGGCCGCCGAAAAAAGCGCGTCTTAAAGAATTTTAAGAGGCTATTTGGGGCAACTTTCTATAGATCTTGTCTAGAGGGATATGAGTTGCGCCAAGGGCTTCTCGTAAACCTCTGGCTGAATCACGAGTGCATGCGCCCAAAATTGTTGCCTCTATTTGCGGCATCGACGCGGAGCCTGGAACAAGACTTGAAAGGATCAGAATACGGAAGTTGATGGATACGGTATCAAGGTTTAAAACTTTGCATCCGGTTCTTTCTATTTAGTCTTGAACTGAAGTTTGGCTGGAATTTAAAAGATAAAAATCGGAATTGAGTACGGACTCGAAGGAGAAAACATGAGCATCGCAAAAGAACGGAACTCAGCACTGTCCACAACAGCGGGCCAGGTCTTATCGAACGAGCGTGGTATGACGCTGATCGAGATCATGATCGTCGTAGCAATCGTTGCGGGCTTGATGGCGGTTCTCGGTTCGAACGTTTCGAAGAGCTTTAAAGAATCTCGCGTAAAACAAACCAAGATCCAGATCGTTGAGATCGGCAAACAGCTCGAAGCTTACAACCTGACTTGCGGCTCCTACCCGACTACCGAAGTGGGTTTGAAAGCTCTCGTTTCGAATCCTGGTCCGGAAGCGTGCCCAAACTGGGGTCCAGAGCCGTATTACAAGACGGTTCCCAAGGATCAATGGAGCCGCGACTTCATCTACGAATCGGACGGCGGCACTTATCTGCTGAAGTCGCTCGGTGAAGACCGTAAAGACGGCGGTGAAGGTTACGCAAAAGATTTGTCGAATCAGGATGCTTGATCGCACGTCGAGTCGATCCTAGAAAAGGCGCCAGGTTTGGCGCCTTTTTTCTTTTCGGACCTTCGCTCGAGATGAGCCAGCCTCCTGCGTGAAGCTAAACCGTAAGGTGGAGCCGAACGACCTCCGAGGCGCACTGCCTAGACCTTACGTAGATCAAGGTGGACTCGGGGATAGCGACGAACTGTGGTACGTTATGAGTAACTCCATGAGTAAAACAGCAAGCGCTTTTGAGAGCGCAACTAGCAAAGCCATCCGCACCCCTGGCGTGCGTGATCAACGAGGTTTCTCGTTGATCGAAATCATGATCGTGCTTGCGATCATCGGCGGCATGCTCGCAATTGGTGCTCCCCGACTTTTCAACTCTTCCTCCGCCATGCGCGGTGCCGTTCGCAAGATGGCGGTCATGACTCGCGATCTTCGCAACACGGCGCGATTGACCAATTCTACGATGCGCATCGTGATCTCGATGAACGACGAGAAAGGCCACTCCTACTGGATCGAGTCGGCACCCGGTAACATCACTCTCTTGAGTGAAGAGCAAGAGAAAGAACTCTCATCTCTGACCTCTTCACAAAGGGACGACCAGAAAGGCTCTAGCAAGTTTTCGGAAGACTCGCGAGTTTTGAAGTCTCCCCAGACTCTCCCCCGCGGCATGTATTTCGGCGGCGTCGAGTATGTCGATAAAAAAGAAGAAGCCACTCAAGGAACCACTTACGTCCACTTCTTCCCGCAAGGTTTAGCGGAAGACGTAGCGATTCATCTGACGGATCGCAAAACATTGAATTGGACAATCGCGATTCACCCGCTCACGGGACGCGCTGATATTTTTGAAAAGAAAATCAGCTTGAAGGAGATTCGCGGCCAATGAGAAAGAACCTGAGAAACAGTCGTGGATTCTCGCTCCTCGAAGTTTTGATTGCCGTGATGATTATCGCGGGCGCCCTGATGGTTATCTCGAGTTCGTGGTCAGGCAACTTCAGCCGCGTTCGCAACACCCGGATCAACAATACGGTCGCAGGTTTGCTTGAGCGAAAGATGACAGAATACGAAGTTCGCACGAAAGAGAAACCGATCACGGATTTGCCCGAAGAAGAATCCGGCGACTTCGGGCCGAAATTCCCCGGCTACCGCTGGGAGATGAAAGCTCAGCCATTCGAGATGCCGGATTTGACCGGCGTTCTCGGCGCTGGTGGGGACCGAGTCGACCCCATGCTGATCACGATCATGCGGACGACGGCGACCTTCTTCAAGGAAGCCGTCAAAGAGATGAGCGTGACGGTGCTCTACAAAGGGAAAACGGGTAACGAGATTCGCCACAGCGCGACCACGTACATCATTGACTACACGAAGGAGCTTCCGATGCCCGAGGGCATGCCGGCTCCTGGGACGCAGGCGCAATGAGACGCGCGTTGAAAAACCCTCAAGGCTTCACTCTCCTCGAAGTCATGATCGCGATCGCGATTATGGCGGGACTCACGATCATCACGGCGCAAGCGATGCGCTCAGGTGTTGAGAACCAAAAAGTGATCTCGGCAGAAATTCGTCGCGACTCTGGAGTTGCCGATGCGATGAAGATCATGCGAGCTGATGTCGGCCAAGCTTTCCATTATCAAGATGTCTTCTGCAAAATGGAGACGGATTTAACTGCGAAGCCAACTCCCCCACCAAATCAGGGACCAAACAGCGGCATCGTCTTGAATCAAATCAATCTTGGCGGCGCGCAGGCCGAAGGAACCCCAAAACCCTGCCCTCCGAATCTCACCGGCTTCATCGGGACCAGCGAAGCCATGTGGTTCACTTCACTCTCGAACACGCGCGTCCTTCGCGACTCGCAAGAGAGTGATCAGGCGAAAATCGGTTACTACGTCAAGAGCTGCAAGCCGTCGAATGCAAAATCTGGCCAGTCGAAGTGTTTGTATCGCTCGGTTTCGCCCTACATTGACGACGAACTCGACAAGCCTGGAAAAGAAACGGTGCTGCTCGAAAACGTAGAAGAGTTCAAACTCCGCTACTTGGGCCCAAAGCGTGATGATTATGTCGACACTTGGAAGACGGGCAAAGATGGCGACGATATCACGAAAGAACATTTCCCTTACGCGGTTGAGATTAGCCTAACGGTTCACGATAAGAGCGATCCTCGCGAGCGACCCGTTTCACAAATGGTTTTGGCGCCGATCTTCTTCGAAAACAATCCGAAGCCGAAGAAGGATCCGGCAGCCGAAGGAAATCAGATGGGTGGCGGGAATGGTGGAGCCACCGGCAATGTCGGTGGCTCTAGTGGTAGCTCTGGAGGCGGTCAGCAATGAAAATCTTCTCCTTCCGCAAGACCGCATCCATGCTGAAAGATCAAACGGGCGCCGCCCTCATGATGGCGCTCGCGACGTTCACGATTTTGACGGTCATCGCCTCCGAAGTGATGTACGAAACGAGCGTGGAGTTTGCGGTTAGCACGCAGTCCGTGAACCAAGTGAAAGCTCACTACGCGGCAAAAGCCGGAGTCGAGATCAGTCTGCTCCGCCTGCAAATCTACCGCAAAATCATGGCGATGATTCCGAAAGAGATGCTCACGCAAATTCCGATGATCGACATGATCTGGAAGATGCCTTTTTCTTGGCCGCCAATGCTTCCCAAAGAAGTTTCATCGATCGATAAAGATCAGATCAACGCTGCCGTTAAAGGTAGCAAGATGGATAGCTCCTACATGGCAACCATCGAGAGCGAAAGTTCGAAGATCGATCTGAGTCTTCTTGCCTCATCCAACGAAGAACTCGTGAAGATCACACTTGCCCAACTCAATCAGATCTTCGTAAGCAAGATGGACGAAGACGAAGAGTTTGCGCGCAAGTACTCCGGCCAAAGCTTCACGAAGCTTGTGAACAACATTGCTGATTGGGTTGATGAGAACAAAGAAAGTTTGAACGGCGGCGAAGAGAGCACGTATTACCAAAACTTTGGCGCGCGTGACTTCTATCCGCCGAACCAGCCGTTCAAAACTTTCGAAGAGTTGCACATGGTCGCCGAGATGACCGATGACATCTACGATCTCCTTCTCAACCGTGTCACGATCTACGGCGCGAAGGCGATCAACGTTAAGTACGCTCCGAAAGAAGTTCTGCAAGCGGCTTACGGTTTGACGGAAGAGCAATCGGCCCGTCTGCTGGAAGAGCGTTCGAAGGAAGACACACAAATTTTGAAGGACCCAGCGACGTTCCTTCAATTCATCGAATCGCTCGGCGTGCGCAAAGAAGTTCTCTACGATTCGAACGCTCCGGCTGACCCGAACGGCGCAGGCAAGCCAAAAGTCCCGATCACGGTGGAACCTGAATTCAACTTCCGCGTGAAGTCGATGGGCCAAGCGGGTCGAGTCCAGAAGGACGTCACCGCTATCGTTTACGATTACGATGCGGTTCTTGCTCAGCTGAAAAAGCTGACACCCAAAGAAGAAAAGAAAGACGAGAAAAAGGAAGAAGACCCCAACAAGCCCAAAACTCCAGAGGATCCGAACAAGCCCCAGACCGCTCAGCCCAATGATGCAAAGAAAGTCCCCAACGAGCGACCGACAATTGTTTATTGGAACGAGAAGTAAGGCCCTGTAGAATAAAAGGCTGAACGAGGAGCCGTCCCCGAAATGAAAATCCTAGGCGTTGATCTCGGAAGTTACAGCATCAAGGTCGCCGAACTCGACGCGAGCCCGAAGGGCTACGTGCTCAACAACTTCTTCGAGTTTCCCCTCTCGGTGGATCCCAATCGCGATCGTGCGCTTGAGATCATTGATTCCCTTCGCACCCTTTCGCAAAACTACGATCCGAAAAACACGAAGTGGGTCATCGGCGTTCCGCAACATCGCGTAAGTGTTCACCACAAACGATTCCCCTTCCGCGAGCGCTCAAAGATCTACAAGAGCTTAGCGTTCGAACTTGAAGACGACATTCCGCTCGATATCGACGAGACGATTTTCGATTTCAAGATCATCGAATTTCTCGGACCGAGTGCTGACGTCCTCACGGTAGCCGCGCCTAAAGAAGCTGTCGAAGAAGCGCTTAACATTTCCAAAGATGGCGGCTTCGATTCCGACATCGTGAGCGTCGAAGGTCTTGCCCTCGCCAACCTTTTCGAAAGCTGGAACGAGGCTCCAAAGGAAATTTCTCCGTCGCTTCGCCCGACGGACGAATCCACTTCGATCGGACAAGCGCCGACTTCGCGCGCGCGGCTCATCTTGCATTTAGGTCACACTCGTTCGCTCCTTCTCGTCTACCGTGATGGCGGACTCGTCTCCATTCGCTCCATTCTCTGGGGCGGCTCAGAGATCGCGTCCGCGATCAGCGCCGCGTTCAACGTTTCGATTTTCGAGTCGATGAAAGTTCTGAACGAAAAGAGCTTCATCCTGATGAATCGCGCGGGAGCAACGAAAGATCAGATCAAGCTCTCCGACACGGTTGCTACTCAAGTCGACAACCTTCTACGCGAACTTCGCCTCACGCTTCTTGAGGTGAAAGCCGCATTTGCTCTGGAGTACGATCAAATCGAGCTCATGGGCGGCGCAAGCCAAATCCAGAACCTCGGTCCTTACATCACTCAGGGTCTTGAGATTTCTGCAAACCTTGCAAGCCAATCAGCGATGGCCGATAAGCCCTCGCGAGTCACGATGACTCCGCAGATGGAAGCCATCGCCGGCGTTGCGGTCGGCCTTGCGATCGAAGGAATGAAGCGCCCACGTAATCCGGCGCTCAATCTTCGCCGCGAAGAGTTCGCGCGCGAAAATTCAAACTTCAAAGAATTTTGGTCAACTTGGCGAGTGCCGGTCACGGTTGCGGCCACGGCGTTTGCTCTCTTCTTCGTCTTCTCGATCGTACGTGACCAAATCGCGAGCGGTCTCGCTTTCTCAAGTGAAGAGAAGATTACGGAAGCAGCAACAAAAGCGGCCGGACTCCGTGGAAGTGCCGCTACGGAAAACGGCCTTAACGCCTACATTCGCAACTCGAAAAATCGCATCAAGAATCACGAGGCGGTTTCTCAGCTTGATGACTATGTTTCCGCGATGGAAATCGTGGCTAAGCTTTCCGAGAAATTTCCACCCAAAGCAGCAAGCGGCCAACCTGGCGTCGACGTAACTCTTCTCGAGGTCGTCAACGATGACGTAACCATCCAAGGTCACGCCGCGAATCGTGCGCTCGTCACCGACATCGAAAAAGCGATCAACGAGATGGCGCGTCCGCAATCACGTAAGCCGGGACCGGTTCAAGCTGGCACCGTACCGGGCGTTCCGTTCTCCTATACTTTTAAGGTCAACCGGAAGCCTTGAACGACTATCTAAGTAACGACTAGAGCGATCAGAGAGAAGGATTCAACCGTGGCACTGGACGATACAAGAGACCGATTGAAGGAACAGGTTCAAGCCTTGCTCGGCCGCATTCAAGAGAGCTCGGCGTGGAACCAAATCGTCGAGAAGTACCAAGATCAGAGCCCAGGTGCGCAGAAGGCGATTCTTTTCGCATCAGGCGCTTTGATCGCGCTGATCCTCCTCGCGGTTCCGTACATTTTCTATTCGTCTTCGGAAACCTACCTCGAAGACTTCGAAAATCGAAAAGCGATCATTCGCGAAGCTTACCGCGTGAATCACGATGTTAGCGCACTGCCACCTTCTCCCCGCCTGATCGATGTCAACGAGATCCGCAACATCGCGCAATCGGCTGCTTCCACTCAGCGTCTCCAGCCCGATCAAAGTGGTCCGATCACGGAGTTTGATAATCTTGCTCGTAAGCCCGGTTTTATTCCCAAAGGCTTAAAGCAAAATGGCGCAAGCGTTGCGTTCATGAAGCTCAATCTCGATCAAATCATGCAGATTGGTCAGCGCTTCCAAACAATGGGGCCAACCGTGAAGATGACGGGTGTCCGCATCCAAGCGACGCCTGAGGATCCTCACTACTTCAATGTCACTTACGATCTCGTAGCCTTCAACCTTCCGCCCGAGCCTGCTCCGAAAACTCCGGGCCGCCCGGGTGCCGCGAGAAGTGCGAACCGCCCTGGTGCGGGTGAGACAGGAGACTAAACGTGTCAGCTATCTTGCATCCTTTCGCCGTTCTCTTTCGCTTTCATAAGATGAAGATGCTGGGCGCTCTGTTGATCGCCCTCTTCTTCGTTATCGTTCTCTTTCCTAAGCAGGATTTAAGTGATTACGTCGCGGCGCTGGTCACGCAGAAGACGGAAACTTACGTACGCTTTGACGATCTTGGTTTCACCCTTATGCCCGGACTGGGCATCAGCGCAAGCGAAGTGTTGATCGAGCCTCGTGGGCTTCCTCCGGTGAAAGCTTCTTTGATCGAAGCGGCGCCCGCGTTTCTCAAACTTTTGACCGCCAAAGCGGGCGCTACCGTTCACGCGCAAGATCTCTTCAAAGGCGACGTTACGGTCAATTACGCGCAAGGCTCGGGCACGATGCACGAGATCGCCGTCGATGCGGACCAAGTGAACCTCAACGAGCTAGCGGACTTCCTCCGCGCGGCCGGCATCTCTTCTTTGAATCTTCAGGGTAACCTTGGACTTGATGCGTTCATCAACGTTGATCAGACTTTCAAACAACAACCGAGTGGGAATGTGTCCATCAACATTCCTGCCTTCGTTTTCCCTGGCCAAGAAGTGCAGATGAACATGAACGGAGTGTTCCTTCCGGTTGCGCTTCCCACTTTGAATTTGGGAAAAGTGGCGATGAACGTGAAGCTCGCCGATCGACAGCTCGAGATCGTGAATTTGGACATCGGCAACGCCGCAACCGACCTCAGCGGAAAAGTAAAAGGCAACATCGGCATGAACCTGCAGCCAACTCCCGTTGGCGTTCAACCGCAGGTGAGCAAGATCGAAATGCGTGTGGACGTGTTGATCAACAAAGACTTTGCGACTCGCACACCGCTTCTTTCGAGCATGCTTGCGCTCATCAACGACCCTGGCTGCAAGCAAGCAACTGACAAAGGGACACGCATTGCGTGCGTCATCACGATGGTGCCCGGAAGTCAGTTCCCGACGTACCGCGCCCTCACCGAAAAGCTTTGATCAAGCTCCATTTTCCAGCGCCGGATGCGGGTGGCCGAAACCCGGCAAAGGCGCAAGAAGCTTAGAGAATTTCGCTTAGGTAAAAGCCCAGACACCTCGACTTTGGTCGATAGTCATTGACGCTTTCCACCCCATTTGGGACAACTAACCGTTCTACTCAAAAGATCGATTTCGTCTGTTCATATTCACGGAATCGTTGGTCCAATCATCATTTTTAGCTCGGAAGGTAAACGAGCTGGGGAGCTACCATGGCAGGAGTCAATAAGGTCATCATCGTTGGTCGTTTGGGTGCGGATCCTGAAGTTCGCACAGTCGGCAACGGCGGTACTGTCACTCGACTGAGCATCGCGACGAGCGAAAACTGGGTCGACAAAGAAGGTCAGAAACAAGAACGCACCGAATGGCATCGCATCGTCGTTTGGGGACGCTTGGCAGAAATCTGCGGCAAGCATCTCGCAAAAGGACGCCAGTGCTACGTTGAAGGTCGTCTCCAGACACGCTCTTGGGAAGATCAACAAGGTCAAAAACGCTATTCGACAGAAATCGTGGCGAACACGGTTCAATTCCTCGGCGCTCCTGGCGAGCGTACGGAATCGGATCACCGCTCGGATCGTTCTTCTTCGCGCGACGATTACGGCATGCAGGACTTCGGACCTGAGCCCTCGTTCGACAGCGCGGAAGAAATTCCGTTCTGATCTGAAGATCTATCAGCGAAATACGCAACGGCTCGTTCTAAAAGAACGGGCCGTTTTTCTTTTTGGCCCCTCTCGTTGTTCATTGCCGCCGCCGAAGTGATTCGAGAAACTACTCCCATGAGCGCATCACGAAGAACTTTGGTGAATAGTTTTGCAGCGATCCTCGTCCTCTCGGGCTCCCTTGCGGGATGCACGCTCTACAAGTCCGCCGATCGTGAAAAGTTCAATGAGAACCCACTCGCTGGTGCCCCCACTCCTCAGCCGTCCCTCGTTGCTTTGAGTGAATCTTGCGCAAACGATCGTGATCTCAGCGCGCAGTTGAATGACTCCATTCTAGGCGCTGAACTCCGCTCGAACGGAAAGATCGGTTACTTCGTGAAATCGACTTCGACAGAGTTTGAATCCACGACTCGTTACACGGTCTTTCGTCTGCACGCGCCCGCAAATAACTCAACTTTGGGTGTTGAGTGCACCTTTGAATTTCCCGCAGGCTCTTTATCCTCCGAGATCGAGCGGGTGAGTCACCAACTCGTTGAGAGTTTCATCGACTGAATGAAACTGTCGACGAACTTGTCGACCAATGAGGATCAACGAAAGAAGTCCTGACTAAACGTCGAAGTCTTGCTCGGTACATCAAGAACGCGCGGGATTTACCTAGACGTGCTTTCGTTTTCTATGGTTCAGCACCTCGGTTTTCATTTAACATGTTGGAAGCCGGAGGGTTTATGCATCTCAGCCGTATCATCTTGAGACCTCTCACCGCCCTTTTCGTAGGCGGCGCGATTGCGCTTTTTAGCGCTGACGCTTTTGCCGCAAGAATCACGAAGACGGCGAAAAAGAGCGTCATGATCGAGAACGAGGACACCGAAGTCCAAGTCGATCAAAAGTTCTTCGTCATCATCGACGGAAAGAAAAAGGGCCTCGTGCAGATCACGAAGGTCAGCGGCGGAAAATCCCTCGGAAAGATCACGAAGGGTCGTGCGGAAGTCGACGCAACTCTTGAGCCCGTCGGCAAGGCCAGCGCCGGCGGAAAGAAACGTCGTAAAAAAGACGGCGGCGATGAGGGCGGTGGCGCACGCGAGCAAGCTCTCTACATTGGAGCTCTCGGCGGCTACAGCATGAACAACCAATCCGTAAAAGGCTTGAGCGAAACGGTTTCCATGACCGGCAGTAGCTTCAGCATCAAAGGCTTTGCGGACTACCCGCTCTCTGAGTCGCTCGGACTCATCGTTCGTTTGGGCGTGGATCAGTTCGGAGTCAAAGGTGAATCCAAAGAGCGCGGCGCCGTTAAAACCGAAATCATGTACGGAAGTGTTGATGCGCTTCTTCGCTATAGCTTCGGCAGCGGATCGTTCTCGCCCTTCGCTGCCGTGGGCCTTGGTATCTGGCTCCCGCTCTCGAAGCAGTCTGACGTGCTCGACGTCCCGCGAATCGCGACGACGAACGTGATCCTCCTCGATGTCGGCGTGAATTACTTCTTGAGCAACCGCATGATGCTCACGGGACTCTTTGAGTACGACTACTTCCCGCCTTCGAACGACGTGACGACGTCGGCTATGACTCTGCGCTTTGGCGCGGGCTTCCAGTTCTAATTTTCATCTGAATTCTCGAGCCGTCGCCCTTAAACGTGGGCGACGCGCGTGACACCGATGATCCCGCTAATCTTCTGAAGATCCTGCATGACTTGCGAGAGCTGCTGCGTATCGCGGACGGAAACGTCAAAGATGCAAATCGCTTTCTTATCTTTCGTGGTGCGGATCTGTGCGTTGTGAATGTTGATGCTGCGGGCGCTGAACGCCTCCGACATCGACTTCAATAAGCCCGGCACGTCTTGGCTGATCACGCGAACACGAACGACGCGTTCAACACCTTCCGGAACCGAATCAACGGTCCACTCGACGTCAATACGGCGATCGTCTTCGACTTCAAAGGCGCGCTCGCAATCTGATTTGTGAATCGTGATGCCGCGACCGCGCGTGATGAAGCCCACGATCGGATCACCCGGAATCGGGTTACAACACTTGCCAAAACGAACGAGCATGTCTTCCATGCCGTCCACGCGAATGATGGATTTCGACTTACGAGCCTTCTTCGTTGCGCTTTGAACAACGCGCTGAAGGAAGGAAGGCTTCTCTTCATCCATGGGCTTTGCGCCGGGGAAGAAGCGTTCAACAACGTCCTTCCCCATCACCTTGCCGTAGCCGACTTGAACGTAAAGATCGTCGACTTCTTTCGCGCCCAAAGACGAGAGGCGCTCCCGCGTTTCAGGCGAATCTTTGAGCGCCTTCTGCAAGTTGTGTCCGAACTTGCGGAAGTCTTTTTCCAACATCTCTTTGCCGAGCTCGAGCGCACGTTTGCGCTGCTCTTCTTTGACGTACCAACGAATTTTCGACTTAGCCCGCGTGGTCACGCAGAATTTCAGCCAATCCTTAGAGGGATGCTGATGCTGAGACGTGATGACTTCGATGATGTCACCGCTGCGAAGGCGCGTTTTGAGCGGAACAAGTTTTCCGTTCACGCGCGCAGCTGCGCAGTGGGTGCCGACATCCGTATGAACCGCGTATGCAAAATCAATCGGCGTCGATCCGTCGGGAAGCTCACGCACATCACCCTTCGGTGTGAACACGTAGATCTCGCGATCGAATAAATCCGTTTTTACGGTTTCGAGGAACTCGTCAGGATTTCGCACTTGCTGATGGAGCGAAACGAGATCGCGAAGCCAGTTGAACTTCTGATCGTCGCCAACGGGTTTGCCGCCTTCTTTGTACTTCCAGTGCGCGGCGATCCCTTTCTCCGCAACGAGATGCATGTCGCGTGTACGAATCTGAATCTCGATCTGCTCCCCGCCTGGGCCCACCACCGTCGTGTGGAGCGACTGGTAGTTGTTCACCTTAGGCATGGCGATGAAATCTTTAAAGCGACCAGGAATCGGTTTCCATAAGGCGTGCACGTGACCGAGCACTTCGTAGCATTCGCTCACTGAGCCCACGATGACACGGAAAGCAAGTACGTCGTAGATTTCATCGTAGTCGAGATTACGCGCCTGCATCTTTTTGAAGATCGAGTACAAGTGCTTCGGGCGGCCGTAAACTTCGAATCTCGCCTTCGTGCGCGAAGCGAGCTCTTGCATCAGCAAGCGCTTCGTATCGTCGATGAAGCGCTCGCGATCTTTCTTCTTCATCGCGATCTTTTGCGCGAGTTGATAGTAGCTATCGGGCTTCGAGTAACGGAAGCTCAGATCTTCAAGTTCGATCTTAAGCGACATGATCCCGAGGCGTCCCGCAAGTGGCGCGTAGATGTCGAGCGTCTCTTGCGCGATTCGCTGCTGCTTCTCGGGAGGCATGTGCCCGAGGCTCCGCATGTTGTGCAGACGATCGGCAAGTTTCACCAGGACGACCCGCACATCTTTTCCCATGGCGACGATCATCTTGCGGATGTTCTCGCCTTGTTTTTCGTGCGTGTTGCGAAACTTCATCTTCGAAATTTTCGTTACGCCGTCGACGATCTCGGCCACGGGTTTACCGAATTCTCGTTCGATGTCCGCGAGCGTGGCGTGCGTATCTTCGACCGTGTCGTGAAGAAGTCCCGTGATGATCGTGCCGAGATCCATGTGCAGATCCGCGAGGATCGCCGCAACTCCCAGAGGATGAGAGATGTAGGGTTCGCCGCTGCGACGAATTTGTCCGGTGTGAGCTTTTTCGGAGAAGTGGTAGGCCTTCGAGACGATGCCGAGGTCAGCGCCCGGGAAGTAGTTCGCAATCTTTGCGCAAAGCTCTTCTAGAGTCTTTGGCGACGGATCGATCGAGTCATCGTTGAAGTGGTCCACCATGGAATCGGGTTCCCTTGATTCATCCAGAATACCTGAAGATCGCCCTAAACTTCAAATCGGCATCTAAGAGGGAGAAATCAAATTTAAACCGAAACTCACTCGGGTTCCTGGGACCGAGCCATCCACTAGCGGGAAAGGCCCTAGGGTAGACGTCCTATTCTGGGATGATTTATCTAGAAGTTCGTAGGGGGTGCGGTGTGGGAAACCCTAAAAACATCACTATGACCCAAGCGCAAAAGGGGCCGTAGGCCCCTTGAAGCAACATTCGTAAACGGAGATGCCAGTTACGCCCTCAGTTACGCCCTCAGTTACGTCCAAGGATGGGTCGCAACGATCCCGGTCCGCTTATCGGTTCAGATCTTTTTCGATCTGCTTGCGACGTTCTTCAGCATCCGCCGAGATGCCGTCAAAGTGAACGCTACCGGCCGCTACTTCGCGGAGAGCATTGACGATGTACTTGTTGTTTTTGCTGGAGACGGTCGGAGCAGAGCCCTTCAAGAGCTGCTTGGCGCGTTTAGAAACGAGAAGAACCAAGGCGAAACGGTTGTCGACTTTGTCCAAGCAATCTTCGACGGTAACGCGAGCCATTCCAAACTCCTCCTGAAAAGCTCAACCAAACACAAACGGCCAATTCCTCAGACGTCCCCGGGGTAGCTTTGAATCTCCTTACTGGATCCTCAAACCGCCCGAAAGCGCCCAAAGGGTTGGCATTTTTCGAAACCTTAAGTTTTAGCCACGAGCCAGCAGATCTTCAACGATTTTCTTAAACTGTTGATAAGATTTATCAAAATCGTCGTTCACCAATTGGAAATCGAAGTGAGAGGCTTGAGCTATTTCGCGCTCAGCGTTTTTCATCCGGATTTCGAGGTCCGCCGGCACTCGACCATCCCGCTTCGTGACTCGGCGCCTCAGCTCCTCGATTGAGGGGGGCAAGATGAAGATCGTCGCCGCATCGGGAAACTTACGTTTAAAAGTCTCGGCCCCCTGAACGTCGATATCCATGATAATGACTCGGTCTTGGGCCCAGGCGTCCTCGAGTTGGTGGTAGGGAGTACCGTAGAGATTTTCGTGGACCACGGCCCACTCGACGAAAAACCCCTTCTCGCGGAGTTCGAGAAACTTCTCTTTTGAAACGAAGTGATAGGGATTGCCCTCGGACTCCCCCGCACGTACGGCTCGGGTCGTGTAGGTGACCGTGTCGCAAAGACGCGGCATCTCGCGGCAGATACGTTCAACGAAGCTCGATTTGCCGGCGCCGCTCGGGGCGGCGATGATGATCAAACGGACTTTCATTCCACGAATTCCCGGGAGCGCCCCGCGCTCTCCCCGCTTATTGACTGACTATTCCACGTTCTGAACTTGTTCCCGAATCTTTTCCACCAGGGACTTCGCCTCAACGACAAAAGCCGTAAGTTTGGCGATGTGGCTCTTAGACCCAATCGTGTTCACTTCACGCAAAAGCTCCTGCGCGTAGAAGTCGAGCTTTTTGCCTTGCGGCTCGGCGCTCTTAAGGAGCTGCCGGTACGCTTTCAAATGCTCGCGCAATCGAGTCAACTCTTCAGAGATGTCGGCTCGATCGACGTGAATCACGATTTCTTGGGCGATCCGTTGATCGTCTACCTTCCCTTCAAAGCCGAGCTTTTGCAAGTGCTCCTGCAACCGATCCCGCAATCGTCGCTCGAGTTCGGCAACCGCCTCGGATTTGAGCGTAACGATCTCTTCGCTCAACTGCTCAAGGCGTCCACATAAACTCTCAAGCTCGGCCGCCAAAGCTTTGCCCTCGCGAAGTCGCTCTTGATCACAGCCACGAGCGGCCTCCTCCAGGAGCGATCGTACGAGAGCTTTTTCCTCATCTCCAATTTCAGATTGTGACTGAACTTCGAAAAGCTCAGGAATTCGCGTGAAGAGCTCGAATGATGGCTCAGCTTTTAGCTGAAGCTCTCGATTCAAAGTTTGATAGCTCTCGTACCACTTGCGAGCGAGATCCGTGTTCACACGAATCTCGGAGGCTGCGGTTGAACGAGTTCTGTTGACGTATACGTCGATGGTCCCCCGCGTGAAGATCTTGGTGAGCATCGACTTCAGTTCAGATTCAAATGGCGCGTACTCGCGGGGAAGGTGAAAGCGAAGATCGAGATACCGACCATTCACCGCTTTCACCGAGATGTCGAGGGCAGGAAGAGCCGGTCTCGACAAAGCCTCTTGTGACTTTTGATTTGTTTGAAATGCCTGTTGGTTCGTATGGCTTCGCCCGAAGCCCGTCATGGATTTCATGTTGGCAGCAGTCTTGCGGGAAGCTCTCGATCGAGTCAAGGCGCCCGTTGACGAGAGAGCCATCGAACAACGTATTCTGTTGGGCTGTTCCCTAGGAATTCCGCTTCTGTTCCCACGGCACCGAGCTGGCCGTCTTTGGACTCGAACCACTGAATCGAAGCGTCGCGTTTAAACCAAGTCATCTGACGCTTAGCGAGCTGCATCGTACTCGTAATGATCAAAGGCTCGAGCTCTTCACGCGTGAGACGTCCGTCAAGAAACTCTTGAACCTCTTTGTAACCCACACTCTTCAAGGGAGCCCAATCATTTAGGCCTTTAGCTCGCAAACCCTCGACCTCTTCGATCAGGCCCTCGCGAAGCATGCGTTGCGTTCGAGAAGTGATTCGTCGGCGCAACTCTTCTCGGCTTCGAAAAATTCCGATCTTGCTCACGGTGAAGGGTGCGTCTGGTTTTTGTTTCTCAAATTGGGCGCGGATTTGCGAAAGCGTACCGCCGTCAGGATGCGAGCGCAAAATTTCGAGGGCGCGCCAAATTCGGTAGCGATCTTGCGGCTGAATTTTTGCGGCAGCTTCAGCATCACGCGTCCGAAGTTCTTCGTAAAGAACTCCGTAGCCTTTTTCCTCCGCATCCCGATCGAGTTGCTTGCGAATGTCTTCGGAAAGCTCGGGCACCTCGTACATGCCCTTTTCGAGAGCCTGCACGTAGAAACCACTCCCGCCCACGCCGACGAATGAACTGACGATTTGTGAGCGCTCCTCAATGATCTTCAGAGCGTCTCGCCGGAAATCGCCAGCTGTGTAAGCACCTCCGAGAGGAACATGTCCAATCAAATGATGTTTAGCGCGGGCCAAGAGTTCAGGTTCAGGTTTTGCGGCTCCAATATCGACACCAGCGAAGAATTGAACGCTATCGCAATTGATCAGTTCAGGTGCTCGCGGTTGTTCTTTGCCGCAAGCTTCGGCGATTTCCACGGCGACGTCGGATTTTCCGCTCGCGGTTGGTCCAACTACGAAGAGCAGATGCGGCTTCATTTGAAGAGGCTCACTTGAGTACCGCGTCCGATCATACGATGCGACCGAAATCCCTCTCGAGTTTAGCGAAGGGATAGTCGACTGAAACAGGTCGACCATGAGGGCAGAAGCTTGAGAGCGGAAACTCATCCATTTGCGCGAGCAAACTCTTCATCTGCTCTTGGCTGAGAGCTTGACCCGCACGCACGACAGAGTGGCAAGCCATCGTCGCGCAGATGTCGGACACTTTCTTCTCGAGAACAAAAGAGCCGCCCCGTTCGACGATCTCACGAGCTAACCCGCTCAAAACTTTCGCCAGCGCGGCATCTTTGATCATCGCGGGCTTTGCGCGCAACGCAACCGACTGCGGACCCACTTGATCGATGACGACGCCGAGCTTCTCCAACTCATCAGCAATCGAGACAAGAGCTTCCGCTCCGTCCGGCTCAAGATCCACGGTGAGCGGAATTAGCAGTGTCTGAACATCGATTTGACCCTCGCTCCACGCACGCATGAGTTTCTCGTACGCGACACGCTCGTGAGCCGCATGTTGGTCGACGAGCACGAGACGATCTTCGTCTTGCGCTAGGATGTAAGTCAGGTGAGCTTGCCCGAGAACTTGAAGACGCGACCACGGACCTAGCTTCGGTGCCGGGGCAGTTGCTGACCGATCTACTGGTGATGTAGCGGCATCTGCGTTTGATGGAACTGAGTTCGTCACGCCGTCATGTTTTTGTTTCAAAACGACGGCGTTGAATTCCGGAGCCTCGAAACGCCCCACTGAGTTCACAGGTGCCGTCTCGAATGAGGGAGGCGTTGAACTCTCGGGCGCAAGATTTGATTTTGTAGGTTCCGCCTCGTAACGACGAGTGAGGTCCGCGACCGAAAGTTTTTTTGTCGCCGGCTCTGCGCTCGGATACGGCATGACGACGGCAGGCGCCACCTTTTTCTCAAGCCAAGGTGCCTTTTCAAGAGCTTCTCTCAGCGCACGGTTGACCGCTCGGAAAGCAGGCTGACTGTCTCGAAACTTCACTTGAGACTTTGTTGGGTGAATGTTGACGTCAACTTCATCGGTAGGTGCGCTCAAGCGCACGACGGCAATGGGAAATTCTCCGTGCATCAGAAGACCGCGGAAGGCATCGATCACGGCGGCTTGGAGTCCGCGATCTTGCACGAATCTTTTTTGCACGAAAACTAAAATGCTTCTCGCGTTCCCCGTCACTTCGTGGGGCCCAGCGAAAACGGCTTCAGCGCAAAAGCCTTCGTAGTTCATCTTGGCTTCGTAAAGCCGCTCGGCGGAGAGAATCTGTTTTGCGCGTTCTAAGAACGTCTCAGCGCGCGGCCAAAGGTGCTCGAGCTTTCCTTTCGTGCGGAGGCGAAACTCCACCGTCTCGTTTGCGAGCGCGAGGGCTTTCAGCGTGTTCTTTATTTGCGCGGTCTCACCGGCTTCACTCTTCATGAATTTCAAGCGAGCTGGAACATTTGCGAAAAGCTCTTCGATTAAAACCGTTGTTCCCGGGTTTCCGCCCGTAGGCTCTGATTCGCCGATACGACCAAACTCGCAAACGACTTTGCACGCACTCTTTGCGTTGTGAGGACGCGACTGCAACGTCAGGCGGCTAACCGCTGCGATACTTGCGAGAGCCTCACCGCGGAATCCAAACGAATGTAGATTCCAAAGATCATCCGCACTCGCAATTTTGCTTGTCGCATGTCGAGCGAGCGCGAGCCTCAGCTCATCTGGAGCGATGCCGCGTCCATCGTCGGTCACACGAACGCGCCGTCCCCCTTGGTCGAATTCCACCTCGATCGAGGTCGCTCCAGCATCGAGTGCGTTTTCAACGAGCTCTTTCACCAGATGCGCGGGTCGCTCGACGACTTCGCCAGCCGCAATTTGGTCGACAACTTCGGAGGAGAGAAGATGGATCTTTTTTGGGGCAGTCTCGCTCATAATGCGCGGAGACTATCGTTTTGCACCGATGATGTCCAGGCTCGAGGCCGGCGAGAAGCCTTCAGAGAACGCTAAAATTCAGTTTGGAGGGAGAGCTGAACCGCTTTGTAGCTCTGCTTTTCGATCATGTACTTGCCTTCTAAGCGCAAGGCGACCTTCTCGACGCGAAATCCAGCGCCGGCCGCGAATGAGGCTCCTAGATTGACGCTCGTAAGGTCCATCACGCGGGTCCCGTTGAGAACTTTGAAACTTGAGTAAACAAGCAGAGGCCCGGCCTCTACGTAGACGGCTCCATTTTCGCGATTGAGAACCGGCAGGACGAAGAGGGCATCGGTGAAAAGAACAAAGCCCGTCGGCTTAATCTTCGAAAGCTTTTCGTAATACTCGGGTGCTCCGTAATGAAGAAGGATATTTAAATCGACAACGGGACCGGAGAAGACAACTTCCGGGCCGGTGATTTTGAGTCCGTAAACCAGAAAGTTGTTGCTCACGGCATCGACGCCGGAGATGGACTCTTTGAAATCAGCAAAGCCACCGGTAAGACCCACATAACGAGTGAAGTAAAAGGGCTCCTTCGGCCGCTTTCGCTCTCGTTGCGAGTCGCGTTTGTTCTTGGCGTTTTTAGCGACCTGCTTTTTCCCGGTGCTGATTTCTGCTTCGTTGATCGCGCTCTCGGGAGCTACGTCGATTTCGAGAATGTAACCGCTTTTGCTTCCGACCTTGATCCGTCGAAAGCGGTCTTCTCCCCCGCGAGTCGATCCACGCGAAACGCGGACTTTCTTTCCGTACGGAAGCTGAGTCATGACGTTTGCGTCTTGGTTCGGTCGATCAAAGACGATTGCGCCATCCGTTGCGATGACCATCGTAATGTACGCCGCAGCTTTTGATTGGCCCTTCGTTTGTGATTTGAGTTGGGACTTTACGCCTTCTTTGCGGGCGGCGAGACGAACGCCGCTTGAGATGCCTTCTACTGCGATCGGATCCGCGATCGGATCCGCGAACGAAGCCGAGGACGAAAAGAAAAACACCACGGCTCCTAAAAGTAGAAGTCCGATGATGGGATTCTCTCGCGTGCTCTTTGACTTTGCGTTCGCTGACACTCTCATCAGCTAAACCGCATGCCCCAAACGCGGCCCAGCGCCTCGATCACGATGCGGAAGCTCATCTTCGAATGACCAACGCGACGATCTTCGAAAACAATCGGTACTTCGATGCCTTTGAAGTTGCGCTTGAGGCTGCGGTATTTCAGCTCAATCTGAAAGCTGTAGCCATTTGATTTCACATCGTCGAGCGAGATACCTTCAAGCACATGCCGCTTCCACGCATTGAACCCGCCGGTCCAATCATTGAGTTTGTATCCGAGGATGTAGCGCGTGTAGAGGCTGCCGCCACGGCTGATGATCTTCCGGATCAAGCCCCAGTTCACCGTCGTGCCACCGGGAACGTATCGTGAACCCACGGCGAAATCGGCGCGGTTGATCTCACCCAGGATTTTCACGAGATCGACCGGCCGGTGCGAGAAATCAGCATCCATTTCCACGAGAACATCGTAGTCGCGCTCTAAGCCCCATTTGAACGCGGCGATGTAAGCGCGGCCTAAACCTTGCTTTCCGGGTCGCGACAAAAGATGCAGTCGCGGCTCTTTCGCCATCAGCTGTTTTACAATCTCACCTGTGCCGTCGGGAGAGTTATCGTCGGCAACGAGAATGTGGGTATTTGAAGAAGTCGCGGCGAGCACAGCCGAAGTGATCGCTTCGATGTTCTCCCGTTCGTTGTAAGTCGGGATGCAGACCAGTGCTTTCATCTTGGCAGGAAGCCTAGCGTTTTCGCCGCACCGGCACAAGGATTACCGCATCGCCCCCGGAGTGGGTGGTCGATTCGTTTTCTTTGCCGGGGCTGCGGCAGGCTTCCCGGCTTTCGTCGGGCTCACGACTTTATGATCTTGAGCTGATGCTTCAGGCTTCTTCACGATCACCGGTAAGTTCAGCGGAGCTTGAAACGCGGAAAGAGGATTCGCACGACGAGCATCGAGATGTTGCTTCGCGCGCGCTGCCGCTTTCTGCGGCGATTTTTTGTAGAGCACGGGATCGAAGCCGCAGTGGGGGCACGCAATCGACAGTCGCCAGCGGAAGATGATGAAAACTTCCGCAAGCCCTAGACCTAAGGCGAAAAAGATGACCAAGCGTGGATCAAACTCCTGCCAAACGATAAACGAAAGCAGAAGGCTTGTCGCCAAAGCGAGAAAGGCGTCGATCAACGAGACGTGCTTCTTGCTGTAAACCATTCTTGTTGATTTGCAAAAAGCGCAGAACCGCGCAAGCGAAGTCTTCATGCTTTTATTCTCGCCGATCCGGCCATCATCTTGAAAGGCGAGTTTTTACACGGCTCGCGCGCAAGCCAACCTGGACCTCGAAAGGCCTGATGGGCTCGCGCGCTTCTGCTAAACTGAAGATGGAAAAAAGGAGCCTTGACCATGGATGGATGCTCGCTGCGCCTGACTCTTCATTATCCTTTAGCCGCCCTTACTTTGCTATTGAACGTCGCTCTCAGCCATCCGGTCGCTGCCGCCGAATCCGATGCCGCCGAGGAAGCAAACGAAGCTATTTCGGGCTCGTCCTATGAAGATGATTCGCATGTCGGTTACGACTCGATCCTTCGTCAACTCAACCGCGAAGCGGCACAACAAGAACTGTCGAGCTCGCGCGCGCGCGCTTCGCTCATGAAGACGACCAAAGATCCGTTCGAATCCATTTGGATTCACATGGGCGTGGGCCTCGCGCATCCCATGCAAACGCTTTCGTTGGGCGATGGGAAATCCGCCTACGTCGGGAGCCGCGGGATCCAAGCCGCTCTCGGCATTGATCTTTTCTCTGAGCATTGGATGGCCGAAGGTACCGCACGTAGCTTTGCCGAAAGCGAGGATGCCAATACCCGCGTTTCGCTGAAAGAATTCGAACTCAAAATTTACTATAAAGACCGGATCACGAAGCCTCTCGCCTACCGCTTAGGTGGCGGCATCACGGGTCGTTACATGACGATCGCTCGCACGGGTGACACCACTCTTGAGTACACAACCCCTTCAAGCGTCGGCACGATGGGTCTCGATTTCTTTTTAACGGAAAAGCTCTCTCTGGGTGCTGATCTTTCGGTTCGAAGTTCGATGGTCTCGGATACATTGGATCGTTCATCGGTCGATGCAACGCTGCGGATGGACACGCACTTCTAATGATGACGCTTGCCGCTCCCCTCGCGCTAGCCACGATTTTCGTAGCGACTCTCTACGGGTTTCAGCTCCGACGCAAACGTACGCGCGAGGCACTCCTGAAACAGCTAGAGCTTCGACCTAACTGCCTACTCACGCGCTATCCGATCGTCTTCGTCGGCGGACCAAGAAGCCTCTTCCGACCTTTTGATCATTGGAATTCGATTCCAGCTTTTTTGCGTGAACACGGCTACGAAGTGATCGTGCTTGATCCCCCGTTCAGAAAATTTCTCGATGCCTCCTCGGTCGCGCATGCGCTGAAGCAGCTTACAACTCGCGCCCACGTCATTGCGGATTCAAGTTTTGAGGAGGAGATGGAAGAACTCGCACGCAAAGGCCGCGAAGTGACTACCGCGAGCCTTACGCTTGTCCGAAATCGCGTGCGGTCCACGAAACAAGTGACTGGTAGTCGCCTCGAAGATCTCAAGCCGTTTGAAACGGCGCTCGAAGTTTTTGAAATTGATCTGCTTCGAAGAGATGCGCACTTTGGCCAAGGAGACCTGTTAGCCGTCTTGGCGTTGAAGCTCCACAATCTCTTCATGGGCAAGAAAGCGGTCGATGCCTTGGAGACAGGCGAGATCTTTACGCGTACGCCGTGGACCGTTGAAGCACGCTTTCTCGATCTCGCGGTCATGCTCGCCGAACGCGATGCCATGAGCTTTCAACCGGAGACGCGATGAACTCGGAAGCAAAAGCTCTGAACCGGATTCGAGATTTGATCCCGTTGATGGTTGCTTTCTTCCGCGATCCTGTCTCAGTCATCAAAGAACCCGTGCGCCTAAGTTGGCCCGCGGCCTTCGCACTGCAATTTGTCTTCGCGATGATTTCGGGCTCCGTGAACGCGCTCATCAATCAAAGTGTTGTCGACTTCATAGTAAGCCTTGTCGTTTTTCCGATCGCGGTAGCGATGATCGGCGCGGTCTTCACTCTTTTTCTTTATTACTTTTTTTCGGTCACCCAACATACGTATCTCGATATCCGCCGACTCCATTCGCTCTCGGTGCTCGCGACGGTTCCGTATTTCATCGTCCACGCGATCGCGAGTTTCCTGCCGCCGCTTGATTTGATTGGATTTGCACTCACCTGCATCTTGCTGACCGTAGGGCTCAGCGAGCAATTCGGGCTCGCTCGCCGCCCGGTTATGATTTTGACGGGCGTCCTCTACGCGATCTTCTTTGTCGCTTGGTCGGCGATCCAAGTCGCGATCACCTGAACGTCGACCTAATCTTCGTCGTCAGATTCTTCGGCATTGTCTTGAACGCTCGCCGGCCCCCTGATGGACGGCGCTTTTGCAACGTCACCGAACAAGCGAGCGCGCAGCTCACGCGTCTTCAAACAGTAAGCATAGTGATCGACGCCGAGATTCGTGACGACCGACTTCTCCACGGAAGTTGGGACGGCATTCGCCTTTTTCGGTCGCGCACTCGAGTATTCAATCGCCGCTCGTACACCCTCTTCAACGACCGCGACTTTTATCGCCGCTTTGTAAACTTCGTTTGCACTCGGCCGATCTTCAGCGATGAGCGCACCTTTTTGCGTATAAAGCTGGAGGGCTCCGTGGCCGGCGAAAGTCTTTACGAAACCTTGCGAGCCGCGAAACGCAAACTCAAAGCCCGGATTCGCGTCGACCCACTGCTCATTCCCTGCGCGAACGCACGTCCACCCGTCGCGATCCGCAAGGTCGGATGGGCGCGGCTGCGTTCCCGACGCAAAAATTTGGCGTGCGCGTTCATCGAGGCGCTCTTCGCGAACGCCGAGGACTTCTTCATTCGGCAAACAAGCCATATGCCCCATGACAGGAGCATTGGAGACCTTCGAAATCGTCGCGCTCGCTGGTTTGCGTCCTTCGAACTTTGATTCTTCGAGGATAAGTCTCGTTCCCGCGTTCGTATCGACGGCGCGATAACTTAAAAAGGAGTGAAATCCTTTTCCCAATCGTTCGCGATAAACGAGTGCGTTTTTCGTAGCCGCTAACGTGCGGAGAGAATCTCCACTTGGTTCATCGATTTGGAAACGGCCGCCGAGAACGACGATCGGCTCCGTCGCTCGGTAGCGGAGTTGATTGGTGCGGGCGTGCTCTTGTGCAAAGCACGCCCAGCGATCCGCAAAGTCACGGCCTTGTGGAGCTCGTCCCTTTGCAAAAGCCGCGGAAGCACTTTTTTCCAAGATCTGGGCGTTCGTAGCTAGCGGGAGGGAAAGACTAAAAACGAGGAAAGCACCGGCCCGCATGAAAACCTCAACTCAACCTTGAAGAGTGATGGACTCTCTTTAGTTTCGCTCGGCTTTCCGTCGCCCGCAAACAGCCGCTAGCGACTCAGACCAACGTCCGGATGATTTTTACTTACGGATTGGGGCGTTGAGCAACGCCCGTGCTTCCAAAGCCGCCGGCTCCCCGCTCGGTGGAGCTGAGTTCATCGACAACTTCGAAATCCGCTTGGTAAACCGGAGCGAGGACCAGCTGCGCGATGCGGTCTTGATCCTTCACTTCAACCGGCTCTTGCCCGAGGTTGATGACGATCATCTTCACTTCGCCCCGGTAATCCGCATCGATGGTTCCGGGTGTATTGAGAACGGTCACGCCTTGCTTAGCGGCCAAGCCACTGCGCGGACGTGCCTGAATTTCGAATCCGGGAGGAATCTCGAAACTTAAGCCAGAAGGAATCATCGCCCGCTCGCCGGGATACAAAGTCAAAGTTTGCTCAAGCTGCGCTCGAACATCGAAGCCACTTGCAAGCGGGCTCTGGTATTGCGGAAGCTCCCCTTTGAAGTTGGGCAAACGTTTTACTTTCAACTTCTTCTTCGCAACCATTCCAAAGACTTCGTCCGCCACGGTGGACCTTTCATCAGAGAAAACTTTTTTAGGAAATTTTAGAGCGAGTCGAGCCAACGCTTCGTCGGCGCTTCGGGCACGGCTCCCATAAGGAACATCCCAAGCCGATCAAGGTCGACGTACTTTTCGATGTACTCGTGAACGGAATCGATTGTCACGCCTTTCACGTCGTTCATCACATCGTCGACGGAGCGATATTTGCCGAAGACCATTTCGTTCACACCAAGTGAGTTCATGCGGCTTTCGATGTCATCAGCCCCGAGCAAAATCTGGCCGAGGACTTGAGTTTTGAAAAACTCAAGCTCCGCTTTCGTCATGCCTTTTTTGCGAAGCTTCTTGATCTCTTTAAGCGTGAGCTCGACAACTTCGGGTGCGTTCTTCGGCTCAGTCCCGGCGTAAACTAGGTTCACGCCCGTATCCGTGAACGTCACGAGCTGACTGTGAATCGTGTAAACGAGACCGCGATCTTCGCGCACGGTTTGGTAAAGACGCGAAGTCATCCCGCCGCCCAAAATCGTGTTCACGATGTAAGCTTCAAAACGAAGAGGTGCTCGGAAATCCGCCGCCGGAAAGCCCATCAAAATATGCACTTGTTCCGAAGGTTTTTTCACGACTTCGCGAAAGGCATTGATCTCCGGCGCCAATCTTGCGGCACGAGCAGCCATCGGGTTTGCGGCGGGCATCTTCAAATGCTTCTTAACGAGTGAGACGACTTCGTCGTGCTCAACGTTGCCAGCAACGCTCACCAACGTGTTTGCGCTCGTGTACTGACGACCGTGAAAGCCGACAACTTTTTGGCGGCTCATTCCGTTGATGGATTCGACCGTTCCGAGGATCGGTTTTCCCAAAGGAGAACCTGCAAAAACTTTTTCGAAGTAACGATCGAAGATGTTGTCCTCAAGTTGATCCTCAGACATGTGGATCTCTTGAACGACAACTTGCTTTTCTTTTTTAATGTCGTTCGCCGCAAACGTCGGTCGGCAAACGAGATCCGAAAGAACGTCGAGCGACAGCCCGACGTGCTCTTTCAAAGAATGCGTTACGAAGCACGTGTACTCGCGCGAAGTGAAGGCATTGAGTTCACCGCCAACGGCCTCCATATCACGAGAGATTTCGTAAGCATTTCGATTTTCCGTACGTTTGAAGACGAGGTGCTCGAGGAAGTGAGCAAGACCCTGTTCTTCCGGGCTCTCGTCGCGTGTTCCGCGATTAACCCAGATCCCGCAGGAGGCCGCACGCGACGTTGCGTGCTTCTCCGTAAGGACCCGGATCCCGTTCGGAAGAACCGTCTTTTGAAAGTCGACGGCGTGAGAAGCGGACTTCTTCAATCCGCCCCGTTTGGAGGAAACTTTCTTCTTCGGAGATCCGTTCGAAAAGTCTTTCTTCAAGCCGTCCAAACTCCGTCGTCTCAATTTCGTCATCTAGATTTCGCCGCCAAATGACGAACGAGAACCAATTATGCGTTAGCTTCCAAGATCGCCTTGCGCGAAAGCTTGATGCGTCCTGCGCGGTCGATATCGAGGACTTTCACTTCCACTTCTTCGCCCTCTTTCAAGACGTCCGTCACTTGGCGAACGCGCTCGTTGGAGATTTCGGAGATGTGCAACAAACCCTGCGTGTTCGGGAAGATTTCGACGAACGCGCCGAAATCCATGATCCGCACGACTTTGCCTTTGTAAACGCGACCGATTTCGGCTTCCGCGCAAATCGCGTTGACGATCTCGATAGCACGTTTCGTCATCGCCGGATCCGAAGACGCGATGTGGATGGTTCCATCGTCTTCGATGTCCATCTTAACGCCCGTCTCTTCGATGATGCCTTTGATCACTTTTCCGCCGGCCCCGATAACTTCGCGAACTTTCTCAGGCTTGATCTTGATCGTTTCGATGCGAGGCGCGAATTGCGAAATCTCACCGCGCGCCTTCGACATGACTTTTTCCATCTCCGTGAGGATGTGGAGACGACCGTCTTTTGCTTGGCGAAGAGCTTGGTCCATTACGTCGAGCGTGATCGAGTCGATCTTCAAGTCCATCTGAACGGAAGTGATGCCTTCGCGCGTACCCGCAACTTTGAAGTCCATGTCACCTAAGTGATCTTCGTCACCGAGGATGTCCGAAAGAATCGCGATGCGATCGCCTTCTTTAATGAGACCCATCGCAATACCCGCGACGTTGCCTTTGATCGGAACACCTGCATCGAGAAGCGCCAAGATGCCCGAGCAAACCGTACCCATCGAGCTTGAGCCGTTCGACTCAAGAACTTCGCTCACGACGCGAATCGTGTACGGGAACTTTTCGAAATCCGGCACGACCGCTTTCAATGCGCGTTCCGCCAGGTTTCCGTGACCGATTTCACGACGGCTTTGTCCGCCCATGCGGCCCGTTTCGCCAACCGAGAACGGAGGGAAGTTGTAGTGAAGAAGGAATTTCTTCTTCTCGAGACCACCGAGCGCGTCGATCATCTGTTCGTCTTCACCCGTACCGAGAGTTACGGTGCCGAGAACTTGCGTTTCACCGCGAGTGAAGAGGCCTGAACCGTGCGCCCGCGGGAGGAAGCCCACTTCGCAAGCGATCGGACGAACGGTCTTCGTGTCGCGACCGTCGATACGAACTTTGTCGTCGAGGATCATGAAACGAGCGACTTTGTATTTGATGTTCTCAACGATCGTGCTGAGTTCTTTTTTCCGCTGAGTCATGAGGTCTTTGTCGCCCGCGAGCGGAGCGATGAACTTTTCTTCAGCTTCTTTTTTCGACTTATCGACCGCTGCGTAGCGATCGAGTTTTACGCGCATGCGGAGAGCGGCGTTGATTTTCGGAGTGAGGAACGCCTCAACTTCTTTTTCAAACGCTTCGTCCATTTTCGGCGGCGTGAAATTGCGCTTAGCTTTGTTGCCGAACTTCTCGCGAAGTTCATCCTGCATATCGAAGAACGCCTTCATCGACTCGTGACCGAACTTGAGGGCCGCAACCGTTTCGGCTTCGGAGATGAACTTCGACTCGCCTTCGACCATCATGATGCCGTTGCGAGTTCCCGCGATGATCATGTCGATGTCAGATTGTTCGAGTTGAGTTGAAGACGGGTTGAGAACGAGCTGTCCACCGATGCGCGCGATTTGAACCGCTGCCGCAGGACCGTTGAACGGAATATCGCTGATGTGGAGAGCCGTGCTTGCGCCCAAGCTTGCGAGGACTTCGAGCGGGAAAGTTCCGTCATAGC
The DNA here is from genome assembly GCA_005808505.1 of Bdellovibrionales bacterium. GTDB lineage: Bacteria > Bdellovibrionota > Bdellovibrionia > Bdellovibrionales > JAMPXM01 > SYLX01. Next base: position 5,645 of record SYLX01000157.1, on the reverse strand, counting down.
TCAGGGTTGTCGCAACAACTTGAGTTTCGTAACGGTAACCTTCGGGGAACAACGGACGAATCGGACGGTCGATCAAACGAGCCGTGAGAGTTGCGTTGTTGGTGGGACGACCTTCGCGTTTGAAATAGCCGCCAGGAATTTTACCGGTTGCGTAGAACTTCTCTTGGAACTCGACCGTGAGCGGGAAGAAGTCGAGCGTCGACTCTTTACGCGAGCTCACTGCCGTCACGAGCACCATGTTGTTGCCGCAAGTGACGAGAACCGAGCCGTCAGCTTGTTTTGCCAAGCGTCCGGTTTCGATTGTGATCGTCTTTCCGCCGATACTTGCGGAAACCGTGATCTTATTCATTTCTAAGTGCATGAGAGCGCCTTTCTGTGGCCATGGCCCGTTTTCCTAAAAATGGAAGGGCTCGACCGGAGGTGAGACTCCGCGCTCGGAAAGTTCGGTATTGGATGGGATTCCCCTAACGAAACTTCCGAAGGGTCGCCGGGACCGTTCAGCCGTTTCACTTGAGTCACCCCACCTTGGCGTCTTTCGAGCACGAGGTGCATCAGTTTCTATATCATCGTCGTACTTACTGATAGCTGCCTTGGACAAAGCCAAAACAGGTCGCGAAAGCACGGTTTTCTATCCGCCATTAGTCTCGCGAAATCCTATGGAGTTTCAATCACTTTTCTTTATGAGCGGCGCGAAATTCAGTTCGGCCAGAGCGTTCGCGATCGAGAGCGATGCGAAGGGAGAAGCTAGCAATCGAAGGGCGGGAAATTCGAGCGGGAGGAGGAGCTTCCCGCTGTGCGGCGAAGCTCCCCTGATCACCAGAGAGATTACTTACGGAGTTCGAGGTCCGCGATCAGCTGAGTGTAACGCTCAGGAGCCGTCTCGCGCAGGTAAGCCAAGAGCTTTTTGCGGCGGTTCACGAGCTTCACGAGACCTTGGCGGCCGTGGTGATCTTTTTTGTGTGTTTTGAAGTGCTCTGTGAGTTCGCGGATGCGGAACGTGATGAGAGCAACTTGAACTTCCGAGCTGCCGGTATCCATCGGGGCGCGCTGGAACTTCTTAATGATTTGTTCTTTTTGGTACTGGAACAGTGCCATTGATTCTCCTGGGTGATCCTCAAGGGATCGCGGTAAGAATTTTTCGGCCGCTGGGCTATCTAAACCCTCGAACCGACTGGATTTTTGCCAAAAACACCCTGTGTGCTGTCAGCAGCGCAAGAAAGGCAGCCCCCCTTGATAACGTCATGGCTGTCGTTATCGAGAGCGAAGACCGATTTGCGAGATCAAAGAGGAATAGCGGACACGCGGGTTTGCGTCAAGAGCTGGGACCCTCAGATGGGGCCCCATGAAACTAACCAGTCGACCAGGACGGACAACCTGTAAAAATTCGGGACCCCTCTGAGGGCCCCAGGAGCCGGATCGCCTTACTTCTCGCGGACGACTTTCTGAACCTTCCCCTCACCGCCTTCGATTTTCACGATCGAGACCTCGTGGAGGCCATCGCCTGTCGGACTGAAGGTGAAGCTCCCCAAAGTTCCCATGTGGTTCTTGGTCGCGAGCAATGATTCTCGGAGCTTAACCGGTGCATCTCCGGACTTCTTGAGCGCATCCCCGAGGATCGTCATACAATCGAAAACCCAAAGGCCCGCAGGATCGACTTCTTCGTTATGAACTTTTTTGTATTCGGCTGCGTACTTCGTCATCGCATCTCCGGGAGTCACGACGTCGGAGACCGCGTAAATGCCATCGGCTGCAGCTTGAGAGATCTTCAAAGTGCCGCGGTATTGGCTCGCTGGGCTTCCCATGTACATCATGGGCGAGCCGAAATCCTTGAATTGGCGCTGGATGATGCCAACGTCCGATGAGTTTGGTCCGTAAACGATCATGACCTGCGACCCAGCCTCTTTGATTTCACGGAACTTCGGGAGGAAGTCGCGCTCACGCGAAAGGTAACCGGCCCGCTTGGCAACAGTCAGACCAAGCTCTTTTGCGTATTTCTCCACGAGGTCAGCCCCGCCGATTCCGAAAGCGTCTGTGTCGTGAAGGATGCCGATCTTCGTGTGCTTCGTTTCTTCTTTTATGTACTTCACCATCGCCCAGGCGGAAATCGTGTCATCGGGGCGGCATCTGAAAAGCCACTGGTTACCCTGCTTCGTGACTTTCGCGGCCGTTGCTCCCGTAAAAACCGGCACGCCTTTTTTTAAGATCAGGTCGTTAAGCGCGATGACCTGGAACGTCTTCGAAGGCAGGAAGATGGCGGCTGGCTTTTCTTTTTCTACCAAACGCTTGAAGGCGTCGAGGGCGCCCGTCTCGGTCGAGTTGTTGTCTTCCATGACGACGCGTAACTTTTTTCCATTGATGCCGCCGGCGCTATTGATGCGGCTAAGGGCAACTGCCATGGCTTTCTGCTGAGCCTGGGCGTCCTGGATGTGGGCGCCCGTCAAGGGCGGCAACATACCGATAACGATTTCGTTGTCGGCCGCGAAAGCTTGTGAAAGGAGAACGCTCGAAAGAAGGCTTGCGAGAATGGGAGCACGGACCATGACAGACCCCACTAGACATGTTGGAGAAACGAAGAAGGAAAACGGGAGTCTTCACTGTAAACATATCAAGTAGAAACGCTCAAGAGCGCGGCGGCGACCCGCGACTCAATCGACACTAAGGTCGAGCCTTTAAAGAAAAGGCTCATGATGCGCGGTCGCCTTAGGCCCGATGGAAGACCCGCTTGATCTTGTAGAATTCGCCCGGTGCCGCAAGCAGGATCGCAAGCAAGTCATCGGTTTCGCGCGAGATCACGCGGACCGGCGGCATTGCTGGGCCGTTTTGCCCAAGGCGCAAGAGATCCGGCTTGATCGCCGCGGGGATCTGACCATTTTTCATTAGCAACTCTTCGGCCCCACCGACATCCACTCTCGCAAAATGCGGGAGGGAATCGCGCAGCGGGATCCACGCCGAACCGATTTCTTTGCCGTGTCTTTCATTGCGAGATTCCCAGCGAGACTCTAGCTCTTCTAGACCGATTGCACTTTCGACCGAAAAGGGAGCCGAGTAAAGTCTGCGCAAAGTTTCGACAGTGCCACCGCAACCGAGGACTTCTCCTAAGCGATTGGCCCACGCGCGGACGAAGCTCCCTTTTGAACAACGCAAGCGTACACGGACGCTGCCCTCGTCGACAGACATGACTTCAATATCGTAGAAGGTCATCGTGCGCGTCGGGACATTTTCTGGCCGCTCGCCCTTATGAGCGAACTTGTAGAGTCGTTTGCCGTCCACCTTCACCGCGGAGTGCACGGGAACTTCGAGTTCAAGTGGTCCGCTGAGCGAAAGCGCGGCTTCGCGAATGCGTTCTGCACTAGCCTCAACTGGAGCTTCAGCGAGGACTTGCCCCGTGATGTCCATCGAATCTGTCTTAACGCCCAGTCGAACTTTGAGTTCGTAGCCTTTATCGCCGTTGAGGAGATAATCGGAAACTTTGGTCGCTTCTCCGATCAGAAGAACGAGAAGCCCCGAAGCCAATGGATCAAGAGTGCCGGCGTGACCAACTCCGCGAAGGCCGAGCACGCGGCGCACCTTGTAGACGACGTCATGGCTTGTGACACCAGTCGGTTTGTCGATGAGCAGGAGACCGTTGAGCGGATTCATTCGTCGTCCGCCTCATCATCACTATCTTCACCTTGTGCGCCGGCTTCTTCGCCACGCTTTTTGCTGAGATCGCGAAGAATATTTTCCACGCGCATCGCATGCTCAAAACCCGTATCGTAGTGGAACGTGAGCTTTGGCGTATTCTTCATGCGGAGCTTGCGATTGACCTCGTGTTGGAATTCGCTCGCCGCTGCCTGTAGCTCTTTTACGACCGCTTTGTGACTTACGGTTTCTTCTGCACCGATCCCCATCGCCGTAACGAGCACTTTCGCTTGGCGAAGATCTTTACTGACGATCACGCGCGAGATCGAAACGATCCCCGGCAGATCCCCTTTGAAGCCGCTCAAAAGATAGAGGCCACATACTTCGCGGATCTCGCGCTCAACGCGATGGATCCGGTGACTGGTTCCACGATTCTCTTTGGAATTTTCTTTGGCCATATTTTCCGCTTTCGGAAATTTTCGAAACAAAGCCCGCATGGAGAAACTCCAGCGGGCTTGAAGTTGAACCTAAATTCGGCGAACGAGCGATCAGAGCTCGCGAACCACCGACTCTTTTGTGAACGCTTCGATGAAGTCGCCGACTTTGACGTCGTTGAAATTCTCGATGCCGATACCGCACTCGTAGCCCGTCGCAACTTCTTTTGCGTCGTCTTTGAAGCGCTTGAGCGATCCGATTTTCCCCGTGTAGACGATCTTGCCGTCGCGTACGAGGCGAACTTCGGCGTTGCGCAAGATTTTTCCGTCCGCCACGAAGCAACCCGCGATCGTACCGATCTTGGGAACCGTGAACGTGTTGCGAACTTCTGCGCGACCGAGTTGCTTTTCGACGATGTCGGGTTGGAGAAGGCCCGCAAGAGCTTTCTTCAAGTCGTCCATCATCTCGTAGACGATCGTGTACGTCTTGATCTCGACGCCAAGGCGCTTAGCCGCTGCCGTCGCACCACCGTCAGGACGCACGTTGAAGCCGACCACGATCCCCTTCGCCGTTGAGGCGAGAAGGATGTCGGATTCGCTGATGCCGCCGACTGCCGAGTGAATCAGTTTCACTTTCACTTCGCTTGTACCGACTTTATCCAACATGCCTTTGATCGCTTCCGCGGATCCGGCCACGTCGGACTTCAAGACCATGGCGAGTTCTTTCACGTCGCCCTGCTTGAGCTTCGAGAAGAGATCCTCGAGCGAAACTTTGCCTTTACCGTCAGCCGCAGCTGCCGTGGCTTTGCGTTTCGCAGCGATGTCGGCCGCCGCCTTTTCGTCAGGTGTTGCGTCGAAGCGATCGCCCGCGAGCGGAACTTCCGAGAGACCCAAAATCTCCACGGGGACCGATGGACCAGCTTCCTGAACGCGCTCGCCTTTGTCATTGATAAGCGAACGAACGCGACCCGGAACCGTACCGACAACAACTGTCTGACCGACTTTGAGCGTTCCGTCTTGAACGAGGAGAGTCGCAACCGCGCCTCTGCCTTTATCCATACGGCTCTCGATCACGATACCCGTTGCCGAGCGCTCAGGGTTTGCCTTGAGTTCTTCGACTTCCGCAACGAGGTAGATCTGCTCAAGAAGCTCGGGCAAACCTTCTTTCGTGTGCGCAGAAACGGGAACGTAGATCGTTTCACCGCCCCACTCTTCAGGAACCAACTGCTGCTCGGTGAGCTGCTGCTTCACGCGATCAGGGTTTGCGCCTGCTTTATCCATCTTGTTGAGTGCCACGATGATCGGAACTCCTGCCGCTTTCGCGTGGCTAACCGCTTCGATCGTTTGTGGCATCACGCCGTCATCCGCCGCAACGACGATGACCGCGATGTCGGTCGCGTTCGCGCCACGTGCACGCATGGCCGTGAACGCTTCGTGACCGGGAGTATCGATGAAAGTGATCAAGTGACCGTCTTCCGTCGAAACTTGGTACGCACCGATGTGCTGCGTGATTCCGCCTGCTTCGCCCGCCGCTACATTCGCTTTGCGAATCGCATCGAGGAGCGATGTTTTACCGTGGTCGACGTGACC
>SYLX01000156.1 GCA_005808505.1 Bdellovibrionales bacterium | reverse complement strand
AGATCCGTAGGATGTTGTCGAATCCGAAATTTGGCAAAAGTATCCCCAGAGCGGTACATCGCGCTGAAGATCTTGCTGGATCATCGGCACGACGCAGATCGGGAAGTCACCCGCAATACCGCCACCGATCTGGAAAAAGCCAACCGACGTCTTCGGCGCAACGGCCGAGTACCAGCCCGCGAGCTCTTGCATGTACTCGATGCCCGAGCGAACGGTATGGACATTCTTAACATCGCCTTCGATGCAGTGGCCCGTATAGATGTTGCCGAGAGTTGAGTCTTCCCAGCCCGGAACAAACATCGGGAGGTTCTTCTCAGCCGCGGCGAGGAGCCACGAATTTTTCGGGTCGATTTGGTAGTGCTGCTTCAACTCGCCCGAGAGAAGGATCTTGTACATGAACTGGTGCGGGAAGTAGCGCTCACCCGACTTGTCAGCGTCTTGCCAGTATTTAAGCACCGAGTGCTCAATGCGGCGGATCGCTTCTTCTTCCGGAATGCACGTGTCCGTTACGCGATTGAGATGGCGATCAAGGAGCTTCTGCTCGTCTTCGGGCGTAAGATCGCGGTAGTTCGGGATGCGAACGTAGTGATTGTGAGCCACGAGGTTGAAAACGTCCTCTTCGAGGTTCGCGCCCGTGCAAGTGATGGCGTGAATTTTGTCCTGACGGATCATTTCCGCGAGGCTGAGACCGAGCTCAGCCGTGCTCATCGCACCGGCGAGGGTGATCATCATCTTGCCGCCGGCGTTCATGTGCGTTTCGTAGCCAACAGCTGCATCTTTCAAGGCGGCAGCGTTGAAATGACGGTAGTGATGATCAATGAATTTGCGAACGGGGCCGGTCGTTTGCGCCATCCTTCTCTCCTCTAAAATTTTTTGCTCGGGGAGTGTTTAAACACAGGGGGGGGCTGCACGCAAAACTTTTTTTGTCTCGCGGGGTTAGAGGAAGTTTTTCTTGGCGATCGCCGAACCGACTGCTGGCGCCGGAATCGCGGCGGAACGTGTTTTCTCCGGCGAAATGAATCCGGTTGCTCGTCTTATCTGGGACCTGCTCGCTTCGTCGTTTGTAGGCGAGAAACTCGTTGGCAACGGCGGCGGGCTCGCTTAAAAGCGAGAGTGAAGCCTCTCATTCTCAAAAGGCTCAACTTCAAAGGGATTCCGCTGATGACTCGAGCGACGCATTCGCCGTTGTACGTGACCAAAGAGCTTTTCGAAACCCGCTACAAAGGCGCTGAAGCCATTTTCGTTGCGGGTTCCGTTGTCAAAGGCGAAGCTTCGACTTACTCCGACCTCGACCTCGTCGTCGTTTATCCTCACGTTCCGGTTGCCTACCGGGAGTCGTTCTTCCACAAAGACTGGCCGGTTGAGGCTTTCATTCACGACCCGGAAACGATTCGATACTTTTTCCGTAATGTCGATCGCCAACTCGGTCGTGCCACGTTGGCCGAGATGATCTCCGAAGGCCATGAAGTGCCCGGAGCAACGACGCTCACGGCGAGCCTGAAAGCTTTGGCGCGCGAGACTTTGCACGAAGGTCCGCCGGATCTCGCGGCCGACGAACTTGAAGAGCGTCGCTACCACATCTCTGAACTTATCGACGACATCCGCGAACCCCGTTCGAAGCACGAAATGTTTGCTTCGGCCGCTCTCGTCTACAATGAGCTTGCGGATTTCCACTTCCGTACACGTCGCGGGTGGGCGGGGAGTGGCAAGGCAATCGTGCGTCGGATGAAGAAAGATGATCCCACATTCGCACGTCGCTTTTCCGAGGCTTTCGAAACTCTCTTCACAACCGGCCAAACGGCGAGGGTGATCGAGCTGGCTTCGGAGATCCTGTCTCCCCACGGCGGTTTTTTGTTCGACGGATTCCGCCGCAATGTTCCCGCCGAGTGGCGCGCGAAGTAAACGACTGGTCTCCCGAGGCTCAAAGGACTTTGATAAAGTCAGAAGCTCGGGAGAACGCGTTTGCCCCACGATCAAACTCAGAACTTCAAATCTTCTCGGCTGCTACTTCGTTGGGCGACCGGTTGTGCCATTGGTCTCACGTTCTTCGGGGCGACGGCTCGCGCGATGAGTTGGTCGGAGATGAAACCAAAACTCGAGACCAAGCTTCATCTTCTGCCGACGCATTATTTCGAAGATGTCGGGCAGGGAACTTCCCTCACTTCAACCGTGATCAAGCTTGAATCTGAATTCAGTCTTCGTCCTTCGAAAGCTTGGCGGTTGCGCTTGTCTCCTTGGGTTTATTCAGATCCGGTGGCCCCCAGCCCAAACGAAAAACTCATTGTCGATGCAAACGAAGCCTCATTGGAATTCAAGGATCGGGATCTTTCGGTGAAAGGTGGGCTGAATAGCATCGCTTGGGGCGTAACCGATATCTTTAATCCTCTCGATGTCGTCTCCGCTCGTCGTTACATGGATCCTCTTAACTCCGATAAGCGTGGAGTTCCCTCGTTGGATATCAACTGGGACAACGGAACTTATCACTTCGAATTGATCTACATACCGGTCCAGCTCGAATCGATCATGCCGGGCGAGAAGAGTCGTTGGTTGCCACGAGATATTACTTACAGTCGTCAAATCTCGGGCCGAACGCTCATCCTCGATCAGACATTCAACTATTTGTACGAAGAACGCGAGGAACTCGACGACGCTCTCAAGAATAACGTGGGATTGCGGTTCGAACGTCGTGGAAGCGGGCTTGATCTGACGGGGATTTTTTTCCAGGGAGCACCGACCGCACCCTACATGTCGATTGCGGGCATCTACGGAAGCGGAACAAGCATTCGCGAAGGTCAGGAAGGACTTCTCGTTCAAGAGATCACGTTAAAGCCCATCTACTACGTGCGCCGCACGTTCGGCGTAGGCGCAGTCGCGACATTCGATACGACGATCGTGCGGTTTGCGGCGTCGAACTCCGATCGCATTTCGGCGAAGTCGGTTCTTCCGGGTTGGTCGCAAAGTGCGATTATCGGCGTTGAACAAAACCTTCCGGTTGGTGAATCAACGCTCACGCTCCTGCTTCAAGCGACGTGGGCACAGCACGAAGAACAGGCCGATAACACGATCACATCGATCGATCGAATTTTTGATCGCAGTTGGCTATTGGGTCTACGTTTGCCTTGGGGTGATTGGACGTACACGGCCGCGTTCCTTTACGATGCGGCCTATTTCGGGAAGTTCGGCCAGCTCAAAATCGATCGCAAAATATCGGATGGTCTCACGGCCACTTTGCAATGCGACCTCTTTGAGGGTCCTGTGGGTAGTCCCATTGGCACTTACCGCCGCAACGACCGAGTGACCCTCGGCGCAACTTTCTTTTTCTAAGCGCAATTTCCGTGAGACCTTAGGCTTGCTAAACAAACGTCCTGCCTACGTGCTCAACAATTTGGTGAGCTTCGCAAAGCCGCTCGGCTAGCCCTTTTGCTAGGTCTCTACGATTTCGATACGACTTCGCACGATCGTTCTCTTCTATCTTAAGTTCACGTGTCAATTTCCCGACATCTCTCCGTGGCTGACTTGTCTTTGAAAAAGAGTCTTCGCGCGAGGGAAAATGGCGTCCAACAACTCGACAGAAAATTGGAAGATTTCAAAAAAGGAATCGTACGTCGCCTACGCGCTCTTGGCGTTGGTAGTGGTGTTGAGCTTCGCTGGATTGAAGTTTGCGAGCCAGCTGAAATCTCACTATTCGATCAGCCAGTTTCTTCCCAAAGATCATCCGCTTTTGAAAGCGGATATGGAAACGCGTCAGAAATTCTTCCTCGACCAGAGCCAACCCGTTTTGATCATTTTGGAAGCCGATCGTGGTGATTGGCTTGAGACCGCGCGCTTAAAGAACCTTGCGACCGCGACGGCGGAGCTTCAAAAAATCGAAGGTACTAAATCAGCACTGAGTCTTGGAACCGTCCCTGCTCCCGCGCAATCGCAAGATCAACTTTCTGTCGGAACTCTGGCCGACATCGCGAGCGAGGCGGGTCGTCGAGAGCGCGTGAAGGCCGATCGTTTCTTGAACCCGCTATTGATCTCGGAAGACGGCCGTAGGACCCTCATCGTCGTTTCGTTGCCGGAAGACTTCTCGAACGCTAGCATGCAGTCGCTCATTTCGCAGGCGCGGACGACGCTTCAACGAGAACTTCCTGACGTGAAAGTTTCGATCGGCGGCGTACCTTCGATTCAAATTCAACTCGGTGAACTCGTAAAGTCCGAGCTTGTTCGTTTCATGGGGCTTTCGCTTCTCGCGTGTTGCCTCACGTTGTTTTTGGTCTTCTCTTCGTTTTGGTCATTATTGATTCCGCTTGTTGCGGTTTTCGTTACGAACATTTTGGTTTTAGGGTTCATGTCGGTTGCCGGCATCTCGATGACGGTTGTTGGCGTCACAATCCCGATCTTAGTTTCCGTTTCCGTGCTCTCGCTCTGTATTCACACCATGCTTCGCTATGTAGAGGATGCGCATCGCTACAAGCGGGACGAAAAGAAGAAGTGGGCTGCACGCCTTACGGATAAAGCCGCACTTGTTGTGGGTCTTCTTCCTACGGTTTGCTTGGCGAATTTGTTCGCGAGCCTCACGACTATGGCAGGCTTCGGAACTTTGTTGCTTCTCGATGTTCCAATCATTCGCGAGTACGGAATTGCTGTTGCTTGCTCGGAGATCATTGCGTTCACGACAACAACGTTGGTTCTGACTCCTTTGCTTGCGTTATTGCCGATTCCGGTTGCACGTAAATGGGTTCTTGAAGAAGCGTCCTGGGCTACACCATTGTTGCGTCACAAGCGCACTCTCGTGATTACGACGTTGGTAGGCAGTATCGCGCTTGCTGTCGTTGGTCGTCAGCTCCACTGGTCGGCGCGATTGTTCGATGATCTCCCGAAGCGTGAGGAAGCTCGTCGCGCAACCGAAGACATTGATCGCTCGCTGGGCGGAACCATTCCGCTTGAGATTTTGGTTGAAAAGACGGGCGGCAACGATCCTTGGAATGAGCCTGCCGCCTTGAAGAGTTTGGATGCATTGGCAAGTGACCTTCGGCAAAAACCTGAGGTGGGGAGTGTCGTCGGATTGCCTGAGCTCTTCCGCATGAGCCAGGGAAATCCGCAAGCCGCGATCCCAGAGACTCGAGGCGCGATCGCTGAAGCCTGGTTTATGATTTCGATGGGTGAGAGCAATCCCATGAAACAGTTCCTAACTTCCGATGGAAAAACGGTTCGCTTAGCGCTTCGCTTGCGCGATATTCCGAGCGATCGTCAGCAAGAGACGATGAACGAAATTCTCCAGCTCACGCAGAAGCACTTCCCTGATTCGAAGGTGTCGGCGGGAGGCATGGCGACGACTGTTCATCGTCTCAACGACGGACTCTCGCGCGCCTTGCTGATGGGGTTCTGGGAAGCTCTCGGCATGATCACGGTGCTTCTAGCTTTCGTTTTCCGCTCCGTACGCTGGACTCTGATGGCAGCGCTTCCCAACCTTGTACCGGCTGCGGTACTGGTGGGAATCCTGGCGTGGACGAAAACTCCGATCAAGCCCGGTGTCGCGCTCGTGTTTTCGATTGCACTCGGGATTGCCTTTAACAATACGGTTTATCTGCTTCAGCGTCTTCGCTCGCTCATGAAGGAGTCGGGTCGTGGTCCCGACGTCGAGATCGAACGTTGCCTGCGTTTAGAGGGAAATCCTTGCTTCGTTGCGAGCCTTTGTCTCTTGATGGGCTTTGCGACGTTCCTGCTCTCGGATTTTCAGATCAACCAGACTTTCGGCATCTACATGTTGATCTCGCTCTTCTTTGGCCTCGTCGGTGACCTTGTATTCCTGCCTGCGTTGATCAAGTGGTGCCCTTGGATTCTGGTCTCGACAGCAAACTCCTCAAGAGAGACGCTGGAATCCCCGATTGGACTCGACAATGTACACCCTTTCCCGGTTTTGGAGGAACCCGTCATGAAAGCCAATGCCCCTGAGAATCGCCAAGAGAACGAAACAAAAGACTACGGTCCACGCGCTGCCGCTGGGATCGCCGCGATTCTGACGGCATTCGCTGTTGGTTCATCCGCTGTCGCTGCACCGAATCTTGATGCCAACAAGATTTTGAACAACGTCGAGAAGGGTCTTCTCTCTAAAGACGAAAAAGCGACGATCAAAATGAAGGTTGTTGAGAGCAACGGTTCATCTAAAGAGCGCGAGCTCGAGATCAAGAGAAAGTCCGGCGACAAACATCAAATTCTCGTTCGCTTGAAAGCGCCGAGTGACGTGAGTGGCATCGCTGTCCTCAGCGTGGTGAAAGGGACGTCGGAAGATCAGTGGCTCTACATGCCTTCGCAGAAGAAAGCTCGTCGCGTCGTTGGCGGAAACAAGAGCCAAAAGATTTTGGACACCGAGTTCAGCGTTGAGGACTTCAGCGCTTCGACTTACGCAAAATTCCAAAACAAGGTCTTGAAAGAAGAGCGTGCTCCTTCGGCGGCCGTTGCGGTCATCGAAAGCACAGGCAAGGGTGATGCTTCTTACTCGAAGATCCTCACTTGGGTCGATCTTGCGAACTATCAGATCCAGAAGAGCGAGTACTACGACAAAGAAGGCAAGCTTTTGAAGACGATGGTCTTCCGCGACTACAAAAAGTTTGGAAACGTTTCGCGCGCCCAAACGGTTGAAGTGCGCAACATGCAGAACCAACGCTCGACGATCTTGAAGATCGCGGGCCTCAAGATCAACGCCGGCCTCAGCGACAGCGAATTCACGCAGAACGCGCTTGAGGACGAGGAGTAAAAACGCCGAAAGGTGCCTGGCACCTTTCCGGGATGCGCTGCAAAAAAGCCCACGCAAAATACGTGGGCTTTTTTATTGAGTCTTCTTGGTGTTCAGGCCCGAAGGTCTCAATCCATCAAGGGTTTCCCTTGGGATTGTGCGGGAGCGGTAGCTCAATCGGCGCTAACGTTTGCGGAGCGAGCGGTGGATCATTCACGAACGCGATCACCGGGCAGTTAATCTCAACACCGGCTGCGGCGAGCTTGAAGCCACCTGGGCTTGTGACGACGTTTTGTTCTGCAAGTGCGCGAATCTCGAACGCATCCGTTTGCGCGACGTTGCGACGAGCCGCGACTGCGTCTTTATCCCAGAACGCGAGATGTAGATCCCAGGCCGGTGAGTACTCGAGACGGAATTTCGGATCCGTCATCGTTGGGAAGACTTCCGTCACGTTCCGAGCGTCGCCACCGTTTCGAAGCGCTGTTAGGAGCGCAAGGTTATCGAGGCTTGCATCATCCTGAGCGCGACCATCGATCACCAAGTGGTTCAAGCCTTGTGCAGGAGGACTCGAGCGACCCGTTTGCCCGTTAGCGAACGAGAAAAGACCGGCTCGAGCTCCATCAGGTCGGAAAGAGCCATTCGGGAAAGATAAGTTCGCCAACGCAGGAGTGAAGGTGGAGCGTTCAAGCACAGCCGCTTCTTCTGATGAACTTTCGAGGCCTAGGTAAATGACCTCTTTGCCGCCCGAGAATGCGCGGATCATGAGGAAGTCCGCCCATTTTTGCTGCAGGTTCACGCGCAAGACGCGATCATGCGTGTTCACGTGAGTCTTCACATCGAAAGGACCCATACCTTCCGCGATGATGGAAGCGTTGTAGACAATGTCCGTTCCCTTTACGCGAACGTAAGGTGAGTAGCCAGGAAGAGCCGTTGATCCAGGGCGCGCGGCAAGAAGCGGGAAGCCCGTCGAGCTCGGCTTCAGCATGCGCCGCGGGCTAAAGTCAGGCGCGCCCATGAAGCGCACGACGCCGGCTTTCGTGATGTCTTCGGGAATACTCAACACTTGCGCACACGCAGGACAACCTCGTTGAACGTTTGCCAGCTTCGGCGCGTAGTTGAGTCCGAGCTTCGTGGCAAGCTGCTCGTTTGAAACATCCGTCAATATGAACCAGTAGGTTTTTCCCTTGTAGGTGCCTTGATGGATCGGTAAGCGAACGAAGTGTCGAGTGAGGTTGATGAGCTTCGCGCTCTTTAGAACAAACTTAGAGCGAGGAAGATAATCATCTGCACGCTCTTCCATCATGGGTTGTTCGGCGGGATCTTCACTAGCGCGAGCGGCAGGAGCAACCGCGAATAGCGAAATGCTGAGCGCAATCGTCGAAAATAAAATTTGAGTCATTTTCCAATTTTGCATCTTGAACCTCTCTTCTGGGTTACTAGTTCAATTGAAGCTAAATAAATTCTTTCTATTTGTACCAGGGGCAGTGCTGATGAACACTGAGGGCCGCTGAGAATCATTGACGAGATTTGACGGGGTTAAATGCCATGGTGAGAACAGATGATTCAGAGATAGGCCTTCCGTGGTCCATCAAGCGAGCGCTTGATGCGAAGACAGCGTCAGTCAAAGAAGTTAGAGTTGCTAACTTCGAAGATAAGCAAAATTATCCTTGGCTTCAGGATTTGTATGAGTGGTGTCAGCAGCTCAACTCACGTCACGAAGAAAATTTCATTCTCGTAGGCTTCTTGCCATCAACATGGATCATAAGTTCCACCAACGGATTACGTTTTGTTTCTGTACGTGAAAAGTCGCTCCCATGTAGGTTATTGACGGCACTGGCAGATGGAGCAAAGTCGAAACAACAGCTGATCGAAACGGTCTGGTCCTATAAATACGATCCGCTACGGCACGATAGTCTAATCTATGCAGCTATGCGTGCCACTAGGAGGGTTCTAGAATCTGGTAGTGAGAGCTGGATCCGGTTTAGCGACGGCCAATACGGACTTGAATCTAGCTGTCGTGTGATGTTTCGCCAGGTGGCTCCGCCAGTTCAACAGAGCTGCTCCAGCAAACCATACTCAATAGGTTTAAACAGCCGACAGCTTCATTTTATGGAGACCTGCAGAGACAAACACCCGATCTGTACTCGCGAGTACTCAGGAATCTACTCGATTTCGGAGGAAACGGCTCTCAGAGATCTCCGAGAGCTAGTGCAAAATCGTTATCTCGCTAAAATAGGAAAGGGCCGCAATACGACGTACCTTCCCCAATTCTTATAGGCGCCTACATAAACGCAATTCGTTTTTCTAGCTCTGAACAAGAATGAAGATGAGGGAACAGAATGTTCCTTTAGGTTTTGACGAACGTACCTTGTTCACATCAACTCTCCATCACAGCAAAGTTGCCGAGCCGTTGGCATCGGAAATCCTATCAGGGGGAGATGATATGCGTTGTGTTCGTAGTTGGACGATTCGAGTTTTGGCCATCTTTCTGTTTTCAATCGCAGCTTATGGACACGGCGGGAGTGAAGTTGGAAGCGGCGGGGATGCTTACGCTCAGGCCTTTGTTACCCGAGCATATGAGTTACTGGCTCGTCTGAGCAGTCGTCCTCTTCAAAACGTCGACAACGCAAGGCTCGCGAGCCTCATCGTCAAGGCGAAGGTCAACTCCGAAGAGTCGCTCTTTTTACAAGGTTTAGAAGTGGGTGCCATCAATTATCCTCACCCGGAGAATCCCCGGATTATCATGAGTCGCAAGATGTGGGATCGTTTTCAGAATGATCCTTATCGTCAGTCGATCCTTGTTCTGCACGAATACCTGAACTTGATGGGAATTGACGATCGTAACTACCAGGTCAGTCAGGAGATTGATCAGGCAAAAGTTTGTTCTAGAACGCCGGCCATTCGCGACCAGATTGAAAAATACTTCCAGGGTATCTCGTGCGACCGCATCGGCAGGGATGATCTCGCGCGAGTCAAAAAGTTCGAGCAGCCTTGGCAGTGGAAGGCGCAAATTGAATATTTCAAGGACCACGATTTTGCGTTTCTCTACTCGCTCGAAAACATCAGTTTTGAGGGGCTAGGGATCAAGCGTATCCAACCTGGACTCTTCAGCGATCTCAAGAGCTTCTCAAAAAGTAGCTACGATTCGGAGCTTTTGTGGTTGAAAGAAAATGCACTCACCAGAATCGAAGCCGGAGCCTTTCGGGGCTTGCAGGGCATCTCGCATCTGTTGCTTGATGATAACCAAATCAGCCTCATAGAACCCGGCGCGCTTCAAGACGTCGACAGTATCGCGGCGCTCGGGCTCAATAATAACAAGCTCACCGAACTCAGAGTAGATGTCTTAAAAGGGCTTTCGAACCTAGAATCATTAAACGCGCGTGGAAATCAGATTTCTAAGTTTCCGCTGGAGGCTTTGCAGCAACTGCCGAACCTTGAGTATCTCGAACTATCGGATAACAAGATGAGCGGGCTCCCTCGATTGGGCGAGTTCGGATTCCAAAAGCTCCACCGGATTGACTTCGGCGGGAATCGAACTCACTTGCGCGCATTTCACTTTGCTAACCTTCCCGCACTTGATTCAGTACAGCTCCACCGGACTATCATAGATTCGATCGAGCCGAATGCTCTGGCAGGTTTTACCGGAGGCCAATACCAAAGCCTCTACGTGAGCCCTAGTTACGTGACCAACGGCATTTGGCGGGCGGGCATGTTCAAAGGTGCCGCAAAGCTTTGGGCTCTTTCGGCCTGCGACATCGTTGAGGGCGAAACGGACGAGAACTTAGCCAAGAAGATCGAACCTGGAGCTTTCGACGGTGTAGAGGCAACGTACATCTCGCTTTGCACGGAGCTCACGCCGAATTCGGCACAACCTCTTATTACGGATCGAATTTTCCGTGGCGTAAGAGGCCACGAAATGACGTTTGTGGCCCGAAATCTTCGACTCCTCGACAGCTTTGTTTTTTCGGATCTTAAAGAGTTTCAGGGCATCAACATCGCGGATACTCAAGATCCAGACGCTGCAGAAAAATTTAAACCTTACTTCGAAGCGATGGGTTTTGACTGCGCTCGCAAACGAATCCATCCCTCGACCTCGAGCCGTTACGGCGACAAAACTCCCTACAAATCATTTGTGGGACTTCGCTGCGTAAAGAAGTCGGAGACGGTTCCAGATCCTCAGGAGTCCGACGAAGAAGAGACGATCAAAGATGACGAGATTGAGGCGAGACGCAGATGACATCAGTCCACGACTATAGAAGTATCCTGCGAGAGCAGTTTGCTTTGCGGTGTCGAGCGAACTCTTTGTACTCGATGCGTGCTTTCGCGCGGGATCTTAAGGTTTCGCCGTCGAAGTTGAGTGAAGTTTTCAATGGTCGGCAGGGACTCTCGCGCGTGACGGCAAAGAAGATCGGCATCCGCCTAGGTTTTGGAAGTGACGAGTTAGAGCTCTTTTGTGACTCGGCCGAAAGCCAGCACGGGAAGTCGGAAGTTTTACGAAAGCTCGCAACTACTCGTCTTGAAGCAAAGAAGTCGAGCCGCGAGTTCAAGCAGATTTCGGAAGATACATTCCGCGCGATTTCCGATTGGTACCACATGGCGATCGTTCAACTTGTTTTGCTTGAGGGTTTTGACGGCTCGGTCGAGTGGATCGCTGCGGCCTTAAAAATCAAGCTTCCAGAAGCGAAAGAGGCCGTCGCCCGACTTGAGCGGCTCGGATTCATCGAGGTCAGGGACGGAAAGATCTGCGCTCACGACCAAGATGTTTGCACCACCGATGATGTGCCATCGT
>SYLX01000014.1 GCA_005808505.1 Bdellovibrionales bacterium | reverse complement strand
TACACGGTCGTCGAGAAGCCCTCGGTCGCCGACATTGCGTACTCGGGAAACAAAGAAGTTGAAACGGATGACATCCGCGAAGCGACGGGCATCAAGGCGTTTGAAGTCTTGAATATGAACAAGGTTCGCGAGGCGACGGAGAAGATCCAAAAGCTTTACGAAGATAAAGGTTACTTCCTCGCGCGTATCACTCCTCGCATCGACAACGTTGTTGAAGGCGAGACGGTGAAGCTCACCTTCGATATTCAAGAAAACGAAAAAGTAAAAGTGAAGCGCATCACTTTCCTCGGGAACCGGAACATTCCCGACGGTCGTTTGAAGAGCGTCATGCAGACGCAAGAAGGCGGCTTTTTCAGCTTCATCTCGGGAAGTGGCTCCTACAAACAAGACGTCTTCGATCGCGACGTTCAGGTCTTGAGCTACGCCTACTTCAACGAAGGCTACATCCAAGTTAAGGTTGATCGGCCTCAAGTTTATGTGACGCCTGATAAGAAGGGCATCTACATCACGATCCGCATTGAGGAAGGCGAGCGTTTCCGTATCGGAACTATCGACTTCGCCGGCGATCTTCTTTTTGAACGCGATGATCTTTTCACTTCCGTCGATATCGATGGTTCGGGTTGGTACGTCCACGAAACGCTTTTGAAAGATCTCCGGAACCTTCAGGCGAAGTACGGTGACTTGGGTTACGCGTACGCGAACATCATTCCCCGCACGCGCACGCGCGATAAAGACAAAGAAGTCGACATCACCTTTGAGATCGATAAGGGAAACAAGGTCTACTTCGGCAAGATCAACATGATCGGCAACTCGCGCACGCGTGACAAAGTCGTGCGCCGAGAGCTGACGATCCGCGAAGGTGAGCTTTACAACGAAACTCGTAAACGCGAGTCACTCGATAACGTGCGCCGCCTCGGATTCTTCGAGGAAGTCGCCTTCAACTCGAAGACGCCTTCCGACAACGCGGATCTCATGGATATCGACGTGGTCGTGAAAGAGCGTAACACGGGCACAATCCAGATCGGCGCGGGTTACTCGACTTATCAGAACTTCATCTTCAACGGCCAAGTGAACCAGATCAACTTGTTCGGGCGCGGTCAGAAGCTCGGGATTTCGGTCGACATCAGCTCGGCCAACCAGATCTTCAACTTGAACTTCACGGAGCCGTACTTTCTCGACTCTAATTGGTCTCTCGGTGCGGATATCTATAGAAGCAGCCGCGATACGCTGGAGTATACGGAGAAAAAAGCGGGTGGTGCGATTCGCGTCGGTCACCCTCTCGCTCCTTACCTACGTGGGTTCTTGCGCTATAAGCTCGACGATACGACGATCGATCTTACGAAGCTGGGCGATGAAACGATCTTCCCGACAACTACTGCGAATGGTCTAACTTCGTCGCTCACGTTCACACTTGAGTACGATAAACGAAACGACCGTTTTGCGCCGACTGACGGTGTGTACGGAAGCGGCTCACTTGAGTACGCAGGACTTGGTGGATCGAAAGATTACACGAAGGGGATCTTCACCGGCCGCTTCTATAAAAAGGTTTGGTGGGAACTCGTTCTTCGTAACAACCTGACTTACGGATTCATTCGGTCGAACGATGGCGATCCTGTTCCGTACAACGAGCTTTTCTTGCTCGGCGGTGCGAATAGCTTGCGCGGCTTTGACTGGTACCGCGTTGGTCAAAGACGTTACTCACCCAAACGTTATAGCTGTTTGACGCGACCGACGTTTGGACCTGCGGATGAAGAAGAGTGCGGACCGCGTTCCGGCGGGGCGCTTTCGGATGAAGAAGCTAAGCGAAAAGCTCAGTTGCCTTACGGTGGAACGCAACAGCTCTTCTACAATTTGGAGCTTGAGTTCCCGCTCGTGACCGAGGCCGGAATCAAAGGCGTCGTGTTCTACGACGTCGGTACCGCTGAGGATAACTTGACTGAGCTTCGCCACGACGTGGGCTTCGGCTTCCGTTGGTTCTCGCCGATCGGGCCTCTCCGTTTTGAGTGGGGCTTCCCGTTGAACCCGCAACAGGATGAGCGTGCGAACGCCTTCCAGTTCGCGATCGGCTCGCCGTTCTAATTTAAAGGCATTTAATTTTTTCGAATCCATTCGAAAGGACGAAACCATGGCAATGATGAAAACTCTGAAATGTGTAGCAGCTCTCGGCCTTGCCGGCGCGTTGATGGCTTCGCAAGCCCAAGGCGCGGAAGCTAAGATCGGTTACGTCGATATGCAGAAGGCAATCCAAGAGACGACAACCGGTAAGAACGCGAAAAAAGAACTCGAGAAAGAGTTCAACGCGAAAAAGACCGAGCTCCAAAAGAAAGAAGCCGACATCAAGAAGATGGCGCAAGACCTCGAAAAGAAGAACGTCGCCCTTTCGGACGAAGTTCGCGCAAAGAAACAACAAGAACTTCAGCAGCAGATGGTCAGCTTCCAGCGCGAAGTCGGCGAAAGCCAGCTGAACATCCAGAAGAAAGAGCGCGAGCTCACGCAACCGATTCTCGAGAAGCTTGCCGCTTCCCTCGAGAAGGTCGCAGCAGCCGGCGGATACACGATGGTCCTCGAGAAGAGTGAACAAAGCGTCCTCTGGGCGAAGAAAGAACTCGATCTCACGGACGCCGTTGTAAAAGAATTCGAAAAAACTCCCGCAGCGAAGAAGTGAGCTGAATCATGGCCGGTGAGAAAGACTACGTATATTCGGCGTTGGATATCTTGAAAATGCTTCCGCATCGTTTCCCCTTTTTGTTGGTGGACCGAGTGGATTCCATTGAAAGACCGAACACGGACACCAAAGTCGGTCGCAAGATCCGCGCGGTGAAGAACGTAACGATCAACGAACCGTTTTTTCCCGGCCACTTCCCGCATCGTCCCGTGATGCCAGGCGTTTTGCAGATTGAGGCCATGGCACAAGTAGCGGCACTCGCGTGCGTCGATCTCGACGGACCTAAGATGGACGTCGCGATCGCGGGCGTCGATGGTGCGCGCTTTCGTCGCCCGGTCGTTCCGGGTGATACGCTCGAAATCTCCGCTGAAGTCATAAAAGACCGCTCTTCGATGCTGGTCTTGAAGTGCGAAGCCCGCGTGCGCGGTCAAGTTGCCTGCGAGGCGGAACTCATCGCCAAGATGTTCCCGCTCGAAGCGCACTAAAAGTTACTGCGGGCTTTTGTCAGGACCCAATTTTGAAAAGTTCGGTGAACCTATGAGCATTCATCCTTCTAGCGTCATCTCTAAAGAAGCCGAGATCGGCAAAGACGTGGTGATCGGGCCTTTTTGCGTCGTCAAGGGCCGCGCCAAAATCGGCGACGGTACGATCCTCGAGTCTCACGTGAGTCTCGGTAATGAAACCGGTATCGTCGAGGTCGGGAAGAACAACCGTATCTCCTCAGGTGCGGCAGTTGGCGGGCCACCTCAAGACCTCAGTTACAAAGGTGAGCCGACCAAACTGATCGTCGGCGATAACAACGTCATTCGCGAGTTCGCGACGTTGAATTGCGGAACGGCAAAAGGCGGCGGAGTGACCAAGATCGGCAGTAACTGTTTGATCATGGCGTATTCGCACATTGCGCACGACTGCCATCTCGGTAACCACGTGGTGATCGCAAATACCACGCAATTAGCGGGTCATGTCTTCTTTGACGATCACGTGAAGGTCGGCGGCATCTGTGCTTTCAACCAGTTCGTTCGCATCGGAAAGCACGCCTTTATCGCAGGCGATTCTGCGGTTCATAAAGACGTTCTTCCGTTCACGATCGCGCAGGGGAAGTATGCCGTTATGCGCACGCCGAACAAGATCGGGATGGAACGTGCGGGCTACTCGAAAGAAGATGTCGACGCGATCAAAACGGCGGTGCGGATCATCACGATGGGCGAAGGCACATTAGAAGAGCGCATCACCCGCATTCAAAACGAGTGCGCCTCTACACCGACTGTCCAATACTTCCTTGATTTTACGCGCGCTTCGATCACGGGCCCTCGCGGGCTTGCACTCTGAGAGTTGGAAAGGGATCCCGCCATGTCACGCGTTCGTTGCGCCGTCGTCGGCGTTGGTTACTTGGGGCGCTTCCACGCGCAAAAATACAAACAGATCGAAGAAGCTGAATTGATCGGCGTCTGCGACGCTTCGCCCGAGCGCGGGGCTCAAGTTGCGGCGGAACTCGGTGTTCCGGTCATTAACGATTATCGGGAGCTGATCGGGAAAGTCGATGCGGTGACAATCGCGTCGACCACGCGAACGCATTACGAAATCGCTAAGCACTTTCTGCAGAACGACGTTCATGTGAATGTCGAGAAGCCGATGACCGTGACGATCCAAGAAGCCGAAGAGCTTGTGGATCTCGCGCAGAAGAAAAATCTAAAACTTCAGGTCGGGCACGTTGAGCGCTTTAATCCTGCACTTGCGAGCGCAAAGGAGCGTTTAGGCGTTCCGCTCTTTATCGAGTGTCATCGATTGGCTCCGTTCAAACCCCGCGGCGTTGATGTCGACGTCGTTCTCGATTTGATGATCCACGATATCGACGTGATCCTTTCTCTCGTCAAATCGCCGGTGGCATCTGTCAGTGCCGTGGGGGCGCCAGTCCTGACGAAGTTTGTCGACATCGCAAACGCTCGCATCGAATTTGAATCGGGTGCCGTCGCGAACGTAACCGCTAGTCGCGTTTCGCAAAGCGCGACGCGAAAGTTTCGTGTCTTTCAAAGTGAGCAATACCTTTCCATCGACTTCGGTACGGGTGAGATCAATCTCACTTCAAAAAAAGGCGAGTGGAAAGACGATCAAATCCCTCTCGAATTTGAATCTTGGAACCTCGAAAAAGGCGACGCTCTGCTCGCGGAGACGAAAGCATTCGTAAACTCCGTGCGGACAGGAGCACCTGTTGTCGTTTCGGGTAACGATGGACTGGTCGCGATGCGAGTGGCGATGCAAGTTCAACGTGAAATCGGCGCGCGCCTTGAGCGGTTTAACTAAGCTATGAAAGACTCTTGCCTCATCATAGCTGCGGAAGCGTCATCGAGCCTCTACGCGCAACGTTTGTTAGAGCATTGGAAATCCGAAGGACGCGAAGTCGAAGCTTTTGGAGTTGGAAGCCGCGAGATGGAACGGCTTGGCTTCTTTTGCATCGGTCGCTCGGAAGAAATGGCAGTGGTCGGTCTTCAGGAAGTCGTGAAACACTTTCCTCTGATCCGGCGCACGTTCCACCAAATCTTAGAAGAATGTGAGATGCGCAAACCCAAGTTTGCGCTGCTGCTCGATTATCCTGATTTCAATTTGCGACTGGCGAAAGAGCTCAAAAAACGTGGCATCCGGGTTGTGTATTACATCTCTCCCCAGGTCTGGGCGTGGAGAACGGGTCGCGTAAAGTTGATCCGCAAAGTGGTCGACCACATGCTCGTGCTTTTTCCTTTCGAAGAGAAGTTCTACCGCGAGCACGATGTGAAAGCGGATTTTGTCGGCCATCCACTCTTGGACGAATTGCCGGCTGAACAAAGTCCTTCGGATCTGAAAGCTCGGCGGCAGAAGTTCGGGATTGGAGACAACGAAGTTGTCTTAGGTCTCATGCCGGGAAGTCGTTGGTCGGAGATCAATCATCACTTGGAGACGATGCTGGAAACCGCTGAACTCATGGTGAAGCGTAATCCTCGCATTCGACCCATTTTGCTGGTCGCTCCCTCGCTTGATCGCAATGAACTCCGTTTGAAGATCGGAGACGTGAACTTCCCGCTCCAGATCATCAAAGAGGCACCCCTTGATATGATCTCGCTGACGGACGTCATTCTCGTAGCAAGCGGGACGGCGACTTTGATGGTTGGCCTCATGGGAAAGCCGATGGTCATCATGTACCGCATGAATTCAATGACGGCTTGGCTCGCAAAGAAACTCGTGACGAAGACGCCGTTTTTTGGAATGGCAAACTTAATCATGAATCGGCAGATCGTACCGGAGCTCTTTCAAGACGATGCGAATCCGAAACGTTTGACTGAAGAACTCTCTAAGTTCGTAGAAGACGATCAGGAGCGCGCTCGCGTAATCGCTGACCTAGCCCAAATCAAAGACCAACTCGGTAGCAAAGGCGCGACTCTGAAAGTGGCCGAGCTCCTCAAAGAGTATTGGGTGGAGCAACCGGTTTGAGTTTTCCCGCCGGGCTCGCACAAACACTGCTGGCCCCGTTCTCCGCGCTCTACCGCGCGACGATGATCTTACGCAATTGGAGCTTCGATTACGAATGGCGAAGTTCCTACGCCGTGCACGCACCGGTGATAAGTATCGGAAATTTAACGGCAGGTGGAACCGGCAAGACGCCGCTTACCGCTTTGTTGATTGAGGATCTCACGCGGAGAGGATTACGCGTTGGTGTTGTGAGCCGTGGTTACGGTGGCACCGAAAAGGGACCCGCGCGCGTTCCTGCGCAGTCAGCGAACGAAGGTGAAAAAGCTTTGCGATTTGGCGATGAGCCTTCTTGGTTTGCGACGAAGTATCCCGAGATTCCGGTTTTTATCGGGGCCGATCGTGTGAGAGCCGCGGAAGCGCTTTTGAACTCAGCTCAGGTGGATTTGATTCTCGCAGACGATGCCTTTCAGCACAGACGTTTGAAGCGCGATCTTGATATCGTTGTTCTCGATGCTAGCGAACCGCGATGGCACTATTCGTCTTTGCCAGGTGGGCGAATGCGCGAGAGTTTCGCATCGCTCAACCGAGCCCAGGCGGTTTTTATTACAAAAACGAACCTCGCTACGGAAGAGGCGATCGCGTATTTACGGGCGAAAATTCCCAGTCAACTTCTCGTTTGTGAATTTGCTTCGGTTCTGGGTGGCTTCTCGCGGCTTGAAAAATTTTACGAAGACGTTCCCGCAAAAGAGCCGAGCAGCTTTCGCGGACAAAAAATATTTCTCGCTTCGGGAATCGGTCGTCCCCAAGCGTTTCGTCGTTTGATGGAAAGCGAAGCGGGAACTGAAGTCGTCGGGCACCGAATTTTTCCTGATCATCACGTCTATACTTCCGACGATTTGCGTTCGCTTGAAGCGGCTGCTCGCGCGGCCGGAGCTTCCGCGATCGTCGTGACCGAAAAAGATGCCGTGAAGCTTCAAGACTGGCGGTCGGGATTGCCGACCTGGTCTTCACGCCTCATGGTTCGCGCGGTGCGCGGTTCACTCAAGGAATTCTATGAAATGGCTCATCGGACTCTTCGCTAAGGTACTCGCGTCTGTCATAGCGGCATTGCCGCGAGCGATCCGAGATGGACTTGGCAACTTTATCGGTTGGCTCTGGTTTGATCTTTTCCGCATTCGTCGTCGCGTGGCCGTCGAGAACGTTGGAATCGCCTTTCCTGAAAAGTCGTTTGCGGAGCAGGAACAAATCGCACGCATGTCGCTCCGGCACATGGGACGCACACTTGTCGAGTACTGCCTTTTTCCGTTCTTCGGTAAAGGCGATGTGAATAAACATTTCGTGTTTGAGGGCCTGGAACATATCGATGCGGCGTTAAAAGGCGGGCAGGGTGCGATCTTTCTCGGACTGCATCTCGGCAACGGCGATTTTGCGATCGCGGCTCTCTCACGTCTTGGTTATCCGATGAATTTGATCTCGAAAGAATTTAAGTCAAAGTGGCTGAATGAGCTTTGGTTCGGCATGCGCCGAAAGCACGGCACTCGATTTATCCCACCCGAGAAAAGTTCGTTTGAAATTTTGCGCTCACTTCGCCGCAACGAGATCGTTGTTTTCGTGCTCGATCAATACATGGGGCCGCCAATCGGCGTTCGGACGAAATTTTTTGGACGAGAAACGGGAACTGCCATGGGTTTGGCATTGATGGCGGGCCGAACGCGTGCACCCGTGATTCCTTGCTACACATACCGACGTGCCGACGGCAAACACGTTGCCGCCTTCGAGGCTCCGATTCCCTTCCTCGACAATGGACCAGATGGCCCAAACCCCGAAAAGAACCTTAGAGATGCAAGTATCGCTGTGATGACCCAAATCTATACTGATAAGATCGAAGCCATCGTACGCGCGCATCCGGAACAATGGATGTGGATCCACCGTCGATGGAAAGAATTCCGTGATTGAACGTCAAACTCGAATCGCGCCTGAAAGTCGGCCGAAGGGGATTGTTATCCTTTCGCTCGCGCTTGCTTTGGGTGGCCTTTCGGCGTGCCAGTCGAAAGTTCTTAAGGCCGAGAACTCGCAAGAAATTCTCAAGAACGAAGAGTTCGAAAACAAAATCCAGATTGAACAACTTCCTCCCGCGGAAGCGGCGCAAGGGGATCCATCGGGGGCTTACGTGCGGCTTCCAGGCCCAGAGCCCGTTCCGAGTGCTTGGCCCACACCTACGAAGAAGGACAAAGGCAAAGCTGCCGGCAAGAACGCGAGCAAACCTCAAGTGGGTCGTGCTTCTTCGAAAACGGCGAACGCAGTTCCTCAAGCGGCGGCGACACCGATCGTGCACGAGCCCGCGATCGAAGACGGCGAAGGCTTCATCGGCCGTCGTCCGCAAAACGATCCCTACCGGGTCGGTGAGAAGGTCACGCTCGAAGCGAGTTACTTCGGAGTCGTCGCCGGTGATATGACTCTTGAGACTCGTCCTTTCGTCCAGGTGAATGGACGTAAGAGCTATAACTTCGTGGGTACGGCGATTTCGACTTCCGTGTTCGCTATGTTCTACGCGGTTGATGATTGGTTTGAAACTCAAGTCGACTACGAAACGATGATCCCGTACAGCTACGCTCTTCACGTGAAAGAGTCGAAGCAACTTCGTGAGACGCGCTCAGTTTTCGATTGGTCCAAAGGACGCGCGTTTTGGTGGGATAAGAAAATCGATAGCGAGAAGAAAGTCGAAGAGAACCGTAAAGAGTGGGAATTGCCGCCATACTCGCAGAATATTTTTAGCGCTGCTTACTACTTGCGATCTTTTCAGCTCAGACCCGGAAAGAAAATCGCTTTCCGCGTGGCGCACGAAAATGAAAACCTCGTCGTGACGGCAGAAGTGATTCGTCGTGAGCGCATCTCGACGCCCGCCGGTGATTTCAATACCGTTGTGATCAAACCAAAAATCGAACTCAATGGGGTTTTCAAACCCGTTGGTGATATTTTCATGTGGCTGACGGATGACGAGCGAAAATTCATCATCCGTATCGAGAGCAAGATCAAGATCGGTACGATCGTCGCGGTCGCGAAGAAGGTCGAACCAGGTCCTTTGCCTTGATCTTGTAGCTCATCTCTTTTTAGAGAGATCTACTGAATCCAAAGAAAGAAAGCGACTTGAGTCGCGTTTCGGGACCCCTCTTCCAGGCCTACACTGGAAGAAATGCCAATCACGAACTGCCGACACTTTAGCGGCTACAAGCCTTGCGGCAAGAGCGAGATCTGTGACTCGCTTTGTCCGCAGATGTCTGTGCCAACGAGCCGAGTCCTCATCGTTCATCTCGAGGCTCTAGGCGCCGTCCTTCGTTCGACGGCGTTACTTCCCGCGATCCGACGCAAATTTGCGGGCGCTCACATCACTTGGGTCACGCAGAAGCCTGCGGACCAGCTGCTAAAAAACAATCCGCTGATTGATCGTGTGCTCACGACTTCAAGCGATGATCTGTTGCAACTGTCGGCGCTTGAGTTTGACGTCGCGTTCGTTGTTGAGAAGGGCTTAAAGGCGGCGGGCGTCCTCAAGCAAACGAAGGCCGATCTCGTCTACGGATTTCGCGTTGATTCGAGCTCCGGAGCGATCTTGCCGGCGACACCTGCGGCAACGGAACTCTGGGAAATCGGGCTCTCGGACAAGAAGAAGTTTTACGAGAATCGCAAACCCGAAGTTCAACTGGCCCACGAAGCTCTCGAGCTGGGACGCTGGCAACGTGACGAATACGTTTTGCGGCTGAGTCCAGCTGAACAAGCCGAAGCGACTCGACGTCGCGGATCGTGGGCTCGTCCCGAACAAATCGTCGTGGGACTCAACACGGGCTGCGCCGCAACGATTCCTTTTAAGAAGCTTTCCGTGTCGGGGCATCGCGAGCTCATCGAAAAACTTCTCGAGAATCCACGTTACAGAGTCGTCTTGCTCGGTGGTCCGGAAGATACCGTTCGTAACGAACGCATTGGTCACGGTCTTGATGTCGTGCGCAGTGAAACCGCGAACGGACTACGCGACGGAATCATCAGCGTTGCGGCTTGTGATGTCGTGGTGACCGGTGATAGCTTGGGCATGCACATGGCGATTGGATTGAAGAAGTGGGTCGTCGCGTGGTTTGGTCCAACGTGCGCACACGAAATCGATCTCTACGATCGGGGCGTGCGTGTCCAGACGCAAGCGAGCTGCAGTCCCTGTTGGAAACGTAGCTGTAGCCGATCACCGATGTGTTACGACTTAGTTCGTACGGACGACTTGGTAGATGCTGTTCAACTTGGAGAGACGAAAATCTCATCAGGTCGGACGGAAGAAGTAGCGCCAACACCGCCAGCCGAAATGAAGGTTGAGGTGAAGGTGCAAAACCACCCCAGAAATGGGACGAGCGCAAAGCAAGATTCACAGCCTTGGAACAACAAGCCCGAAGCGAGCACTTGATCATTCAAACCGCCTTCCTAGGAGATTTGCTTCTAGGAACGCCGTTTTTCAAAGTGCTCCGTCGTTTGAGACCTCACGATAAGATCACGCTCCTCTGCCGCAAGGGCCTTGCCGATTTCATCATCAAGGCGGGCCTTGTCGACGAAGCCATCGAAGCGGACAAGAGCTCAAAAGAAAGTTGGGCAAAAGCTGTCACGCAATTGAAAGCGCGTCGGTTTGATCTTTTGTTTTGTCCTCACGAGTCTTTCCGGTCTCTGAAGCTTGCCGCCGAGTTGCAAGCCGAACGGAAGATCGGCTATCGCCATTTCCTCAACTTCTTTGTTTTTGATGACCGCCTTCGGCGTCCGCTGGAGCTTCCCGAAGCGCTCCGTCAGCTCGCGCTTCTTGCGCCCATCGACACTTTGCCCGGGGGCCACTTAGCAGACAAGTTGCGAAACTTTAGCCAAGCTCAAGGTGCCAACGGTGGGCAGGTGAACGCCTCTGGCAAACTTATGCCCGTGCCTGAGTGGGCGGACATGAGAATTCCAAAACTTGAGGCCGTGCGGAATGCGTACAAAAGGGATCGATCCCTCGAGCTTCTCTCATCACCACGCGTTCGCGCCGTAGCCGAGAAAATCCTATCAACTGGTCGCAAGCTTTCGTTCCTGGCGCCCGGTAGTGTTTGGCCCACGAAGATGTGGACCCACGAGGGCTACGCGCAAGTTGCGCGAGTGTTACAGTCAAAAGGATATCAAGTTGTCTTGTTGGGCGCGCCTGATGAGAAGTTGATCTGCGAGAGAATCCTGGCCGAAGCCCCAGGTGCGATTTCGATCGCGGGCGAAACTTCTCTATTTGAATCAGCAGAGCTTTTGGCTCTCGCCGAGTTTTTGGTCTGCAACGACAGCGGTGCCATGCACTTGGCCGCGACGGCCGGTGTTCCGCTTGTTTCCATTTTTGGCCCAACAGTTCTAGAGTTCGGCTATCGTCCCTGGGAAACTCAAGCACGTGTCGTGCAGATTCCACGCGAACAGATGCCGTGTCGACCGTGTGGGAAACACGGAGCAAAGGCTTGTCCGTTGGGTCATCACCGCTGCATGAAAGACGTCTCCGCGGAGACCGTCTTAAATGAACTCGATTCCCTAAAATTTTGATCTCACTGAAATTGAGCGTGATGAGCTTGCGTCGTCTCTAGTCCGCTAGAAAGCGAGCCGCTCGTGAGGGGCTGCGGGTAGTCGCCGCGGATAGACGCTTTGTCGAAAAGTTCTCCAACTACGATTCCGAAAAGGACATGCGAAAGGAAGAACGCCACCGAAGGCAAGAACCCGGCGCTCACCATAAAAAAACCTGGAGAGTCTAGCGATTCGGGCATGAGCGGATGAAAGACCGGCAAAAGACCGATCAAGAATCCCGACACCATATAGTGGAATAAGCACAAGTTGATGCCGACAAGCGCTCCTGAACGATGGGCCGAGCGGAAGATGATCGCGTAGCCAAACGCAAAGAATCCGCTAGCGATGAGGAGAATCGCAAGACCGAGCAAGCCACTTTCCTGGCTAACAACGCCTGTAAGACTGCTTCCGATGAGCATTTCTAAATCCATGCGCACGAGACCCAAAGCAGCGAGAAGCGTACTCACAAGCGAGACAGCCCCACCTGCAGCGACGCCCATGATGTAGACGGAAAGATTCGTTACTTTGCTCGTGTCGCGGATCATGCGGCGGGCGTGGGTCATGATGGGGCCTCCTCAGGCGGGAGTCATCATCTCCGAATCCTCCGCTGAAATCGCCCCACGTTTTTTAAGCAAGTATTTAGATCAGAACATAAGGCACTCGAAAATGGAGTTTCTTTAGTCCTGAACCAGGCTCGGCGGGTTTTTATAGTAATCGCCGAGCTCGATGCGCACGATATTCACGGCGTTTCCACCGACACCTTTTTTACCTTGGCTCGTGAGCACCACGGCCGACGTATCGGGCGCAACCGCTAACCCGACGGCATAAGGATCTACCTTCAGCCGTACAACAACTTGCATGAGTTCGGCGTCAACGGCGACGACTTCGGAAGAATTGTTTACCGCGACGAAGATGAGTCGCCCATCCGTTGTGAGATCGAGCGTACGGGCACCGGCTCCCACTTTCGTTTCGATCCATTTAGGTCCGTTGACGCGTTTGCCATTGGCTTTGATAAGCGACTCGAGAACCAACGAGAGCGGCGTCTTAGAAACGTAGCCCGCAACGTTGGAGCTTGCGAAGACATTGGCTCCGTCGGGACTGAGCGCCAAATGCCGGGGTGTATCTTTGATCTTCATGATGCTTCCAAGGTAGGTAGCCGTTGGAATATGAAAACCCGCGATGCCACCTTTCCCCATCCGCGCAACGAGAAGGTAGTCGCCATCTGGCGAGAAGACGGTTCCGCGCAGGCAGAATCCGCAGAAAGCATCGCGGTCCTTCCCTGCCATGTTTTTTTGCGAGAGCTGCTCTTCAACTACGAGATGCGAAACGTATTGAAAACGACGTGGATCGTTCGAACTCGTATCGATGATCCCAACCGTATTGTCGCCCCAGTGCACAACGGCCACGTAGCGACCATCGGGCGAAGCGGCAACGTACTTTGGAATCGGTCCGGTGGGCATCACGCGAACGATCTCATCTTTTTCGGTGTCGATGATCGCGACCGCCCCTGGTGACTGACCCCACTTGTCGAAGTCACGTCGGTAGTAGGGAATCCAGAGCCAGCGCCCCCCGTGGCTGAGCTCGCTCTCAACGGGCTTACCCATGAAGATGTTGACGTCTCCGCCCTTGGGCTTTGAGTAGTAGGGGTAATTAAAAATTGTTGATTCGTTCTGGAAGAGTTCGGCTTCCTTCGTCGTGAATTCGTGCGAAATCGTCCGCAATTTTTTAAGGTCGGGCCACGAGTAGATGACGGTTTTTCCGCCTTCTAGCGAATTGATATAAATCTTTCGGGCATCTTGCGAGAAACGCACTGATTTGGGCGAGTTGATTTCAGGATCTTTGATGTCGATCTCTAGCTTTTGGGATTTTCCTCCGCGCCCGATCCTGGCGTAGCGCTCAAGTTCTAAGACCTCATTAGCTCCAGCCACCGCGATGAGGGTCACGGACGCGGCGGCAAAAGAAAGGAAACGAGCGGCCAAGGACATTGGGAACTCCGGGCAAAAGAGGACTCGGCTTTCTAGAAATCGAAAGCGAAACGTGTGCCCGGATGAGCTTAACGATGCCGAGTTTGACGCTAGGAGAGGTGTCGAGAATTTTGACGGGCCGGTAGAACCTACCGACCCTGGACTGAAGCTTGATTATTTCGTCGATTTGAAGACGTAGGCCGGCGGAATATTGCGCCATTCAAGCTCGCTTCGCTCAACCGAAGCGAACGTCGTATGCAGACGACGTAAAAGTGCCTTTGCTTGCGGGTACCAAAGAGCATTCGCACAGACGTATGTGACGAATGAGCCACCAGGCTTCAGTGATTTATGAATCGCTTGAATCGTGCGCTCTTGAGTTTCGTCATTGAAGACGGTCCAAGGAAGGCTCGAAACAACGAGGTCGACGCTTCCTGCTGCCACCCACTGAGGAATGTTTTCGGCAAGACCCGTTTCGAAGTGAAGTTCAGGAAATTCAGTTTTGAGGAAGGCCACCATGTTCGGATCCAGCTCGATTCCGAAGTAAGCGTCTTTGTCTTGAAGGCGGGGAGCCAGGTACTTCGTGATCGCGCCCGTGCCGGCGCCCAGCTCAACAACGCGCCCAGCGCTTTCGATCGAACCCATATTGAGGAGTGTTGTTGCCAACGATCGAGACGTAGGAAACACCGTCGAGACTTCAATGGGATTGCGGATTGCTGCTTTGACGAATTCAACGAGTTCGCGGGCCATAAACTAAGACCTCCAGTCTCACCAATACCTTCTATGAGACGGGGAGACCGTGTCAAAGACTCATAAGAAATTCGCGCTTATCTACAATATGCGATTGTAAGAAGCACTGGGCCCTGACGTTTACGGGCCCTAGTGTCATTCCGCTGAGCTCAGTTTCCGTTACTCGCCGCTAAGCTCACGAACGTTGATCCCGTACTTCTTGATTTTGCGAAGCAGGGTGTTTTTCGGGATATTGGCCTCAGCAACAGTTTTGTTGATGCGACCCTTATTTGCCTTGAGCGCGTTAATGATGAACTCTTTCTCCGCTTGCTCCTTGAACTGTTCGAAGTCCATAGGGCCGTTGTAGGTTTTCGGAGTCATCGCGACTTCAACTTGCTCTTTCGACTTCTTGAGAATCGTTTCCGGAAGTGAAGCCGACGTTACGCGGTCCGAGTTCTCGACGATAAATGCGCGTTCAATCGCGTTCTCGAGTTCTCGGATGTTTCCGGGCCACCGGTAATTCTTCAAAATATGCAAAGCCTCGTCCGTTACACCGGTGATCACGCGAGCGTGGCTTTTCGAAAATCGTTTGATGAAATACTGAGCAAGCTCACCGATATCATCCACGCGCTCACGAAGTGGCGGCAAGAAGATCGGCATCACGTTCAAGCGGTAGAACAAGTCTTCGCGGAAGGTGCCGTCTTCGATCATCTTCTCGAGGTTGCGGTTGGTTGCCGCGATGATGCGTGCATCCGTTTTCACTTCGCGGGAACTTCCGACGGGCGTGAACTTCCTCTCCTGGAGAACGCGCAAGAGTTTCACTTGCATGTCGGGTTTCAGCTCGCCGATCTCGTCGAGGAAGATCGTTCCGTTATTCGCTAACTGGAATTTTCCGATCTTGCGCTCATGCGCACCGGTGAAGGCACCCTTCTCGTGACCGAAGAGTTCGCTCTCCATCAACGAATCCGGGATTGCGCCGCAATTGATGGCGACCATGGAGCCATTTTTGCGAGGGGAGTTGAAGTGGATCGCGCGAGCTACGAGTTCTTTGCCGGTTCCGTTTTCACCGCGAATCAAAACGGTCGTATCGACTTTGCAGAGCCGGTGAATGAGGTCGAAGACGTCGCGCATCTTCTTTGAAGTGCCAACAAACTCGCTTTCGATATCGTCATCAAAAATTGGATTCGAAATCGCTAAACGGGAAACCATCTCGCGGGCATCGTTTGCGCGCGTGACGATCTCAACTAATTTTTCGGGGTGCACCGGTTTTTCGAGATAATCGTAGGCGCCTTCCTTGACGGCGGAGATCGCGTCCTGAACGTTGGAGTGCGCCGTCATCAGAACGACGAAAGTCCGCGGATCGTGATCTTTGATCGCGCGCAAAGCTTCGATTCCGTTCATGTTGGGCATGCGTACGTCCATCAAGACGAGATCCCAGTCACCGGCTTTGTATTTCGCTAAGGCTTCTTGGCCGTCGCTGGCCTCATCGATGTCGAACTGAAAATCGGGCATCGAGGTTTTCAGAACCGAGATGACGGATTTACGAAGCTCTGCTTCATCATCGACAATCAAGGCGCTCAGGCGATTCATGAACTGGCTCATACGCACTTCCTCTGGGTACAGGGCTTCGAAAAGGTGGTATCCGAAATGCTCACAAAAATCATCTCACTTCACGTATCTGATTAGGCGCATTGGGTGCGATGCGTACATTCTCAAACCTCACCCAATGCAGGCGTTGTCATTGGCGCAGCGGGCGACTCGCTTTCCGTAGCGAGCGGAATCGTAAAGCCGATCCTAGTGCCGCGGCCCGGTGCGCTCTCTAGGAAAACGCGACCTCCATGGAGTTCGACGAAGTATTTCACGAGGTAGAGTCCAAGACCTGTTCCCTTGATCTCGCCGGCGGTAGCGGTCTGCTGAACGCGGCCGCGCGTGAATTTACCCCAAATCTCTTTTTGATCTTCCGGATCGATTCCCGGTCCGGTGTCTTGAATCACGACGACGACATTGTCGTCTTTCTCCTCGGAAGTAACCGTAATCAGCCCAGGATGTTCTGCCGATGCCGGCGTGTACTTGATCGCGTTCTCGATCAAGTTATGAATGACTTCTTCGATCAGGGTGGTGTCGACCTCGATCGAAAACATCGGCTCGAGTTTCGTCGTGATGCGAATGTGCTTCTCACGCCCAAGAGGTGCCAGGCGACCGATGACGCGTTCAATATTTTCGTTGATGTCCGTTACTTCCTTTTGGATTTGGAAGTCTTTGGCTTCAACTTTCGTCACCTTCAAAATGCTTTGAATGTAACGATGAAGCTCGTCACTTGAACGTCGGAGGCTCTTCAAGTCTTGCGTAATCGCGGGATCTTGAGAACTCGCAAGCATCCGATCGCAGATGGCCTGGATCTTCGCGATCGGCGTTTTGAGATCGTGACTCATCATGCTGACGAAGTTCGTTTTTAATTGCTCGATCTCCGAGATGTACTTTTGCTCTTGTTCTAAGCGCCACGTGCGACGTTCATTAATGGCGAGTTGATAGCTCAAGAACACTAGACAAGTCGTGAGCAGCTGCACGAGCGGTGAGAAAACGGGAAGCCAGATTTGGTAAACATCAAACGCCCAAATGCTCACAGAAATCCAAACGATTCCCGAGAGAAGAAAGACCACGAGCGCAACCGATTGAGGATACGTTGCGATCACTTTGATCGCTCCGACCATCATGAGCGCAAGTAAGATCAAATAAAGAGCGCGTGGCCAGCGAGCTACGGTTTCCTTCTGAAGAATGTTTTCGGTGATGTTTGCAATCGCCTCGCTGCGACTCATACGTCCGAGCGGAGTCTGAATTTGTTCGAGCGTATTACTAAGGTTGCCGATAATCACGACTTTACCTGCGATCGCGTCGGTAGGCGTGCGGCCTTCAATCAGATCGCGCGCGTTTAAGACCGTGAATGAAGTCGTCGCATCGCCGTGGAAGTTGATGATCGAGGCGTTGCCGACGCGCGACTCGGCCCATTCAGTGAGTTCAGGATGCGCGACGGTTGCAAGTCGCACCGCCAAATGCGGAACGTGCACGCTAGAGCTGTTGAAACGACGGACGGTTCCGTCATCATCGGCGCGTAAGTTTCGGAGTCCGACGTTGGAGTTGTAAGTCGATGCAAAGAGTGGCAGCAGCATGCGGCTCGTATTGTCGACGTCAGCGGCCCAAACGACGCGTGGATCTTCGAAAACCGTCCTGGCCGTTATCGGCGCTTGAGGCGAGCGAATGTTTTCGCCGAAGTAAAACGAAACGCCTACAGCTTTCGGTTGTGAGCTTAAGACGCGGCTTAAGAGTTTCTCCCAAGCCTTCGCGTTCCAGAAGTACGAGTCGTTCGGAACGATGACTTCCTTGAGCGGACGCAGAACGTTGCGAGTTTCTGGATTAAGCGTTGCCCAGTCCCGCTCATTCACATCGACGAGCACGACTGCGCCCGTTGTCGGCACGGGACCGCGGACTTTCAAGCGTAGATCAAAGTTGGTTCCTTCGTCGTAAATCAGCAGGGCCGCGCCGACCAACCAGCAGACGAATGCGCGCAGCCAAAAGGCCTTGGTTCGCCAAGCCACGAGGAAGTGGTACTGGAGGTATTTCCGGAACTGATCAAAACTTTCGGGCATTGCGACGCAATGTAGCAATCTCCTTGAGATTTCGCAAGAATCCAAGGCAGTCAACCCAGGGAAAATCTGTTATCTCTAGCTTGTGCGGATCATTCACGGAACCAGAACTCTTGAGAGCCCATTTTCGTCGTCGGTGTTGACCATCGGGAACTTCGACGGTGTTCACCTGGGGCATCGCGCCCTCGTTCACCGACTCGTTGAGCGAGCCAAGCAGGTCAAAGCACCTGCGGTCGTGATGACGTTTGAACCTCATCCGGTAAAAGTTCTCTACCCTGACCGAAAATTGCACCGCATTTTTGATGTCGAAGATCAGTCTCATCAACTCGAGGCTCTCGGCGTTGATGCGCTCGTCATTGAACCTTTTTCTAGAGAATTTTCACAGCTCCCACCGGATCGTTACTTGCTTGAGTGGATCTTCCGGCCCTTCACGCCCGAAACGCTCATCGTTGGCTACGATTTTAGTTTCGGGGCGAATCGACAGGGATCCATCGACTTCCTCAAAGAGCGGGCACCAACTCTTGGTTTTAATATGGAAGTGATCCCGCCCGTGAAAGTGGGGGAGGTGTTGGTTTCTTCCACGCGCATTCGCCAGGCCGTGGAAGCAGGAGACGTCGCCCTCGCCAAGAATCTTTTGGGCCGCTCGTTCTACTTAAAAGGTTTAGTGGAAAAAGGCGCAGGCCGCGGCCGCACGATCGGTGTTCCGACGGCAAATCTTCGAACCACGGCGGAAACGGCACCAGCGCGCGGAGTTTACGCGGCGTGGGCGAGCGCACGCGGAAAAGTTTGGAAAGCGGCCGTGAACATCGGCTTCAATCCGACGTTTCAAAAGGCAAATCCAGACCCACTGAGTCCGCCGCTCCCTAGCATTGAAGCTCATCTCATCGGCTTCTCTGGGGATGTTTACGGCGAGACGATTCAACTCGACTTCGTCAACCGCGTTCGCGACGAGAAGAAGTTCTCCGGCGTCGATGCTTTAGTCGCGCAAATCAAGGCTGACATTCTCGAATGTAGCCAGATCTTGGATCAGAGCGGGCGGTCTATCTGATGTCAGCAGTCGGCGGCGATGTGAGTTGGGCGCAAATTTCGACAGACAGCGATTCACGACGTGTAAATTTACTTTCGCAAGCGCTGAGAGATGCAGGCTTCGCGAATAGAGTTGAGCTAATTCAAAGTCGGCCCGAAACCTTCGAAGCCGATGTGCGGGCGGCCTGTAAGGTTCACCAACAGCTGCGAGTCGGCGGTGAACTTTGCGAACTTCTTCCTTCTCTCACCGAAAAAGTTCCGTCTTCCATTCTCACGCTGAAAGTCGCTGACGCCTACGTGAAACAAGGCGATGAATGGTGGCCGCGCAATTTTTTGAACGAAGGTCTGCAGAGAGCCGTCGTGACCGACGTCAAAGGTTTTGATCTCACCGGTGCCGTTTTCATCCTTGGGAGCGGCTGCGAATCACGCGCGGCGGTGGCCGCACTCGCTCGCCTTGGATTCAGCCGGTTCAACGTCAGTGATCCGAATGATGAAAAAGGTCAAAAATTCATCGAAGACGTGAAGCGCAGCTACTTCGGCGTGCAGTTTCAATTCGTTCCTCGTCATTTGATCACGCAGCTCCCTAGCGTTCACTCGGTTGCGATCAACACGCTCGACCCGGGCGCTGATGAAGGAGCATTGAGTGAGCTTTATTACTTCAACTTTTTGAAGTCGGGTGGATTGTGGTTGGATCTCTCGCTGGATCCGACCAACGAAGAGCTTGCGGGTGAGGCTGGAGCTGTCGGTGCTTTCGTCGAGCCGGGCTTTCGCGTTGCCGCCTGGACAGACCTCGAGTGGAGTCGCACGGCTTTTGGCGTGCAACTCGACGTTGAGGCCTACGCAACCGCGTTGAAAAACGCGTTTGCGAAATCTGTTTGATCTCATTTTTAAAAGTCGGACGTTTGATCAGTTACGATCGATTTGGCCAGTCATTAGACTGAACTTGATAGTCAAGTATCAGGAGAAGGCGAAGCTATGTCGACGGTCAAAAAAGGCCTCGGAGAATTGCTCGTTCGCGAGAACCTCGTGAACATCAGTCAGCTGGAAGAAGCGCGCAAAGAACAGAAGAGCGCTGGTGGCCGCTTAAGCTCCGCACTCGTGCGTCTCGGTTACGTCAACGATAAGAAGATGGCCGAGTTCATGGGACAGCAGTACGGCGTCCCGGATATCGATCTCGACCAATTCGAAATTGATGAAGAGGCGATCAAAGTCGTCCCTCGTGAGATTTGCCAAAAGCACTTAGTGATTCCGGTCTCCAAAGCTGGCAACACGCTCGTCGTCGCATTCACGGATCCTTCGAACATGTTCGTCCGCGATGACTTAGCGTTTGTCTCGAAATGCAAAATCGAAGTTGTCGTAGCACCTGAGCTCTCGATTCAAAAAGCGATCGAGAAGTACTACAAGAACACGAAAGAAGATCTCGGCACCATCGTTAGCGAACTCGAGAACACCGAAGAAGCATTCAACTTCACGGCGTCCCTCTCGGCCCAGGCGCTTGATGGCGGTGGTGAGGAGCTTGGTCCTCTCGTAAAGTTCGTGAACCAAATGCTCCAAGAAGCCATCAAGATGAAGGCTTCCGATATTCATATCGAACCCTACGAGAAGCGCCTTCGTGTTCGTTACAGAATCGACGGTTTGCTTCACGAGAAGAGTCAGCCGCCTTCGGGCGTCGGTGCGGGTCTCGCAAGCCGTATCAAGATCATGGCGAAGCTCGACATCGCGGAACGTCGTCGCCCGCAAGACGGTCGTATCAAAGTGAAAGCGGCAAACGGCATGGAAGTCGATCTGCGCGTGAGCGTACTTCCTACGCTCTTCGGCGAAAAGATCGTTATGCGTATCCTCGATAAAGCGAACCTCCAGCTCGACATGACGAAGCTTGGGTTCGACCAAGTGGAACTCGATCTCTTCAAGGCGAAGATCAACGAACCTCAAGGGATGGTTCTTGTCACGGGACCGACGGGCTCCGGTAAGACGACGACGCTCTACTCGGCACTTGCAAGCTTGAACGATCCGCAGATCAATATTTCGACGGCGGAAGATCCGGTTGAATTCAACTTGGACGGCATCAACCAGGTCCACGTTCATCACGATATCGGATTCACGTTTGCCGAAGCTCTTCGCTCGTTTCTTCGTCAGGATCCTGACGTCATCCTCGTTGGTGAGATTCGTGACTTGGAAACGGCCGAAGTCGCTTTCAAAGCCGCGAACACGGGCCACTTGGTTTTAAGTACTCTCCACACGAACGATGCTCCGGCGTCGGTTTCGCGTCTTCTTGATATGGGAGTTCCGGGTTACCTCATTACGACGACGATCACGCTGATCCTCGCTCAGCGTCTTGCGGGCAAGGTCTGCACGAAGTGCGCTGTTCCGCACAAAATTGAGCCCGAAGTTTTGATCGAAGCGGGCGTGCGACCCGAAGAGACGCACCTCTACGATGGAGCTATGCGTGGAGATGGTTGCTCCGTTTGTAACGGCACGGGCGTTAAAGGCCGGATCGCGATCTACGAAGTCATGCAAATGTCGGGACCGCTGAAAGAGATCGTCATCAAGGGCGGTGGTCCGATCGAGATCAAACGCGCAGCCATCCAAGGTGGAATGCGTTCGCTTCGTCAGTCGGCGTTGGTGAAAGTTCGCAAAGGCCAAGTCTCTCTTGAACAAGCTCTCTCGGTGACCCTCGGAGACGACGAAGTATGATCACTCTCTTGCAGCTGCTCAAGTTCGCCACGGATCAAGGAGCCTCCGACTTGCATATCGTTGCAGGTTCGCAGCCGGCTCTCCGTGTGAACGGGCGCATGGTTCGCGTGAAAAGCGAGCCTTTGAATAAAGAGCACACTCGCAAGCTCTGTTATTCGGTGATCAGTGATTCACAAAAAAGTAAGTTCGAAGAAGCCCGCGAACTCGACTTCAGCTTCGATGTAAAAAACATGGCCCGCTTCCGTGCGAACTACTTTTTCCAGAAGGGTGCGGTCTCGGGGGTTTTTCGTCGCGTACCGGTTACGATTCCAAAGTTTCAGGACTTAAGTCTGCCACCCGCCGTGGGAGAACTTACGAATCTCCCTTACGGCATGGTGCTCGTGACGGGCCCGACCGGTTCGGGAAAATCCACGACGATCGCGACGATGATCGACAAGATCAATACGGAGAACTACGGTCATATCGTAACTCTTGAAGATCCGATCGAATTCGTTCATCCGCACAAGAACTGTATCGTGAACCAACGAGAAGTCGGCACCGATACGTCGGCTTATAAGTCGGCGATGAAGTATTTGCTTCGTCAGGATCCCGATTACTGTTTGTTGGGCGAGCTTCGGGATCTCGAGACGATCGAAGCTGGACTCTTGACGGCTGAGACAGGACACTTGGTTTTCGCGACTCTTCACACGAACTCGGCGATCCAAACGATCAGCCGTCTCGTCAGCGTGTTCCCGGCCGAGCAACAAGAGCGTATTCGAGTTCTACTTAGCTTTGTTCTTCAGGGGATCATCTCGCAGCGACTTCTGCCGTCGTTGCAGGGTGGTCGAGTCGCGGCGGTTGAGTACCTCGCGATGACTCCGAGCATTCGTCACTTGGTGCGTGAGAACAAGCTCCACCAAATCGGCGCGATGATGCAGGTCGGGCAGGAGAAAACCGGCATGGTCACGATGAACCAAAGCCTGTTGAATTTAGTTCTGCGAAAGAAAATCGATTTGAAAACCGCGTTCTCGGCATCGCCGGAACCAGAGCAGCTGGATGCGCTTCTGCGTAAAGCAGGCCTTTAAGGAGAGAAGATGGCAAAGTTCAATTTCGAAGCGAAAGGCGCGAACGGCAAAGACCTGCGCGGCG
This sequence comes from Bdellovibrionales bacterium, assembly GCA_005808505.1. Lineage (GTDB taxonomy): Bacteria > Bdellovibrionota > Bdellovibrionia > Bdellovibrionales > JAMPXM01 > SYLX01. Next base: position 16,107 of record SYLX01000014.1, on the reverse strand, counting down.
AAATCGAAGCGGCGAACGAAGCTGAGGCCCGCGTGAAGTTGCGCGCGCAGCGCATGGTGCCTCTTCGCATCGTGCCGGCTGTGCAAACTCGTCAAGCTCCACGTTCTCGGGGAGCAAGTGGTCGCGGCGTAAAATCGAAAGATTTGCAGATCCTCACGCGTCAGATGGCGACACTTCTCACGTCAGGTATTCCGATCTTGCAAGCGATCGATACTCTCGGACAAAGCTCGCGTAGCCCTAACCTAGGCATCGCTTTAAAGACGGTCGCGAGCGATATCTCCAAAGGGAAACGCTTCGGTGATGCGCTTGCCGAGCATCCGAAGATCTTCAACCGCTTCTACGTCAACCTGGTTCGCGCAGGCGAAGAGTCCGGTAACCTCGATCAAATCTTGAACCGTCTTGCGGCCTACATCGAGAAATCCGTGAAGCTCACGGGTAAAGTTAAAGGCGCAATGATTTATCCCGCGGTCATCATGGCAATCGCCTTGGTCGTCGTCGGTGGTCTTTTGTTCTTCGTTATCCCGAAGTTCCAAGCTCTCTTCGAGCAGTTCAACGGCGAACTTCCGGCGCTCACTCAGTACGTCGTCGCGATGAGCGAATCGTTCATCAAGTATTGGTATCTCTACATCGGTACCGTGGTCGGGGTGATCTACGGAGCGATCGCTTACTACAATTCCGATGGAGGTCGCAAAACGTGTGATGCGATTTTCATCGATATGCCGCTGATTGGTGACTTGATCACGAAAAGTGCGGTTGCGCGTTTCACGCGAACTCTTTCGACACTTCTTGGCTCCGGCGTCGGCATCATGGAAGCTCTCGACATCTCGGCGAAGACAGTCGGTAACTACGTGATCGAGCGTGCGATCTTGCGAGCGAAAGACTCGATCTCCGAAGGGAAATCGCTCGTCGTTCCTTTGGCGAAAGAAAAATATATTCCGCAAATGGTCACGCAGATGATCGCGGTCGGTGAACAAACCGGTACGCTCGATCAGATGTTAGGTCGTATCGCCGACTTTTATGAAGACGAAGTTGACGTGGCCGTAGGCGCTTTGACCACGGTCATCGAACCTTTGCTCATGGTCTTCCTCGGCGGGATCATCGCCTTCATCGTCATTGCGATGTACCTCCCGATCTTCAACCTCGCAGGAACAGTCGGTAGCGGCGCGTAAGCGAGACGATCAAGCAGCAGTGAATTGAGCGGCCCTAATGACTTCGGGCCGCAGGAGACGTGATCGAAGTGACCGCGGACGGGCAGGCGGGCGAAAATCAAGAACAGGCGGCGGGCTCATCGCCTGACCTCGCTCACGGTGGTGGAGCAAACGCCGGCACCGTGAAGCTCGATTTTACCGACAATCGAAGCCAGATGCTTTTGATTGAAGGCGTTCGACTCGGCTTTCTCGTAGTGACTCTCGGGGCCACCCTTGCTTTCCAGGCGGCGCAACCTGAGTTCGTGAATACGGAGATTCTCGTTCCGGTTTACGTCCTGCTTTCGGCAGCGTTCGCTGTAAATCTCTTTTATTTGACCTTCTTCGAGAAAGCGTTGAAGCGTCGCGCGCCCACCGCGGCGTTGTTTTTCTTTGAATCAATTTTCATCACGGGCCTGATTCACCTCACGGGTGTGAACCAATCGCTGTTTTTGTTCCTGCACCTGGTGAACATCATCCTTTGCGGATTTGTTTTCAAAAAGCGCGGCGCCTATTTACTCGCGTTCTGGACGGCGACTCTTTTCAACTCGCTTTTGATTCTCGGTCCCGAACTCGAAGGTCAGACGCTTTATTTCGCTTTCGCGCTCAACAACCTTTCTTTCTTCGCGGTGGCGCATCTGTCAGGCTACTTGAGCGAACAGCTCAACTTCATGGGAAGCGCGCTCCAACGTCAGGGCAAGGATATTCGCGCCCTCCGCAATCTCAATGCGTTGATCATCGATAACGTCTCTACGGGTTTAGTCACTATTGATGAGTCCGGTGAAATTCTATTAGCGAATCGCGCGGCCATCGAAATCCTCGATCCGATTCCGGCGGAAATCGTCGGCAAAAAACTGGAAGACGTTGTTCCCGGCCTCCTTAGCAAAACTCAAGAATTCGCGTCACGCTCGCGGGAGCTCGTGGCCGACGGGGCTACAGATGCTACAGGCGCTACAGGCGCGAGCGACGAGGATGCCGCAATCATCACCGAGCGATTCGATCACTCCTACAAGACTCCCGTGGGCGATCGATTGATTCTCGAAGTGATCGTGTCGCCTCTCCCGGAGGGCAGCGCCATCCGCGGAGCCATTCTGACCTTCCAGGATTTAAGTCGAGTTCGGCGACTCGAGTTTCAGATGAGACAGAGCGAAAAGATGGCGGCCGTCGGTCAGCTGGCGGCGGGAATCGCTCACGAAATTCGGAACCCTTTGGCGAGCATGAGCGGCAGTATCCAATTGTTGGGCGGATCGTTTACCGGGCGCCAAGAAGAAGAGCAGCGGCTCATGGCCATCGTTCTTCGTGAGATTGATCGCCTTAATAACTTAGTTACCGAGTTCCTGGATTACGTGCGTCCCGACCAACTCAAAGATGATCCGGTCGACGTGAATGGTCTGATTCGCGAAGTTTGCGAGATGTTGAAGCTCAACGCGAAGTTACGTCAGGAGACGGTCCAAACTTTGAGTTTAGCGGCGAGCCAAGAAATCGCGGGTCATCGCGATAAGTTGAAGCAGGCTCTGCTCAACATCACCATCAACGCATATCAAGCGATGAACGACGCAAGTGAACCGAAAGTCGAAATTGCGACATTCGATTCAGGAACAAATGTCGTGATCAAGATCAAAGATCACGGATGCGGCATCGACGAAGTCGGTCTGCGCAAAATCTTTGAGCCCTTCCACACGACCAAGCCTAAGGGAACTGGACTTGGTCTCGCCGTCACTCACAAGATTATCGAGGCTCACGGGGGTCGAGTTTTCGTTGAGAGCACTAAGGGCGTCGGGACGGAATTCACTTTAGAGTTCCCCGCCAAGGCTGCCTCAAACCTCGACAAAAATGCACTTGCAGATTCCCAGCGGGCGTCGGAAAATTTTCAGAAAGCATTCAGAGGACAAAAGCGCGGGAACGGTTGAACGTCTAGAACGTTCTTCAGGCGGCACGCAGGGACGCGAGCCTTGATTGAACGCCGTCGCTCCGCCCGGAGTGGCCTTACAGAGGGGTTTTAAGGATGAAGCCGAGAATTCTGGTCGTCGACGACGAAGAGTCAATACGCGAGTTTTTGGACATCATGCTTCGCAAGGAAGGCTATGAAGTCACTTGCGTGGAAGATGGCCAAAAAGCGATCGACATGCTCAAGAAGAAGTCGTTCGACTTGATCATCTCGGATCTTCAGATGCCGCACGTCACGGGCATCGAACTCCTCAAGCACGTCAAAGAAACGCAGCCTGAACTTCTCTTCATGATGATCACGGCTTTCGGGACGACCGAGAGCGCGGTAGAAGCCATGAAGATGGGCGCGTACGATTACATCACTAAGCCCTTTAAGATCGACGAAGTTCGCATCAACATTGCGAATGCCCTCCGTAGCCGCAATCTCGAAGTTGAAAACCGCTCGCTAAAGAAAGAGCTCGAGAAGGAATACAGCTTCCAGAACCTCGTCGGAAACTCGGAAGCCATGCACCGCATTTACGATCTCATCAAGCGTGTGTCGGAAACTCCGACAAACGTTTTGATCACGGGCGAGAGCGGTACTGGTAAGGAGATGGTCGCAAAAGCCATCCATTACAACGGACCTCTGAAAGATAAGCCTTTCGTTACCATCAACTGCGGTGCGATCCCTGAATCCCTCATGGAATCGGAGATGTTCGGTCACAAAAAAGGCTCCTTCACGGGCGCCGTGGTCGATAAAGCAGGTTTGTTTGAAGTGGCTGACGGTGGAACGCTCTTCCTCGACGAAGTGGGTGAATTGCCCGTTTCGATTCAAGTAAAGCTTCTCCGCGCGATTCAAGAGCGCGTGATCCGTCGTGTAGGTTCCGTTGAAGATACGAAAGTCGACGTACGGATCATCGCCGCAACTAACCGCGACCTCGAGCAGATGGTCACCCAAGGTACGTTCCGGCAAGATTTGTTCTACCGCTTGAACGTGATCAACATCAAAACGCCGAGCCTTCGTGAACGTCGCGATGATATCGCGGCCCTCGCAACGCATTTTTTGAATAAGTACAACTCGCGTTTGACGAAGACGATCTCCTCGATCTCGAAAGAGGCGATGGATCTTCTCAAAAAATACGATTACCCCGGTAACGTACGGGAACTTGAGAACATCATCGAGCGCACAGTCGCACTCGAAGGTGGCGCGACGGTTCTTCCCGAAAGCTTACCGCCGTTTGTAAATACGCCGTCGGGCCGCAAGATGGCGTCTTCAGATGGTATCGAGATCACCGAAGACGGAATCGATCTCGATAAAGTCGTGGGTCAGATCGAAAAAGAACTGCTGATCAAAGCGATCCACACGGCAGGCGGAGTGAAGAAAAAGGCCGCAAAGCTTCTTGGCATCACGTTCCGCTCGATGCGCTACCGGGTTGAGAAGTACAACCTCGGCACGATCACCGACGATGAGTTGGAAGACGAGGCCGGCTGATTCTAGAGTACAAGTTTCAAATCCTAAACGCCTGGCTTCTGCGCCGGGCGTTTTTCATTTTGGGCGTCGTTAGAGAATCAAGTAACCGAGCGCTCCACCAAACGGGATCACGAGCCACACGGGAATCTTCGTGAGTAACCCTGCAAGCAGTGCAGCCGCAATGAGCAGGTAAGCAAAAGGTTGGTTGATCCAAGGGGCTGCAAGTTTAAGGACCGTTGCGAAAATCGCACCGCAAACGGCCGCGATTGCTCCCGTCAGAAAAGCTTGGATCCAAGGGAGTTTTTCCATTCGATTCAGTGCGCGTGGAAACCACGTTACCATGTGAAGAAAAGGCGCAAGAAAGATGGCGCTCGTCGCGACGAAGGCTCCGGCCAAACCGAGTGACTTGTATCCGATAAATGTCGTCGTGATGACGACGGGGCCTGGAGTGACTTGTCCGAACGCAAGCGCATCCATGAACTCTGTGTGCGTGAGCCAACCGAGGCGGCTGACAAAATCGTGTTCCATCATGGGGACGATCGCGAGACCAGAACCAAAAACGAACGCGCCGGCTTTGAAACAGCTTAAGAAAAGATCCGGGAAATTCGCTGTCGTTTGCATCACGGGAAGAGCTTGCGTTGTCATGTCGAGCTGCGGGGGTTGGAGTCCGCCGATCCAGAGAAGCTTTAGGTTTTGTAACCAATGACTTGGGCGAGACTTCATCTTCAATCGCAGCAGGCCTGCCGTAAGGAGGCCTGAGAAGAGAATCAAAAATGGCTCAAGCGCCGGTTTGAGAAACGTGATCAAAGCGGCAACGAAAGCTAGAAACCAGAAAATGATTTTCTTCCGATGGCTAAAACCCAAACCCTTCAAACTCGCGAGGATCACGCCGAGCGCGGTGGCCTGAAGTCCGGTAAGAAACGCATCCGCGCCCCGCACACCACGCCATTGTTCGTAAAACATTCCGAAAAGAACCAACATGGCGAACGAGGGTGCGATTAATCCAACACCCGCAACCAATCCACCAAGCCAGCCGGCGCGGCGTTGGCCGAGAAAAACGGACGTCATGAATGCAACCGGCCCCGGCATCGCCTTGATGAGCGCAAAGGCTCGGGCGAAAGCTTCAGGATCCATCCATTTGCGTCTTTCGACTAGATCTCGTTGCATGCTCGCAACCAGCGCGAGCGGACCACCAAAGCCGATGAATCCGAGCTTTAGAAAATAGAGCGCAGTTTCGATGTAGCGAGACTTAGAGCTTTTATCTGCGGCGCTCGCGGGAAGCTGAGTCATCTCATCCTCGTTCTGATCGGTCCGTCAGATCGAGGATTAGCAAACGAGCGCCGAACTAAGCAACCTTCAATGCCACGGATCCAAAATCACCTTCGTGCAGCTATCCGCTTTCTCTAAGAAAGTTTTGTAACCACCAGCCGCCTCATCAAGCTTCAATCGATGAGAGATGACGAACGAGGGATCAAGCTTGCCGTCGAGGATCATATCGAGAAGCGGTTTCATGTACCGTTTGACGTGCGTCTGACCCATGCGAAAGGTGAGTCCTTTCTGGAATGCGGCACCAAACGGAACTTTGTCGAGCACACCGCCGTACACGCCTGGAATCGAAATCACGCCGCCTTTTCGACAGGACTGAATTGCCTGTCGCAGCGCAATCGGCCGATCGGTTTCTTGAAAAACGGAAGTTTTAGCCTTGTCGTAAACATATTGGAGAGTCGAAAGAGCGTGACCCGCACCGTGAGCTTCCATCCCGACGGCGTCGATGCAGGAATCGGGGCCGCGTCCTCCGGTTTTCAACATCAGCTCTTCTTGCACGTCGACTTCTTCGTAGTTGATGATCTCGGCCCCGCAAACTTGCTCGGCCAAAGCCAATCGTTCGGGAACCCGATCGATCGCGATCACGCACTCGGCACCCAGAAGATACGCGGACTGAATCGCGAATAAACCGACGGGGCCGCAACCCCAGACGGCGACCGTATCGCCCGGCTGAATATTGCAGTTATCAGCGGCCATCCAACCGGTCGGCAAGATGTCGCTAAGAAATAAGACGCTTTCGTCTTCTACGCCATCCGGGATTTTCAATGGTCCAATGTCGGCGTAAGGAACACGCGCGTATTGAGCTTGGCCACCGGCGTATCCGCCCATCATGTGCGAATAACCAAAGAGACCTGCGCAAGATTGCCCGTAAAGCCCGTCGGCGACGTGCGCGTTAGGGTTTGAGTTGTCGCAAAGAGAGTAAAGTTCACGCTTACAGAAGTGGCAATGTCCGCAGGAAATCGTGAATGGAACGACGACTCGGTCACCAACCGCGAGGTTTTTGATAGCGTTGCCGACCTCAACGACTTCGCCCATGAACTCATGACCTAGGATATCCCCTTTATGCATCGTCGGGATGAAGCCGTCATAAAGGTGAAGATCGGATCCGCAGATGGCCGTGGACGTGATGCGCACGATGCAGTCTCGGGGATTGAGGATCTCGGGATCTTTTACGGTTTCGACTTTGACGTTGTGGCGGCCTTGCCAGCAGACGGCTTTCATTTTTTCGTCTCCTCATGATTCATGTCGTCGTGATGGATGTCGTCAGACATCCTCAAACAACTTTTGTTTTAGTGCAGAAGACCGCGAGAGCCGTGCGGCTGTCCTTCCGTGGTCGGAACTTCTCCAGCTTCAAGGATCGAGCGGAGTCTTCGAAGAGCCTCCGCTACGCTCTTGGCCGGATCTTCGCCCAGCAGTTCTGCAAGCTTCATCCCCAGTCGGCCGATGGGTGGTGCGTAACGAAGCTGAACGTGAATGACGGTCGCCTCATCTTGCGGAGCAGGTCGCAACCAAACTGAACCGGCGTGGTTCATTTCTGAGCCGGGCAAAGTTTGCCATGAAATCATTCGATCTTGGATTTCGGCGATGACTTCCATCTCCCATTCGAAGGTCAAGTCTGCGACCGTTTTCCAGACCCAGTGGGAACGAAGAGGTGAACGAACATCGACGCTGACTAAATTGTTCATGAACCGCGGCAGATTATTGAAGTCCCGCCAGTAAGCGAAGACTTCGCCGACCGGTTTGAGAACCGTTATGGCCTTCTCAATCTTGACGCCTTCGTGCAACTCGTGCGCGACGCGGGCCCGATCGGTCGAGCTAGAAAATTCTGCCTCATCAACGCCGAGATTCACATCGGTCGCGGAGGGGTCGGTTCCGACCGCCTGTCTACCGTTTGCGTTATTATCGGGCCTATCGTGTCGCATTAAGACCTCCTGCGAGTTTCGACGCCAGTCGCATCAAGCTTTGTCTATCTTCCGACTAGTGGCCGGATGTCTCTTGAGAAATTCGCCAAGGGATTATGGAAATCGCTATAATTAACTCACTATGAGCACTGAAAATGAGCCTTTGCGACTCTCTCCGTTTCGGGTTGAAAACGAAGCTAATGGCGCACTCACGCTCGTCAAAGCGGATGGGTTGCGCGTCGAGCTTCCACCGAAGTTCGTGCCGCTTCTGAAATGGACGCAGGAAGGTTCTTCCCTCTCGGGCATCGCTGAGAGGCTTCGGTTGAGCGAACAAGCTCCGCGGGGTGGCGGGCAAGCTCCGGTGACGGGGGCCCCCGGTCACCGAAAACTGTTTTCGCTAGTCGGTCGCTACCTGATCTTTCTTTACGATCACGAACTGCTGGTGGATCGACGTCAGCAGCAACTCGCCGAAGCCATCCGCCCCGATTACGCTTGGCGCGATTCGATCGCGTTTGATCCTCTTCTTTCTTTCGAGTTGATGAGAGTTCAGACTGGCCACACCTGGCGAGCTGCCGGTCGAGCGGCAATCGGAACCCTGACTTGTCTTTTTGCTGCGTACTTGATGTTTTCCGCGACACGTTCAGCGTTGGGCGATTGGCCTGAGTTTGCTTCATCTGTAAGCCTTCTCATCGCTTTTGTCTTTGCGTTTTCGGTCGGGAAGAGCGCGCGAGCGCTCGTACAATTTTTATTGATGAACGCCTTCACAACTCAAGGTGCAGGTTTAAAGTTCCGCGTTGATCCGCTCGCGATCTCACTCTCAAATGATGATGCCTCGAAGGGGAGAGGTGAAGGGTCCTACGTTGCGCTTACGTTTGTCGGACTCTTTGCGCTTCTAACGCCGATTTGGCTTTCGAACTTTGTCCCGGCGTTAGGTGAAGCGAAAACATTCATTCCGTTTTTCACTTGGCTTCTCCTGATTGCGGATCTTTCTCCGTTTCGTCAAAGCGCTTGGACGGAGTGGGTTCGGACATTTTACAACTACAAAGATGCTCGTGATCGTTCGCGCGGAGCAGAGGCGGATCTGAACTCTTTTATGAGGAAGATCCACACGGCCTCCGCAGTTGCTTGGATGGCGGCTTTTGCGTTTTTGATCGGTGGATCAGGGCTCAAGCTGATCTTGCATTTAAAGAATCAGATCGATCTGACGTCTCGATCGAGCCAAATCGCGACGGCGCTTTTAGTTTTGTCGCAGGCAGTTTTGATTGTTTCGTTAGTGGATGACTTGATCACCTATCTTTCGCAATCGGGGTCCGATGCTCGCTCCATTCGACGCTTATGGCGTCGGCGCCGACCAAGTTTGCAAGTGGCAGCGGCGGCCCAAGCGGGACGTTCGCCTTCAAAAAACGAACTTGGGGAATTGACGATGCTTCGTCAACTCGATGCCGAAACACGTTCGGGACTTCTCGACGTCGCCGAAGTGGTCGATGTTCAAGCACGCGAAGTCGTTTGTCGCCAAGGAGAATCCGATCGCACGTTGTTCTTTGTTCTCAGCGGCCGCTTAGCGGTTGCTCGCCGATCTTCGAGCGGTCGCCGACGCGTGATTGCTTTTCTTGAAGCCGGTGCCGTCTTCGGTGAGCTCGGTTTTTTCATGGGTGAGCGAAGGACTGCCGACATCGTCGCGACAGAAGATTCGAAGCTCCTCTCGATTCGTCACGACGAGCGAATGAGCACGTTGGATCCGGCGCGCTCAGAAGAAATCAAAACGCGAACTTGGTTCCTTCAAGCCCTAATGACGAGTGCGATGTTCAAGGAGCTCCCTTCGGAAGCGCTCGACGCGCTTGTTTTCGCGGGCAAGAGCAAACGATTCAAAGCGGGCGAAAAAGTTTTCTCCGAAGGTGAGACCGCCGACGCTTGTTATTTCATTATTCAGGGCCAGGCGAGCGTTTCGCAGAACTTCAAGCTCATCAACAAACTTCAGGCAGGTGATGTCTTTGGCGAAGTTGCGCTCTTGAATCCTGGTCTTCTGCGAACGGCTACCGTTTCGGCGGATACTGAACTCCTCGCGGTTCGACTTGAGAGCGACATCTTTTGGAGACTTTTGTTTAGCCATTTGCCGTTAGCGATCGAGATCGAGCGGGTGTCGAACAATCGCGTTCAGAAGGATAAGTCGCGCCAAATCGAAGCTAGAAGCTAAGAGCACTCTTTTGTGAAGGGTTCATCACGAATGGCACCCTCACATTAGCATTTCATCAATTTTGTTCATCGGAATCTAAAAGAACTCTCAAGAAAGCGGGGAGGACTGTCCCAGTCAATCCCTGGTATCTCTCAACAGTTGTCGATGGCTCAGAAGCCGAACATCGCTGAGGGGTAACGATGAAGATCCTGGAAGTCCGTGCTTTGCGCGGGCCAAACGTTTACCACAATCAACCCGTTCTGATCATGAAGCTCGATCTAGAAGATCGCGCCGAAGTGGCGAGCATGGATATGCCCGGATTCACCGAGCGGTTGACGGCGCTCTTACCTGGATTGTGGGAGCATCGTTGCTCCCCTGGTTATCGTGGTGGATTCATCGAACGTCTCAACCGGGGCACGTACCTCGGCCACATCATCGAACACATAGCACTTGAACTGAGTACTCCCGCAGGGATCGAAGTCGGCTTCGGCAAAACGGTACATGCAGGTGCGCCCGGCGTTTACAACGTTGTCGTGCGCTACAAGAACGAAGCCGGCATGGAGCATCTCTTACGCGAAGCTGTTCGCGTCGCCGAGTCGGTCATCAATGACGAGGCTTGCGATATCGACGCGATCGTTGAAGAAGCAAGACGTCTTGCGGAAGACACGGCCTTGGGCCCGAGCTCGCGCGCGATCGTTGAAGCTGCTGAAAAGCGTTCGATCCCTTGGCGCCGCATTGGTGGTGGTAGCCTCGTTCAACTCGGTTACGGTAAAAATCGCCGTCGAGTGCAGACAGCTGTCACTGACCAAACGAGCTTGATCGCAACCGAAATCGCTCAAGATAAGCAGGTCACGAAGCAGCTTCTTAGCGAAGTCGGTATTCCCGTTGCAGACGGTTTTTCAGCCCGTTCAGAAGCCGATGTAAAAGCAAACTTGCGCAAGTTCAACGCGCCCTACGTGGTTAAACCGATTGATGGGCACCACGGTGATGGCGTGACTCTCGGACTTCAAACGGAAGAAGCTGTTCTCGCCGCTTGTCGCGAAGCTTGGAATTATTCGAAAGAAGTCCTGATTGAAGAAGAAAGAAAAGGACGCGACTACCGTTTGCTCGTTGTGGGCGGAAAACTCACGGCCATTGCGGAAAGAACGCCTGCGCACGTGATTGGCGACGGCGTCCACATGATTGAAGAACTCGTTGAAATCGCGAATCGCGATCCCCGACGCGGCGACGGTCATTCCAACGTCATGACCCGCATCGAAATCGACGAACAGACGGAAAACTACCTTACGGAGCAAGGGCTTCACCTGCACGTCGTGCCTTCGCGCGGGCACCGCGTGTTCTTGAAGCGGACAGCGAATCTCTCGACCGGCGGGACGGCCAAAGACGTGACCGAAGTCGCGCACGAGTCAATCCGCGATCTCGCTGAGCGAGTGGCTCGAGTCATCGGCCTCGACATTTGCGGAATCGATTTGATTCACGACGATATCTCAAGAGCGTTGAATTCACAGTCAGCCGTGATCGAAGTGAACGCGGGGCCGGGTCTTCGCATGCACGTCGCTCCGAGCGAAGGACGCGCGCGCGATGTTGGTGGTGCGATCGTCGATATGCTTTATCCCCCAGGCACGGAAGCTCGTATTCCGATCGCTTCCGTCACCGGAACAAACGGCAAAACGACCGTTTCGCGTCTGGTAGCGCACGTTGCTTCTCTTAGCGGAGCCATCGTTGGATTGACCTGCTCCGACGGGATTTTCATCAATGGTCGTTGCGTAGAGCGCGGGGATACGACGGGGCCAAGATCCGCGCGTCTTGTCCTCTCGGATCCGGCGATTGATATCGCCGTACTCGAAACGGCTCGCGGTGGCCTCTTGCGCAACGGCCTCGGTTACGATTGGTCGGAAGTCGGGGTGATCACGAACATTCGACCGGATCATATTGGACAAGACGGCATTGAAGATCTTACGGACCTCATTCGCGTAAAATCGATCGTTGCCGAGCGCGTCCGCGTAGGCGGGTCGGTGATCCTCAATGCGGATGATCCCGAAGCTAGCCGCGTTCTCGAAACGCGCAATATCGATCACAAAGACCGCAACGTGATCTTCTACTCGTTGAGAGCAGATCATCCTTTGCTTCGCGAAAGCCTCCGGCACGGGGGGCGAGCCTACTGCGTAAAGGACGGCTGGATCTGCGAGATGGCCGATGCGGACATCATCCAAATCGCGCCCGTGAACGAGTTGAAATTCACCTTCGGCGGAACGGCGAGCTTTCATATTTCAAACGCGCTGGCGGCTGCGGCAGCGTCACGGGCACTCGGGATTTCGCGTGAGCACCTCGCGCGCGGGCTTACGACTTTCCGCGCGAATTTCCACAACACCGGACGCGCGAATATTTACCGGGTTGGTCGTGGCTACGCCCTTCTAGACTACGGACACAACCCAGACGCGCTTGAAGCCGTCGGGGCGATGATTCGCTCCTGGAAGCCGAAATCCGCAACGGCGGTCATTGGACTGCCAGGCGACCGCAACGATTCGCTCCTGCGCGATTGCACACGCGCGGTCGCGAAACACTTTGATCGGTTGATTTTACGTGATGATCACGATCTGCGTGGGCGTGAGCCGGGAGAAGTCCCTGATCTCATGGAAAAGGTCCTCCAGGACGAGGCTCCGCAAATCGGTCGTCGCATCCTGCTGGATGAGCATGCCGCCATTGAAGCTGCACTTGCGAATCTCGGTGAAGGTGAATTAGCTGTCATCTTCTACGATGATTTTGATATGGCGGCCTCGTCTCTCCGCGCGTTTGATCCGATTCCGGTTGAGGAAATCGAGTTCACACCCGAGAAGCTGCGAGTCAGTCCCGACTCGCTCGAGAAACCACAAGCTGCCGTGGAGATCGCTAACGTTCATCAGCTTCCGGCGCAGAGGTCGTAAGCGTGGCGACGAGCGCGAATCACGGAAAAAAAGTGCGTCGCGCGCGCGGGGTCGGCGGGAAAGTTCCCACGACTCGCGCACCTAAGCGAGCGTCTGGATCTCTTGTCATTATCGGCGGTCGGGAGGACAAAGCAGGCGACATGACGATCCTTCGGGAAGTCGTGGCTCGATCCGGTGGCGGCAAGCTCGTAGTCGCAAGTGTTGCGAGCGAACTTCCGCATGAGCTCTGGCAAGACTACAAGGCCGCCTTTAAAAAACTCGGCATCAAAAAGCTCGATCATCTTTTCATTGAGCGACCCGAAGAAGCTCGCCAAGAAAAGAATTTAAAAATCCTCGATGGTGCTACCGCCATTTTCTTTACGGGCGGCGATCAACTCAAGATCACGACCAAGCTTGGCGGAACTCCTGTTTTAGAGCGTCTGCTTGAGATTTATCATCAAGGGGGCGTGATTGCGGGAACATCCGCTGGTGCTTCGATGATGGGCGAGACGATGCTCGTTGGTGGCGAGAACCAAGAGTCGCATAAAGTCGGTAACTGGATGATGGCGCCAGGCCTTGGCATCGTAAAAGAAACGATCATCGATCAGCACTTCGCACAGCGAGGTAGGATCGGCCGTTTACTCGGTGCCGTCGCCCTGAATCCAGGTGTCTTGGGCATCGGTATCGATGAGGATACGGCTCTTGTCGTCGAGGACGGGAAGATGCGCGTGATCGGATCCAACGCGATTTACATCGTCGACGGCCGCGGTGTTACGTATACGAATATTTCTGAAGCCGAAGCGGAACGGACGATGTCGATGCACGATGTGAAGCTTCATATCTTGTCGACGGGTGAGAGCTTTGATCCTGCGACCAGACGCCCATCAACAATTGATCAAGTCGCAACCGGCATGCAGCCGTTGTTGACTCTCTGAAATAAAAAAGGGTTCGTTGCCGAACCCTTTCATCAATCTCTTTTGTTTGAATCCAACTTACGCCGCGTGGGGCGGAGCCGGTGTCGCGCTCGGCGCAGGAGTCGGCTCAGGAGTGGGCGAAGGTTTCGGGAGCGGATTTGCTTCCCACTTCGAGAACGTTTCTTTGATCCACTCGCGATACGAAGTCACTTTCGTGTAGATGCCTTCTTTTTGGCAGAAGGAATCGCCACGGCTAGTTGTTCCCCAAAGGTAGAACTTGCCGTCTTTTTCGAGAAGACCTGGGCCACCGGAGTCGCCGTTGCAAGATCCGCTTTGAAGTTCATCCGTGATGACTTCCGTTGTGCCGTACTTCGAATCGCGGATTTTCACTGTTGTATAACGGAGAGTGCCCGCGTCTGATTGCATCGAGCCGCTTGTTACACCGTAACCAGCGAGGATGATGTCAGCACCGTCTGCGAGAAGTGTCTCGTCTTCGAGAACTTCAGCCGCGAGGTAACCGGTTGGGAGTCCGCCTTCGAATTCAGCGACGCCGATGTCGAAGACATCGCGTGCTTCTTCAGGGAACCAAGACTCGTACTTCTCGTTGATCTGATGACGAACGATTTTGCGAGCTTGGATGTCCGTACCTTTTTCGGTGAGACCGAAGACGATGTAGTTGTCACCGAACATGTGGTCGAGGCAGTGCGCAGCCGTCACGACAGTTTTGTCGCTCATGATCGAGCCTGTGCAGAAGATGGTGTAACCAGCTCCGTCGTCATCTTTCGAAGCAAGGCCAATGATCGTTTTCGACCACGCCTCAGTGCCGTCGGCAACTTTTCCGTTCACGATGCCGTTCATCGACGTCGTCAAACGCATGCCTTCGGTCGATTGTTTTTGGCAGGCCGTGGTGAGTGCAACTAAGCTGAGAACACTGACGGCGCCACTAGCGAGGCGCAAAAGCGACTTCTTGTCGGACATGTTTTTCCCCTCCGATGATTCCTTAAAGCCCCCGGCGTTGATGCCGAAGACATCCCCCCGAACAAACGCTGAATAGATCGGCCTCGCGAGCAGAGTGTGAAGCACTTTCCAGTTTGAAACCGTTTCACTCTCCAGGCTCGTTCGGCTTTCATTTGCTTTCCAGGCGGTCGTTCCGCGTTTTCCGCGGAGTGAAACGTTCTGTCAGCAAGTGGTTCCAAATCAGCACCCGCCGAATTTGGTCACATCACGCAGACCGAATCAACACGAATATGAAGAGGCCTTCAGAAATATTTCGATTTCTGAAGAAAAGACGCGATGACGCCAAAAAACCGGGCGTTTTCTACTACTTCGCTGTGGGTTAACTGGGACTGCCGCTTTGGCGGTCCATAAGAAAGTTGAATGAAACTCGTTTGTGGTCTCACCGCGGCAAAGATCGATCTGCCGTGCCGGACGCGTCTGGGAGCGCCCGAACGAGTCAGTCAAACCGATTACTTTTTACAAACGTCCGTCGCGCGCATCACGGTCTTAATCCACTCGTGTTTGCGATTGCTTGAGCGCATGGGCGCCCAGTAGCGACCTAGTCCAAGCCAGTTGTCGCCGTCGTGACCTGCGAGCCGTTGATCGTGTTGGATCCAACGATCCATGATTCGCACTCCGCACTCGATGTTTTTGCGAGCGTTGTGGAGATCTGAAGCTTCGTCGAATCCGCAGTCGTAACCTTGTGAGCTTCCGAGCGAGATTTGGAGTAAGCCACGGCTCACAACGTTTTTGCCATCGCTGCCGGTGAAGGATTCGGTAGCGTCGACGTCGGGACGATAGCTGCTCTCGACTTTCGCGAGGGCAGAAATCAAGTAAACCCAAAACGCTTTGCGACCTTCAGTGCCGAGCTTTGAGTAGCGCGGGCAGAAGTCGCCCGCATCATTGGGAACGACGCGGAGCAAGTTCTTACCGTGCTCTTCGAGTGCGTCGACGGTGTAGCGGGTCCAGCGTTGGCCATCTTGCGCGCGATCATCCCAGAAGCCGCGGATGTCGTGGCCCTTATTATCCGACTCCGATTCTTTTTTCGGAGCGGGCTTGGAGTTGGGTTTCGAATTCGGCTTCGAATTGGGCTTGGAATTCGGCTTTTGGGCCACGGGTTTTGAATTCGGTTTCGAATTTGGCTTTTGCGCCACGGGTTTCGAATTCGGTTTTGAATTTGGTTTCGGGCTCGGCTTCGAGTTTGGCTTTTGAACTTCCGGCTTGGGCTGCGGTAGATCCGCGCCAGGCACAGGAACCGGAAGGGGCTGAAGACCATGTTCCTCGTTTTCGGTTTGTGCCGGTGGTGCCGCGGG
>SYLX01000155.1 GCA_005808505.1 Bdellovibrionales bacterium | reverse complement strand
CTCGAGGCGCATCAAAAGAACATTACTCGCGACTTGGCAAAATCGCCCGGCGCGATCTTAGATTAACAACGAGTAAGTCAGACGAGTTGAAGGCGAGGCGCACTTGATCCACTGGAATCCAGATCCTGATTTGATTCACTTGGGGCCCCTGCGAATTCGCTGGTACGGCTTAATGTTCGTACTTGGCTTTGGTATCGGGTACCAGATCGTTCGCAAAATGTGCGCACGTCTCGGGAAGCCACTTGAGGCACTCGACAAACTTTTGATCTACGTTGTCGCGGGGACCACGATCGGCGCTCGCTTGGGTCACTGCCTTTTTTACGAGCCCGGATACTATCTTTCGCGACCTCTGGAGATTCTAAAAATCTGGGAAGGTGGGCTCGCGAGCCATGGCGGAACCCTCGGCGTCATCTTGGGTATTTGGCTCTTTAGCCGAAAGCACAAAGACTTTCCGTTTCTCTGGCTCCTCGACACTCTCTCGATTCCGACCGCGATGGTCGCTGGCTTCATTCGTCTCGGCAATTTGATGAACTCCGAAATCATTGGTCGACCGACCGATGTTCCTTGGGCGTTTGTCTTTGAGCGCGTCGACAAAATTCCGCGCCATCCTGGTCAACTTTACGAGAGCCTTTGTTACTTCGCGCTCTTTGCTCTCACGATGACGTTGTATCGCCTCAAGCCTGACCGGCCGCACGGCTTCTACTTCGGCATCATGCTTATCTGGATTTTCGGTTGGAGAATGATTCTCGAGACCTTCAAAGAAAATCAGTCAGCCTTTGAGCAAGGCATGTTCATGAACATGGGACAGCTCTTAAGTATTCCGTTCGTTCTCACGGGAATCTTCTTATTGGTGCGAGCACTGCGTTCACCTGACGTACCCGCACCTGTTCCGGTGTCCGCAGCGGCGAAAGCGCCGGCCGCTAAAAGAAAGAAACGCCGCTAAGTCATTCGACGTTTCAGCGAGAGCAAACGACGGGTTCCTTCGGGAGCCCGTTTTTATTTTCAGGATTTTTTCGGCTCAGGGATATGATCGAAAGCTTTCCAGAGATCCATCGAGACATCTGAAAATTGCAGAACTCCGTCGAGAGTCTGCTCAGCCGCTTGGACCATATCAGTAATAATGGCGATGCGATTCGGCGCGAGTTTAACTCCGCCGTGAGATTCTTTCGGAAGCTCGCGCAAAAGTCGCACTGCTGACGAAATTCTTCCGAGCATACGGCGCTCGCGTTTGCGAAGAACATTGGAGATGACAGTCGTGATGTCGGGATTTGATTTGTACGTCACTGTTCCGCGCGGACTTTTGCCCGCAACTTGAATGACCTCGTACTCCATCAAGTCTGAGATCGACATACTGACGAGAGCTTTCGAAATACCAAGACGTTCAATCAACTCGCCGGCATCGAGAGGCTCTTCCGCGAGGAAAAGGTGAGTCCAAATGCGTCCGTGGACGTTCTTGAAACCCCAATACTCAATGAATTCGCCAACCTGACTGGCGACATCCTCGAGTTCTGGTGGAATGCGAACGGATTTATCGTACACGTTGGTTATTTCCCTCTAGGTGAATTTATGCCTGTTTAAACTCTTTCGTCAAACTTCGATCACAGCGTTATCTGCGATCACGAACACCTTCTTCCAATCGTTAAGATGCAAATCTATTCCTCCCGTGAATTCACTAAATGCCGGTAGGACTGAATGACTTTGGCTAATCGCGAAGCACGGAAGCCGAAGTGAATCGTGTCGTCCTGTTAGGCGCATCATCGGATGAAGGTGGCCACTCCAGACGTAAAGATCTGTGACCTCTTCAGGAGGTTCGTGAGCGTAGAGAAAAGGCGGTTCTGCGATAGGTTGATCGTGGAGTTCAATGCGCCATTCCTCCGGCATCACAAGCTTCCGATCATGATTGCCTCTGATGAGTTCAATTCGCAATGTTGGGTGGCGGTGCCTCCATTCAGAAACTGTTGCAATCACATGCTCAGTCAAACCTTTGGGAGCGTGAATGAGATCGCCGAGAATGATGAGCCGTTCAGCTTTGGTAGCTTCGATGGCACGTGAGAGACGCTCGAGATCTTCGTTAAGAACGCGAGAGGAAACCGCGATGCCGCTTCGTTGAAAAACTTCGGCTTTTCCCCAGTGCAGATCGGCCGCAAGAATCGTTCGCGACTTCTCGTGAAAGACAACTCTTTCGGGAAGAAGTTGAAACTGTTCGTTTCGAATGTTGACCGTCGTCATCGCGGCCTCCATTCATTTCGCATGCGCTCGATTCTTTCGGTCAGCGATTCGGTTGAAAGACGTGCGCCAATTCTCTCCGCAATCAGCGGAAACGCAAAAGGTGTGGGGCGCGAAACGTTTTTGATCAAGAGTCGTGAACGTGAAAGGCGCGAGAGAGTTTCGACGAGCCTTCCGTTTTCAAGTTGCTCATCGAGAACTTGATTTTCCGATTGTGTGACTAAGGGATGACCAGGTTCATAGCGGCGGAAGACATCAAAAAGCAGACCGGCACTTACTTGGAGCTGTCGATTCGTTTTCCGTTGGCGAGGGCGGCCCGGATTGATCAATCCCGCAACTCGAGCGATCTCGCGGAACCG
>SYLX01000154.1 GCA_005808505.1 Bdellovibrionales bacterium | reverse complement strand
GTCGACCTTGGAAGAAGTTGTTTCGCACGTCAATGCCGTGAACGAGCGCGTGAATGAAATCGCGAACGCGAGTTCCGAGCAAGCCACCGGCATACACGAAATTTCTCGCGCTATGGTTCAGCTCGATTCGGTGACGCAGCAGAACGCTCGTGTTTCGTTAGACACGGCTTCGGCCTCCGAAGTGCTGACCGATCAAGCTGGAGAGCTGCGAACTTTGGTTGAAAAGCTCCGCGTGCTGATTCACGGTCAATCAGTGCCCGCTCAAAACGTGACACCGCTCGCGAAATCGCGTCGCGAGCAGGCATCGGATAACCATTCAGCTGCAGCTTGATTTTCGGAGTGAGATTCACGCTTGCCGTTTTGGACGTAATGCTTCATGGCTTCGCGGTGATCTGAATCTCCGTAGATCACGAGCACGTGAGCGTAACTCCCATAAGTTTTCGCCGGGAATTTTGAAGTTATCTGCGCAGCCTGAAAATTGACGTGAAGAAGCGAGTCTCCTACGTTGATGGGGCAATGGCAAAGTCTCGCAAACCTCAATTTTTTATTGGAACGGCAAGTTGGACGATTCCCAAACAATCGCGGGATGATTTCTTTCCGCCGAAGGCCGTTAAGCCAAATCATCTACTGGCCTACTCGGCAAAACTCACGGGAGTGGAGATCAACTCCTCTTTTTATCGTGAGCATCAAGGCAAAACTTATTTGAAGTGGGCAGAGTCCACTCCCGAGAACTTCCGGTTTGCCGTCAAGCTCGCAAAGCGCTTCACGCATGTTCAAAAACTGAAAGTCGACGCTACGGATTTGAAGGTCGTCCTCGAAGGTATTCTTCAGCTCGGAGAAAAGCTTGGAACGCTTCTCGTGCAAATACCTCCGAAGCTCGCGTTCGATGAGGGAACTGCTGAAGATTTTTTTGCAACTATCCGCGACCTCTATGACGGAGCGATCGTTTTCGAGCCACGCCACGAGACATGGGCCTCAAGGGAGGCGACGCGCGTGCTTGAGGATTACCGCGTCGCACGGGTGGTCGCGGATCCGAATCGGATCGGTGATGCGCCAATTGTGAAGTCCGCCGAGATCAGCTATTTCCGGCTTCATGGCTCACCCAAGGTTTATTACAGCAATTATACGAAGCGGGCGTTGGACAAGTGGGTCAACGCGATCGAGGATGTCGCTTCAAAGAAGGCGCAAACTTGGTGCATCTTCGACAACACCGCTCTCGGCCACGCGACACCAAACGCTCTCTATGTTCAAAAGCAGCTCTTGAAGAAATTCCCATAGTAAGTGGGTGTCTTACTCGATACGTGCACCCTGTAGGATTGAGCTGGTCGCGCTCGAAATCGCGTGAGTCAAGACAATGAAGTGGTTTTAGGTAGATCGCTATGTTAACTCCTGGAACGCATGAATACTTCTGACCTGACTACGAATTCCGGTACCTTTGCCGATCTCGGCGTGAAGCCCTCTTGGATCGAAGCTCTCGAAAAGATGCGGATCAGCCAGCCGACCGAGGTTCAAAGAGACTCACTTCCCCCTGCTTTTGCAGGATCTGATTTAATCGCCGTCGCTCAGACGGGAAGCGGAAAGACTCTTGCGTACGCACTGGCGCTCGTAAATCATCTTGAGCAGCGACCTGAGTCGCGCGCTTTAGTTTTGTCCCCGAGTCGCGAAACCGCCGAGCAAGTCTTCAATGTCTTTAAGCAGCTTTGCGAAGGTCTTTCACTTTCAATGAGTTTGGTTGCAACGGGACTTCCGCTTGCGCAGCAGACCAAGGAGCTGAATAAAAATCCGCGTTTGATCGTCGCGACGCCCGGACGCCTCAATGACCTTCTGTCGGCAAACAAGCTTTTGCTAAAAGGTCTGCAGTTCCTCGTGATTGACGAAGCGGACCGCATGCTCGATCTCGGCTTTGAGAAGCAACTGCAGTTCATTCAAAGCACCCTCCGCGGTGAACGGCAGACTTTGATGTTCGCCGCAAGTTTCGGGAAGTGGGCTGAAACCGTTGCAAAAGCTTTTCTGAAGCCTGATGCCATACAGATTCGTTCAGGATCCGCAGGAGCACCTGTTGCGACCCTCACACAGAGAGTTTACTTCCTTAAACCAGGGCAGAAGCAGAACCGTTTGCTCGATGAACTTAAGAAGCTCAATGGCGGGGTCATTATCTTTGCCGACAGCCAAGAAAACTGTGTGGCAATCGGCCGCCTGCTTGGGCATCACGGGTTCGAATCGGAATTTGTGCATGGTGGAATGAATCCGGGTCACCGAAACCGCGTCCTGCGAGAATTCCGCCAAGAGAAGATTAAAATCTTGGTGACGACGGACCTCTACGCTCGTGGTCTGGACGTTCCAACGATCCAAACCGTAATTAGCTACGACCTGCCTTACCGAGGTGAAGAGTTTCTTCACCGCATCGGTCGTACGGCTCGTGCCGGTAGAGAAGGTGTCGCGATCACCTTCATTACGCCAACAGATGGACGAACTTACCGACGTTTGAAACAGTATCTCACGGAAGCTGAAGAGACTTACCTAACCGAAAATTTCGAGTTCCAGGATCGATCGTAAAAATTTATTTTTTGCGACGGATGGATTGGATGATTTGATCCAGCTTTCCTAGAAATCGCGAGCGGTCTTTCTTATCCATGGGTGCAGGGCCGCCTCTCATCTCGCCCATGTGTCGTAAGTTCTGCATCAACTCACGTGAAGCCACGGCATCTCCGATATTATCTTCCGTGAATTCATCCCCTTTGGGGCCGAGAGCGCGAACTGATTTCTTCACGCATCTGTCAGCGAGCAGGATGTCAGAGGTGATGACGATGTCATCAGCTTGCGTCGTCTCAACGATCCAGTCGTCGGCCGCATCAAAGCCGCTGCTGACAACCTTCATCTCGAAAAGTGGACTAGCGGGGATGTTCATCCATTTGTTCGCTACGACCACGACGTGGATTTGGTATCTCTCCGCAACTCGATACGTTTCTTCTTTTACCGCGCAGCCGTCGGCATCGATATAAATCTTCATCCGTCGAATTTACCTCACTGGCCTACGACCGGACTAGAGGCTAGTTTGCGCTCGACACGCGATGACGACCACGAGAGCTTGCCGATGAGAGTAGGTAGACCCAATAAAGCGTGAGGTAGACCTTTGAGTCAGCTCAGATTCTTTCAGTTCAAAAGCTGCGGACCGTGGTGGTTTGTTTTGCTTGCGGTGACGGTCTTGAGTTCTTGCGCCGGACCAACCCTTAGAGAAGGCGATTCCGCACAGGGCAAAGCTTCTTGGTACGGCGAACGTCACCATGGAAGAAAAACGGCAAGCGGTGAGCTTTTCAACATGAATCAGATGACCGCGGCTCACCGAACGCTCGCGTTTGGAACTTGGGTTCGCGTGCGGAACCTTCGCAACTCGAAAGAAGTTCGCGTTCGCATCAATGATCGAGGTCCATTCGCAAAAGACCGGATCATCGATCTCTCGCGCGAAGCCGCGCGCCAGCTTGATATGATTCAGAATGGAGAAGCTCTTGTTGAGGTGAGCGTCGAACGCCCTGAGTGAAATAAAAGGGGAGACGACGATGTCGTCTCCCTTCCAAGAGCAGACTTAAGGTTGCGCGCTGAGCGAGAACGAATCCGCAAGGGCTGAACCGTTTGACGAGTAGAAGAAGATCTTCGCACTCGTGTTGCTTGCGCCCGTCCGGAACGTGATCTGGACAAGGGAGTAACTTGAGCTTGCTGACGTAACTGTCACTTGTGATCCACCGAAATCCTTAGCGCCGATGGCGGGATCCGCTCCGCTTACTTTACGCACGTAGGCTTTCAATGCGTAAGTCGTATTCGGACGAAGTCCCGTTACGACTTGTTCGAATGCACTCGTCCCGCTGACCAATCGCGCAGCCGATGTTCCGGATTGAGCACCGGTGGTTGCAATCGCCGTCTGACCGTAGACGCTCCAGGAAGCAAAGCCGTTCTCGAAGCCCGAGTTCGCCACGTGGTTCACCGTTGCAGGGACATAATTCAGCGTAAGATTTACGGTTGAGCTTGTTCCGCCGGATTGCCCTGCAGGGACTGAGAAGGCGATCACGGCGATCGAATTATTGCCCGCGACCAACTTCGACGAATCGATGGAAAGCGTATAGCTGCCGTTAACAGGTGCTACGTCAGCCGAGATTTTTTCGTAGTTCCGGCTGGGCAGGAAAGCGGCGACATTTTTAAACGTCGTACCAGCGGCACCGCGAATGGTGATCGGGGCGGAAACAGTTGCTCCGTTCGAAGGGCTTACGACCGTGAAGACGTTCGTGTTTGGAGCAGGCGTCGGTGCGGGAGTCGGAGACGGTGTGGGAGTTGGAGTCGGCACGTTGCCAGTTGAACCTGGTCCGCCGTAATTAGCCTGCGGAGGGACCGCAACAGCGTTGCTCGCATTGCTGTAGACGTGAACGTAGTCGACGAGCATCTCCGCGGGAGCTGAGATGGGTCCACCCCAACCACCGACGGCGTAGTTCAAGATGAGCTGCATGGGTTGCGAAGTCACATTGTTCGTGATGGTGCCGATGAGCTGACCATCGAAGTAAAAAGAAATTCGACCCGGTTGCCAATGGGCCGCATAGACGTGCCAGCCCACCATGTTTGATCGTGCCGGAAATTGTTGATGCTGGTGGTTTGTAGGCGTTCCGTAGTGGAAGGTAGCGTAAGCGTTGCCTTCCAATCCTTCCATCACGTCGATCTCACCGTCGTTTGGCCAATTACTCCCAACTAGCCACCATGCTGGCCAATTGTAGATCGTTCCGTTCGCATCACCGGGAATATAGATTCTGGATTCAACGTAGCCGTAAGTAATTTTATATTTATCGCCCGTCATAATCAGCCCGCTACGATAGGGATAAGTGCGACCTCCGACCGTAGCCGGGCTGGCGATCGCTTTCAGACGAAGGTATCCGCCAGAAACGGTTGCTTGCTTCGGATCGTAAGCGGCCGACTCTGTTGCAGCCTGCACGGGGACAGTGACGGACGTGCCGTTTCCGAACCAACCGTTCGTCCATTTTGAGCTATCGAGAGCGGATCCATTGAACTCCTCGTCGAAGACGAGTTTGTAAGATGAATCAATCGGCGTAAAAACTTGCGCGTTGGCTTTCGAGGCCATGGTAGCCACCGAAAAGATCGAAGCTCCCATGAGTGCTGTGAGTTTCATGAATGTCGTCATCGTTCCCCCTTCCACAACCCAATTGCGTGGTAGGTTTAGATTGAACGATGTGAAAAGTCGGAGCGACTGAGATATTTGAAGAGTGAATCAGTCGCAATATGAGGCAACGTCCTCGAGCTGAGGCGTTGAGATGATGACGGAGTCGCCAACGCGGGATACGTCGTTTGAACCAGCGTCCAAGCCATTCGGGCCAAATCCGAAGGCACCAGGGATCTGTGGCAACGCCGCGGCTGTCGAAATAAATAAAGTATAGTACCTTGACGACCCGATCGTTCGGATCTCAGAGGAAATAAGAGTGATCTGTTGCTGCTCAAAGACTCGCGTCGAACCAGTTGCGATATCGACGGCGGCCGAAATCACCGATGAACCTTGGGAGGTCGAGAAGTACATTTCTCCGACGGTGCCTGCGCGAGCTAAGAAGGAAACCGCATAAGTTTTATTTGGTGCGAGCGTAAGATCAGGATGCGCACGTCTCCAGTAGTCTAAGCGGGTCGGATCGTTTCGACGAATGGTAAATGCCGGTAATCCCGCGAGCGTGTCTGAGAGCGACGTCAAAACACCTTCGTGATTCCACCAGGTGGATGTATCGAGCATGTTTTGCGCATTTGGGATCAAGTTTACACGTGATGCGCTTGGTTTAAGCGTGCGGCCCGCCGGGCAGTTCGCAGCAATGACGCTGAAATCATCTTTGATCGTAGCAAGTGCGTAGGATCTTCCCTCGTAAACGACATCATTGCCCGTGACTTGCACGGATGACGGAGAAAGATCGATGGCATTTAGATCGGCGCAGTCTGAGCGCACGAGTTTGTATTGGCCGGCTTTTGGGGCCAAGATTTGCGAGTTGGGAAGCGGCTTTCCGTCTCGACCCGTCTCGCGGCAAGAATCGGCTGCGAAGTGCGAATAGAGGATAGGCTTACCACCGTAAAAATCACCGTTACCGTTGCCAGGAGACATTTGGCTTGTTGTGCGACCCTCGAACGTTTGGCTCGGCGTACAGTTCTGAAAAGCAAGAAGCAACGGCAAAACAATCACCGACAGGGCGATCGTTCTCAGGATATTCTTTTGCGTACGGGCCAACTTCATAGGCATCTTTCAACTTTTCGGGTTTACAGTTCAAAGCTTTATTATCTTTTGCATTCACCGATGAGTTGACTGAGATTTTCTGAAGAGTGTCTCAGAATGGGATGCTGGAGGAACTTTTGATAGCCACGGTTGAAGTTTGCGAATCGATCGAGATGGCCGTTCGGGCCGGACGGATCGGGGAGGCGAGAGCCCTTCTTGAGAAGATCTCGCCTGCCCAGATTCCTCGTGATGGTTACGCGAAAGTCGCTGAACTCTACCGACGCGCCGGCATGGTTGAAAACGCCGTTCGGTTACTATCGAAAGTCGTGCGTTCCGATCGAGAGATGGACGCACCAGCAAGTGCGCTCGAGCTCGGCGAGTACGCAATCGCTTTGGTTAAGCTTGGCGCCATCGTCGAGGGCCGCACGATTCTCCATGGCCTTTGCGAAAAAATTCCGATCGCCAACTACTACTTGGGCTTGACGCATTTTCCGGAATGGAATTATTCAGCCGCGATACCGGTTCTTGAAAACTTTGTTCAATCAAGCGACAACGATTCGTACACGGCATTGGTTGCAAGCGCGAACTTAGCGTCAGCCTATGTGCACTGTCGCTCGCGAGACAAAGCTGAAGCCGTTATCACGCAAGGTCTCCTTTCAGCTCGCCATCGGAACCTTCGATTGCTCGAGGCCAATTTTTTAGAACTATCGGCCCAATTGGCTCTCGATCGCCGGGAGTATTCAAAGGCATTGTCGCTTTTAAATTCCTCCGTCGAAATCCTTCGTGCTTCCGGCCTCTTTGACGAACTCTTCGTAAACAAGTGGCTAGCCTTAGTTGCGGCCTACAAGTCACCTGAGTCCGCTTCCGAAATTTTAATACAGACACGTCGGCGGGCGAGTGAATTGAAGCATTGGGAGACGCTCCGCGACCTCGATCATCACCAGGCTTTTTTGATGCGGGATCAAAAGCTCTATCACCATTTGTTCCACGGCACTCCGCACCAGGCCTACCGAATTTATCTTCGCGGCCTATTCGCAGATTTGGCTTCACCAGCGTCCATATATGACTGGAATCTAACCGACGTAAACGCAGCGAAAGTTTTCGATGTGAGATCAGCCGTATTCGATGGCACAGCTACGACAATCAAGGAAGGTCAGCTCCTTCACAAACTCCTTTTAGAGCTAGCGGGCGACTTTTATAAACCTGCTCGCATCACAAGCCTCGCGGCGAGACTATTTGAAGGCCAGTTTTTCGACCTAGCCACCATGCCGAATCGTGTTCATCAGCTTATTGTTCGGTTGCGCAAAGTTTTCTCTTCCCACGGTATTCCGCTCGAAATCGAAGACACGCCAAGTGGCTACCGTCTTACATCCAAACAACCTATGATTCTTCGCGTGGGAGAGTCCGTACGCGATGGCTCGCTCGCCAAAATCGAGAAGTTGCGAACATCACTTCCAGAAGCTCCGTTCAGTATCAAGCAAGCGGCTCAGTCTCTCGCTTGTTCCGAAAGTTCGGCTCTCCGAATTGTCAATTCGGGTATCGAAGCCGGCTACATCCGTCGAGCTACGCTTGGTAAACGTACGGTGTACGAGTTCAAATTCGCGGGCTGAGAAAATAAATCTCGTAAGATACGTATGACTTCTTCGGCTAACTTCCCGAGTTGCACGGCGTGGGGCTTTCTGATCTCATCTTTGGAAGTGCTTAACAGCTGGCGGAGTTTTCAAGAATGGAATGGAAAGAGATCGGTTTAAGAAGTGATTTTTTCGTTCTCGAGTACCAGGCCAAAGGATATGCACGAACCAACTGTTGCGCGATCGGTACCAAGCAAGGGTTTCTTGTTCTCAGTCCGGCGTCAGATGTAACCGAGGCTCATGTCGCTTTCCTTGAAAAGCGATCGAAAATTCTTGCGCTTCTTCCTCCGCATCCAGGTCATACCTTGGGGATTGGTGACTGGGTGAAGCTTCGTCCGACGGTCCCGATTTATGCTGCGCCCAACGCCATTGCGCGCCTCGAGAAAGTCTGCAAACTGAAGGTGAACCCAATTTCGCAGCTCAAGCTCGAAGATCTTGACGTTAACATCTCGCTGGCTCCTGGCTTGAACGAAACAACGCTCTTCATCGAGTCCCGCAAGGGCGACCGACCCGTCGTTTACGTCGACGAGCTTCTCGAGGATTTAGATCGTTATCCAGGACCTATTGTCTTGCGTCCGCTCATGCATCTTCTGGGGAAGAAGCCCGGTTTCCAGGTCAACCGGGGATTCATCCGGTTTTTCGTGAAAGACAAACAACTTCTCGCAAGCCGTATTCTAGAACTTATCAGCGAAAATCCCCATGTGGTCTTCGCGCATGGGCCGGTGCGCTCGAGTCTCGAAGATCTTGCGAGAGTTCGCGAACTCCTAGAGTCAGTGTGAGGTGATCCCAAAACCGATGACGCTAATTGGAGTCTACGAAAAAATGATCGCAAAACCGATTTCGTTGAATTCTTTCAGCGGTGGTCTCACGCTGTTTCGATAAGCCAAATTCTTTTGCGCTTTTCAGCCTCAAAGAATTTCAAGGCTTAACGTATTTACCTTTTTGCTAACGCAAAGGAGACTTTATGAAACTCACCTTGTTTACTGCACATGTTGTTTTAGCGGTGTTAGGAGCCTCGACAATCGCGTGCTCGACCTCGGGAAGTTCTTCAATCTCGACACCGGTTCCTGCAGCGATTGCCGTGCCCGAAGGCCATAAGGCAGTCCTCACTCTTGTTGGTGCAGGCGATCTCACTTACGAATGCCGAATGAAGGCGGATAAATACGGGTACGAATGGGCCTTTGTAGGTCCAAACGCCGTCCTTATGGATGCCGATAAAAAAACCGTCGGCAAATATTATGCGGGACCAACGTGGGAGTCGATGGATGGAAGCAAAGTCACTGGCAAGCAGCTTGCCGTGAGCCCAACTCCTGACGCCATACCATTGCAGCTCGTCCAGGCAAACCCTGCAACGGGCAGCGGTGCTATGAGTGGCGTCACATACATTCAACGTTTAAAAACTCAAGGCGGCACTGCTCCGAAAGACGCTTGCGCTGCTGGAAATGCCGGTGCGAAGCAAACTGTTAAGTACCAAGCTGACTACGTTTTCTTCAAAGCCAACTGATCAGGTCTGTCGATCGATAAGGTAGCGTGGGTTACCTTATCGATCACGTACTACCGCACGCGTTCCTATACATAGAAACGATTTATAATATTGATTCCAGCATATAATTATATTTATGTCTGCGGCCTGACTATGTTGCGCCCATTATGGAAGCAGCAACTGCGTTTGAAAAATCTCAAGTCTCAGCTCGACAAATAGCGAAACGGATCCTCGGCGAGATCATGTCTTATCGTCGCGTACCGCAATCCCACGACGCTTGCCGTGATGTCCGCTGCCTCAAGTGCGCCGAGTGGCATTTGCCAAAGATTTTGGAGACCGTTGAACTCAACGAGCCCGTGAGCTTTGTGCTTCCGGCTTTTCCGGGCAAATCACCGAATCCAGAGAAAGTTTTAGGAGCTCTTCCCGATTTTGCCGAACGGCTTTCGCTTTTGTTTTTGGCGAGTCTCTGCCGCAAGGTGAAGCGGTACTACTCGCCTGGCATCAAGATCCTCTTGTGTTCCGATGGTCGCGTATTCAGCGATGTTGTCGGCATGAAAGAAACCGACGTCACCGCTTACCAAATCGAATTAGATCGTCTTATCGAAGAGCTTCACATCACGGATCTCTCGACCTTCAATCTCGACGATCACTTTGGGAGTCTTGATTTCGCAACAATGCGAGAAGAGCTTATGGCGACCTACGGAACTTCGCTCGAAGAGCTCCGTGCTAAGGTGCAGGCAGGCGCGACGACTCTAGGAAGCCTTGAGGATCAAGAGTCCAACCGTATGTATCGCGGCATTACGCGTTTCATGTTCGAGGACTCGCTGTACCCTGGGCAAAAAAAGAGTAGGACCGCGCTCCAAGCAGAAGCAAAAACTAAGGCCTACGAAGTCATTCGTCGGAGCAATGCCTGGAGTGAGCTGATTGCTGAAAGATTTCCGAGATCGGTTCGTTTGTCCATTCATCCGCAGGGTTGTGGCGCCAAGAAGCTAGGAATTCGTCTAATCGCCGATGAGAGCTGGATGACGCCTTGGCACGGGGTCGCCGTTGAGACGCCTGCAGGATTCATTTTGCTCAAGCGGTCGGCAGCACGGACGCTAGGGGCTGAACTTGTTCTCGATAAGAACGACCGTCCAAGCCACTTCCGACTAGCGACCAGCTTAAAAACGCGCGAGGGAGAACTGACATGAGCCTCCAGCTTGCGAACGTAGAACCGTTCGGAGTGATTGTCGAATCTCGCAACCAAGATGCGTCTCAAGCCATGAGCATCAACGATGTTGAGATTGAATTTCTCCGTAAACTTTTTCTTGAGCATCACTTGGTTGTACTTCGAGGATTTCAAACTTTCACCTCGTCGTCCGAGTTCGCAGATTATTGTGAAAAGTGGGGCGAAATTAGCATCTGGCCCTTCGGGAAAGTTCTGGAACTCATCGAGCAAGAAAAACCCGAGGATCATATTTTTGATTGTACGTACGTACCGATGCATTGGGACGGCATGTATCGGCCTCAGGTCCCAGAATACCAAATCTTTCACTGCGTGACGGCCCCTCTTCCGGGTCATGGGGGACGAACAACTTTCTCGAACACGGTATTAGCCCTGAAATATGCAAGCGGCGAAGATATCGCTCTCTGGAAAAATGTTACGGCAACTTATAAAAGAAAGATGGAGTTTTACGACAGTCGAACCGTGTCGCCGATCATCACGAAGCATCCTTTTCGCGATTTTCCGGTCATTCGTTACAATGAAGCGCACTCGGATGAAAATGGTCACCTCGTCAATCCATCGAATCAAGAGTTTCGGGGCATACGCGCGGATCAGATCAGTGATCTTCATCGTGGATTGCGGAAAGCACTGTACGCTCCTACCAATTTCTACGCGCACGAGTGGCAGCAGGGCGACGTTGTCATCACAGATAACTTTACTCTCTTGCACGGGCGCGAAGCGTTCACGTCGAAGTCTCCGCGTCACATTCAACGAGTTCAGGTCCTCAGCAATCCGCCGCTGAAAAATCCGGGACTGGAGTCGTACAAATGAAGTCACAAGAAGCAGACATCGTCATCGTGGGTGCCGGGCCGGTTGGTCTGATGTGCAGCTATTTGGCAAAGCTCTGCGGACTCACTTCAATCGTGATCGACAAATCAGAAGGTCCATTAAAAGTGGGCCGAGCCGACGCTCTGAACGCGAGAACCTTGCAGCTTCTCGAAGTTGGCCGGCTCTTTGAGGAACTTTATCCGCTCGGCAAAATCTGCAACACGAGCTCGGTCTGGAAGAAGGGGCAATTCGTCTCCCGCCAATCAAAATGGTGGGACGAGCTTGAAGGGTGTTTTCACAAACACTTTTTGATGCTCGGGCAATCATTCATCGAAAAGCTTTTGGATCGAAAGCTGCGTGAAAGTGGTAAGTCTGTGTTTCGTAAAACATCCGTCGAGAATATCGAGCTCGATGATGACTCCTGCGTCACGAGTCTTTCGAGCGG
Organism: Bdellovibrionales bacterium; assembly: GCA_005808505.1. GTDB lineage: Bacteria > Bdellovibrionota > Bdellovibrionia > Bdellovibrionales > JAMPXM01 > SYLX01. The sequence goes on along the minus strand of SYLX01000154.1, from coordinate 241 downwards.
CGAAACGCTAAGATCGAGGTTCGTTATCGGTGCGGATGGGTCTCGCTCGTTTGTCCGTGAGCTCTTCAAGATTCCGTTCGTCATCGAGCGGCCGCAAATTGTGTGGGCCGTCATCGATGCCGAGTTCGAAACCAATTTTCAAAAAGTTCCGGAGATCATCGTTTTCCAGAACGAAACTTCGGATGTCGCGTGGATTGCGCGAGAGGGGACGATCGATCGCTTTTACGTTCGCATGGACACC
>SYLX01000153.1 GCA_005808505.1 Bdellovibrionales bacterium | reverse complement strand
TCAGCAGTTGTTCGAGATCCTCGCGCCGATTCGCAATGAAGAGCAGCGTCTCGAAGCTCTTGAGATCTTGGTGAAGTTTGCTCGCTATAAGCCTTCGGACGTGGCTGAGATTTCAAATCTCTTTTACCGTTGCCGAACGGCTGCGATTGGTCTTCTCCGCGATCATCGTCGCTAAACAAAAAAGGCTCCGTCTCCGGAGCCTTTTTCTTATTGGAAGTGTGTTCCCCAAATCAGCTGCAAGTTCTTGAGCAGTGGCTCAAGCTTCTCGAGTGCGAGCGACGTGGGCCCGTCGCAAAGTGCCTTCGCGGGATCCGGATGAACTTCCATAAAGATTCCATCCACGCCAACCGCGAGCGCAGCTCTCGCCAAAGGCGGAACCATTTCACTGCGGCCACCGCTGCTCTCACCGGTCGCACCAGGGAGCTGCGTTGAGTGAGTCACGTCCATGATCACGGGGCAGCCAAGCTTTCGCATCTCCACTAAGCCGGTCATGTCATTGATCAAACGATTGTAGCCAAACGTCGTTCCACGCTCGCAAAGAAGAACGCGATCGTTACCAGCTGCTTGAGCTTTTTTTACGACCGATCCCATATCCCAAGGTGCTAAGAACTGGCCTTTTTTGATGTGCAGAACTTTTCCGGACTTTGCTGCTGCTACAACAAGATCCGTTTGGCGGCTCAAGAAGGCAGGAATCTGAATGACGTCAGCGATCTCTGCCACTTGCGGAACCTGAATTGTTTCGTGAACGTCAGTGAGAAGAAGGCAGCCCACTTTCGATTTGATTCGCGCGAAGACATCGAATGCTTCCTTCATTCCGGGCCCACGGAAGCTTCCGATGCTCTGGCGGTTTGCTTTATCGAAGGAGCATTTCAAAATCCAAGGAATGCCAAGGCGCTTGGTGATCTTTGAGATTTCAGTTGCGACTTCCGTGACCATGCCTTCGTCTTCAACGATGTCTGGCCCCGCAAAGAGAGCCCATTGTTTGTTGTCGCCCCAAGTAATCTTGTGACCTGCAGCTTCGAGAACAACTGGTTTACGGAGGGGTTGGAAATCTGGATTCATATCTCATCCTTGCTAGAAGAAGCGCTCAATATACTGAAGCAAAAGCCCTGAGGGAATCATCCGAATGGGCTCTGCGCATCATACCTGTTCTCGATAAAAGCCATGCTGCAGGACGATCTCGCAGAGTTCGCGGGCAGCGCCATTCCCGCCAATCTCTTTCGTTATGTACTCGACAGTGGCCAACACTTCGTCCACTGCTTCCGGCACCGTCGCCGCGAACCCAGCTTGTTGAAGCAACGGAACGTCCGGCAGATCGTCTCCAATGTAAGCGACTTCTTCGGCTTTAAGCTGAAACTTCTCGAGGAAGCTTTTGAAGGCGTCGGTCTTGTCTTCTTGACCGTCGGAAAGGAAGTCGACTCCCAACATCTCCGCTCGCTTCCGGATGTCGGCAGCCTTTGATCCAGTGATCCATCCGATTTTGTATCCAGCTTTACCCAGTCTTTTGATCCCGATGCCGTCGCGAACCGTGAAAGCTCGGCGCCACTCACCATCTGAGTCGAGCCAAATACGACAATCCGTAAGGATGCCATCGACATCCATCACTACTGCTTTCACTTTGGAAAGTTTCTGTGTGGGAAGGTTACGTTTCGCGCGAAAAAATCGGTCTAGAAACACGAGTAACCTCAGTGGGGCCGTGAGGGATCTTTGCCGTCTTTGACTGCCTGGAAGAAGCCAATAGCGCCTTCTCCAGCCCAGTCCTCCACGCCGAGAACCTTCCGAACGAGTTTGAAATCGCGGCCGACGATAAAGCTCTCGGGAATCTTTTTGATTCCGTACTGCTCCATCACTTTTTTGTCTTTATCCCAGACAACTTCGAAACCGGGACGCGGTACTCCGAATGCTTTCAGAAATGGGAGAATGTCTTCTTTCTTGTCGTCGGTGGAAATAGCAACAACGACAACGTCATCTTTCATGCGATCGACGAGCTTAACCATCGACGGAAACTCCTCGACGCATGGATTACACCAGGACGCCCAGAAATTGACGACAACGACTTTCCCCTTCAAATCAGCAAGCTTGAATGGACTGCCGTCGATTCTCTCAAGAGTAAAATCAGGCACCCCAACCGATTCCATCTGATCGATGATCTTAAATTCGGCCGGCGATTGGTTCACAGGGAGTTTGTTAACGTTTGCCTGGTACCACCAGACAATTCCGATTGCGATTAGAACGGCGACGATCCCGCCCTTAACGTAGGCATTCACTATGAACCTCCTTGTCGGCGACTTCTTAGAAGTTCTCTCAAGTTGTCGCACAAAGGTAGACGCTTTTCGCGCTCCAAAAACAAAAAGCCGAAGCTGTTACGCCTCGGCTTTTCTTTTTCAGAATCTCATCTTTGTTTGAAGGGAGAACTCCCCCCTCATCGAAGACTGATTACTTCGCGTTTGCGCGAAGTACGCGGCGAGCCTCACCTTGAAGCTTGCGAACGCGTTTTTTCTTCGCTGCAACCAAGCGCGTGAGAGCTTTTTTCTCTTTAGCCGCTGCTTTAACGTCAGCTTCAGGAACTTCCTTCGGACCGTTGTAATCAACGAACTCGATGAAAGCCATTTCAGCTGCGTCACCAGGGCGCATGCCAAGCTTCAGAATACGAGTGTAACCACCGTTACGCTCTTTGAAGCGAGGAGCGAGGTCCTTCATGATCGTCGAAACAGTTTCCTGATTCGGATAACGAGACAGCAACAAGCGCTGTGCATGAAGGTTCTGTTTCTTGCCAAGAGTCACTGCCTTCTCGACGTGACGACGAAGTTCTTTCGCCTTAGCAAGCGTTGTCTTGATCCGTCCATGCTCAACAAGGTTCGTTACCAAACCACGAATCAGGGCCTTCCGGGGACCTGTTTTGCGACCGAATGTGCTGACTCTCGCTCTGTGTCTCATAAAATCACTCTCTTCTCAGAAACAACTATGAAATCAATTACGCGTCTTTGCGCGGAGTTGCTGTATTGGGATCCCATCCTTGAGGAGGCCATCCATCGACTTTCATGCCGAGGTTTAAGCCCATTTCCGAAAGGATTTCTTTGATCTCGTTCAGCGACTTACGGCCAAAGTTCTTTGTCTTAAGCATTTCTGCTTCGCTCTTCGCAACCAATTCGCCGATGTAGCGAATGTTTGCGTTCTTCAAGCAGTTCGCGCTGCGAACCGAGAGCTCGAGGTCGTCAACCGACCGGAAGAGATTCTCGTTAAGCTGCGGCGATTTTGTTTCTTCCTGCTCTTCATCCGGCTCGATGCTTTCGTCGAATGTGAGGAAGATCTGAAGCTGTTCTTTAAGGATCTTCGAGCCGAGAGAGATCGACTCTTCCGGCTTCAAAGAACCATCTGTCCAAACTTCGATTGTCAAAGCATCGTAGTCCGTCCGTTGTCCAACGCGTGCGTTAGAAACGTGGTAGTTCACACGGCGAATTGGGCTGTACAGCGCGTCAACGCCGATGAATCCAACCGGGAGGCTTTGCTGTTGAGCGTTCTCGTCAGCAGCAACGAATCCACGACCGTAAGAAACGTGGAGTTCAGCGTTGAACTTTGCGTTTCCACCGAGAGTTGCAATGTGCTGATCGGGATTCAAAACTTCGATTTTATCGTTAGTTTGGATATCGCGAGCAGTAACTACACCGGGCCCGTTCTTCGTAATACGAAGAGTTTGGGTCTCGGGCGAGTATTGCTTAAAGCGGATTTGTTTGAGGTTCAGGATGATGTCAGTAACATCTTCCATCACATCAGGAATGGTAGAGAACTCATGCAAAACACCATCGAACTTCGCAGCAGAAACTGCCGAGCCCATCATCGAGCTAAGAAGAATACGACGGAGTGAGTTACCGAGCGTCACGCCGTAGCCGCGCTCAAGCGGGCGAACGATGAAACGACCGTAGTCTTCACGAAGTGTTTCACGATCAACTTCAAAAGCTTTCGGCTTAATCAGATCGCGCCAGAATTTATAATAGTGCTCTTGCATGAATTATCTCCCAACGCCAACAAGGCCCGTTCAGTAGGACCACTTGGCCAGCGTTCCGTAGCCTCTCGGCTACGGAAGTTGTGTTCGACCAATAAACTAAATTGATTAACGCGAGTAATACTCGACGATCATACTTTCTTCGACAGGCAGAGTCACGTTCTCTCGAGCAGGAACATCTTTAACAGTTCCTTTGAAAGCACCGTGATCGGCCTCCAGCCAAGCCGGAATTTCGCGCTTTTTCACCGACTCAACAGCAGCCATGATTTTATTCACAGTGCGGCTGGGCTCGCGAACCTCGATCACATCGCCTTTTTGAAGGTTAGCGCTCGGAATATTGCACTTCTGGCCGTTAACCAAGAAGTGGTTATGTTTCACGAGAAGGCGTGCTTCACGACGGCTCGATGCAAAGCCAAGCGAATAGATCACGTTGTCCATGCGCGTTTCGAGGAGCTTCAAAAGCTCAGTACCCGTAACGCCGCGGAGACGGTCAGCTTCGCTGAAATACTTACGGAACTGGGATTCACCAACACCGTAGTAGCGTTTTGCTTTTTGTTTCTCGCGCAACTGAAGGGCGAATTCCGAGAACTTCAAGCGCGACTGGCCATGCTGACCAGGAGGATAAGGACGGCGCTCAAACGAGCACTTATCCGTGAAGCAACGCTCCCCTTTGAGGAACAGCTTCATGTTTTCACGACGGCACAATTTGCAAACGCTATTTGGAATGCAGCTCACATCAATCTCCCTTAGATACGACGACGCTTCGGAGGACGGCACCCGTTATGGGGCATCGGAGTGGTGTCACGCATTGTTGCGACACGGATGCCTGCGAGAGCCAATGAACGGATGGCGGGTTCGCGGCCCGCGCCAGGACCCTTGAGGAAAACGTCGACAGAGCGCAATCCCTGTTCCATCGCTTTCTTAGCCGCGTCTTCCGCTGCAACCTGAGCTGCGAAGGGCGTGCCTTTACGGCTACCCTTGAAACCGAGGTGTCCAGCGCTCGACCAAGCGATGACTTCGCCCGACGGATCAGTGAGAGTGACGATTGTGTTACCGAAACCCGCCTGAACGAAGCACTTCCCGTGAGGGACGCTCTTTCTAACTTTTTTCTTCGTGGTCTTCTTACCAGCCATTTAATGCGTCTCCTTAGACGGCTTTCTTCTTATTCGCGACAGTTTTACGAGGACCTTTACGAGTCCGCGCATTTTGACGAGTGGATTGGCCGCGAACGGGCAAACCTTTGCGGTGACGGAGACCACGGTAGCAACCGAGATCCATCAAACGTTTAATCGCCAGACCGACGTCACGGCGCAAATCGCCTTCAACTTTGAAGTTTGCTTCCATGTACTCGCGAATTTTCGCGACATGAGCGTCCGTCAAATCGTCAGTGCGAAGAGCTTCAGGAATCTGAGCAAATTCGCAGATTTCTTTCGCGCGTTGCTCACCGACGCCATAGATGTACGTCAAAGCAATGCGAATTCTTTTATTTCTCGGAAGATCCACTCCGGCAATACGTGCCATGGATTAACCCTGCCTTTGCTTATGCTTGGAGTTTTCGCAAATCACGCGAATGACTCCCTTGCGCTTGATAACTTTGCACTTGTTGCAGATGCGCTTCACTGAAGCTCTAACTTTCATAACAACCTGCCTCTACACAGTGGCCCAAACGTGTACCGGGCCTCTGACGGGTTCCCCGAACGACGCAAAACTATCGACTAATCGACAAAATGGTCGGTCGTTTTAACATCAGCTATCTATTAAGTCCAGCCAATTAAGGGCACTCTTGAGTGTCCTTAAGCGATCTGAGACGCCAGCCTTCCGTAGACTTCTTCCGTTGCTCCAAGGCCGTTCACTTCAGAGAGGAGCCCTTTAGAAGCGAAGTACTGCTTCAATGGGCTAGTGCTCTTGTCGTAGGCTTCGAGACGTGTACCGATCACATCCTGGTGATCGTCTTTCCTTTGCACAACCTGACCTCCACAAACATCGCAGATCCCTTCCTGCCGAGTGGGCTTGCTATCTACGTGATAGACAGCCCCGCAGGAATTGCAAACACGACGTCCAGTCAGGCGGCGCATCAGTGTTTCGCGAGGCACCTCGAGAAACACCGCTTTTCCAATATTCAAATTCATTCCGCTCATCATTTTCTCAAGCTCGTCTGCTTGAGGAACCGTGCGCGGAAAACCGTCCAGGATGAAGCTTTGGCCCTTCAAGTTCTTGAAGACCTCGGCAACCATTCCAATAACGATCTCGTCTGGAACCAACTTACCTGCATCCACGAAGGATTTGGCTTTAACTCCCAAAGGAGTTTGGTTCTTCATCGCCTCACGAAACAGGTCTCCAGTAGAGATATGCTTCATCTGCTTTCTATCGACAAGCAGGGCCGACTGGGTGCCTTTACCAGCTCCCGGAGGACCAAAGAGGACGATGTTCAATATGTCACCCTCCGGCTACGAACCTTCGCGCCGCGCATGAAGCTTTCATACTTTTGGGTGAGCAAGTAGCTCTGGATCTGCTGAGTGGTATTAAGTGCCACGCCTACCAAGATCAAGAGGCTCGTTCCACCGAAGTAGAAGGGTGTATTCAATTTATCAATCAACAAACCCGGAAGAACGCAGATCGCGCTGAGATAAATCGCGCCACCGACGTTAATGCGATCCATTACACGCTGGATATACTCGGCAGTGCTTTTACCTGCGCGAATTCCAGGAATGAACTTCCCGCCCTTTTTCAGGTTTTCTGCAATCTCATTCGGGTTCATCACGATTTCTGTGTAGAAGAAACAGAAGAATACGATGAGACCAACGAACAAAATGTTGTAGATGCCGCCTGTGGGAGAGAGGCTGTCACGCAGCTGGTTCACCCAAGGAGCATTTACGAACTGAGCCAAAGTCGCTGGGAACAAGAGCAACGAGCTCGCGAAGATCGGCGGGATTACGCCCGACAGGTTGATCTTCAACGGCAAGTGACTTGCTTGCGATGCTCCAGGTAGACGACCACCTTTTTGCGAAAAATGGATCGGAATCCGACGCTGACCAACTTCAAGGAAGATGATCAAGCCGATTACGATAATCATCATCGCAACGAGCGTGAGACCTACGAGACCGCTCATTTCGTTATTCTTAACGAGATTGAGCAAGTTCAGAGCTCCGGAAGGGATACCGGCCGCGATACCAGCAAAGATGATCAACGATGCACCTTCGCCAAGTCCTCGTTCGGAAATCTGTTCTCCAAGCCACATGATAAAGCATGTACCTGCAGTCAGCGTGAGAATCGTCATCACCCGGAACGGCAAGAAGCCGACCCAAGGAGATGTAACCAACGGCTGACCCTCGAAATTCGAGTTCAATAGCCAAGAGCTAATTGCATACCCCTGCACAACGGCGAGAACAACAGTGCCGTAGCGAGTGTACTGCGTGATCTTCTTACGGCCATGCTCGCCCTCTTTCTTCATTTGCTCGAGATAGGGCACAACTGCCGTCAAGAGCTGGAAGATAATCGAGCTAGAGATGTAAGGCATGATACCGAGAGCGAAGATACTGAACTGGTTCAGTGCGCCGCCCGTGAAGGTATTGAAAAGCCCGAAAATTCCTCCCTGGTTAGAGAAGAACTTGAGGACGGTCGTACCATCAACACCCGGAACAGGGATGTGAACGCCGAAACGATACACAGCGAGCATCGTCAGCGAAAACAAGATGCGTTTTCTTAGGTCCGTATTTTTGGCGATTCCGTCCAGGGCAGACACTACTCAATTACCTCTGCTTTGCCGCCAGCTTTTTCGATGGCAGCTTTAGCTGATGCGCTGAATTTGTGAGCCTTAACCGTGAGAGCTTGTTTGAGCTCGCCTTTTCCAAGGATTTTTACACGGCCATAACGCAACAAACCCGCTTGCTCGAGAACTTCGGGTGTAACTTCACCCTTGAACTTCGAGAGTTGCGAAAGGTTCAAAGCATCATACTCATGCGCAAATGCCACGTTAGAGAAGCCAAATTTCGGCAAGCGGCGCATTAAAGGCGTTTGACCACCTTCGAAGCCCCAACGTACGCGGCCGCCCGCACGAGCTTTTTGACCTTTGTGGCCCATCCCAGCTGTTCCGCCGAGACCAGAACCGTTTCCGCGGCCGACGCGCTTACGATAACCTGTAGAGCCTGCTTTAGGCTTGAGATCTGACAAGAGAGACATCTTTTACTCCGGCTTTACGTCCAAAAGGTGCTGAACTTTCATGATCTGACCACGCATAGCAGGAGTGTCTTTTACGACTGCCTCACTACGGATTTTCGTAAGACCGATGCAGCGAACTGTGTCGCGCTGGTCTTGCGTGCAACCAATCAAGCTTCTTTTCAATGTGACACGAAATTGCTTAGCCATTTTCTACCCTTACTTAGCGGCAGCAGCTTGTTGCGCACGGAGCTGTTTCAATCCGTCCAACGTCGCGCGAACTGCATTGTGTGCGTTACGAGTACCAACGCACTTCGTGAGAATGTCTTTTACACCAACTGATTCGAGAACGGCGCGAACGGCACCGCCAGCGATCACGCCAGTACCAGGGGCAGCAGGTCTCATAACGACTTTTGCTGCGCCGAAAGTACCAACAACTTCATGGGCAATAGTGCGACCGTCGATCAAGGGAACTTTGCGGAAGCTTTTCTTAGCGCCACGCGAAGCCTTACCGATTGCCTCGGGAACTTCACCCGCTTTGCCCGTACCAAAGCCAACTTCACCAGCTTGGTTACCGACTACAACGAGAGCCGCGAACGAAAAGCGACGACCGCCCTTTACGACTTTCGCTACGCGCTTGATCGCGACCACTCTCTCTTCAAATTCCTGAGCTGCTGCTTCTCTCTTCTCCACGATTTCTCCTTAGAAACTCAGTCCGGCTTCACGAGCACCATCAGCCAACGCTTTTACGCGGCCATGGTAGAGGTAGCCATTGCGATCAAATACAACTGCTTTGATATTTTTGCCGATAGCCCGTTTAGCAACTTCAGCACCGATAGCTTTAGCTGTGTCCTTGTTTGCGTTCTTCAAACCCTCTACATCGAGAGTCGAAGCCGAAACCAAAGTAACACCTTTCGCGTCATCGATGATTTGCGCATAGATGTGGCGCGCGCTGCGGAACACGCAAAGGCGCGGACGCTCTTCAGTTCCTTTCACGCGGCGGCGAATGCGCATTTTTTTCTTCTGTCTCGCCACTTCTTTAAAGGAGCTATGTTTGTTCGTAGTCAGTCTCACGGGCTACCTCTTAAATCCAATTTCCAATTACGAATTCAGTTTATGCGGCCTTATTTACCAGCCGACTTACCTTCTTTACGACGCAACTTCTCGTCAGAGTACTTAACACCTTTACCGAGATACGGCTCAGGCGGACGGAAGCCACGGATCTTAGCTGCTACTTGGCCAACGAGTTCTTTGCTAGCGCCGGTAACAGTAATGTTCGTCTGCTTATCAACTTTAATCTCGATACCTTCCGGGATGGGGAAGTGAATCGGATGGCTGTAACCGAGAGAAAGCTCAAGGCGTTTACCCGATACAGCTGCGCGATAACCGACACCTACGAGGTCCAAAGACTTCGTGAAGCCAGTCGTAACTCCAGTCATCGCGTTCTGAATGAGAGCTCGGTAGAGACCGTGGAGCTCGCGCGAAGGCTTGGTGTCATCTTTGCGAGTGAGGACGATTTGATCGCCTTCAACTTTCGCGTTCACTTCAGGACGCATTTGAACTTTTTGAGTCCATTTTGCGCCTTGAACTGCGACTTCGTTTGCAGGCGTAATCGTGACTTTAACGCCTTTTCCAATTGTAACCGGTGCCTTACCAACCCTCGACATACATTCACCTATTGTTCAATCAAGCTAGTTCATCACTTCTGGGGAGGAGGGAAGCACTCTGCCTCCCAGCTCCATCAAAAGTCTTACCAAACGGTGCAGATCAGTTCGCCACCGAGCTTCTGCTCAGTAGCTTGTTTGCTGCTCATCATGCCCTTGCTAGTGCTCAGAACGGAAATTCCGTAACCAGAGCGAACGCTCGGGATCTTTTCGCAGCGAACGTACAAACGACGTCCAGGACGGCTAGCACGGCTGATATCCGTGATCACATGGCGACCCTCGTCGTTGTACTTGAGGTAAACGCGCATGATGCCTTGTTTGCCATCTTTTACGACTTTGAAGTTCTTGATGAAGCCTGTATCGCGCAAAACTGTTGCGATTCCGACTCGAACGTTCGAGCTAGGAATGTCAACTTTCTCGTGCTTTGCGAGACCTGCGTTTCTGATGCGTGTGAGAAACTGTCCAATCGTATCCATCTTCGCTCCTCAATTACTTCCGGAAGGGCATGCCCAAAGCTTCGAGCAGGGCCTTACCGTTAGCGTCGCTTTCAGCAGACGTGCAAATCGTAATGTTCATGCCGCGTACTTTGTCTACGCGGTCGTAGTTGATCTCGGGGAACACGATTTGTTCCTTGAGACCCAGGTTGTAGTTTCCACGTCCGTCGAAGCCCTTAGGAGGCAATCCACGGAAGTCGCGTACGCGAGGAAGAGCGAGATTCATGAGACGATCCATGAATGCCCACATTCTTTCGCCACGGAGAGTAACGCGTGCGCCGATCGGCATACCTTCACGAAGTTTGAAGTTCGAGATGGCTTTCTTAGCCTTCGTAACAACCGCTTTTTGACCAGCGATTGTCGTCAGCTCGTCAGCCGCAGTTTGCACGAGCTTTGGGTTTTGAGTCGCCTCGCCCAAGCACAAGTTGATCACGACCTTTTCGAGGCGTGGGATCTGCATCGAGCTCTTTGCGGCAAGCTGCTTTTGCAGAGCCGGCGCGATCTCTTTTTTATATTTCTCTTGTAACCGGTTCGTGTGTTTCACGACGACTTATCCCTTCTCAAACTCACAGAACTTCAGGAGCCAGCGAAACGATCTTCACGAATGCTTTCGCACGAAGTTCTCTCGCTACAGGTCCGAAAATACGAGTACCAATCGGTTCTTTTGCGTTGTTGATCAAAACAGCAGAGTTATCGTCGAAACGAATATAGCTGCCGTCGGGACGGCGAATTTTCTGAATCGTACGAACGATTACAGCTTTCGCCACGTCGCCTTTTTTCACTTTTGCGTTCGGAAGAGCTTCTTTGATGGAGACAACAATGATGTCACCAACCGAAGCGTAACGGCGGTGCGAACCACCGAGAACCTTCACGCACATAACTTCTTTAGCGCCCGAGTTGTCGGCAACCTTCAGGCGAGTTTGCATCTGAATCATGCTTCAACTCCCTCAGTCCGGTTGCCAGTCTTGAGGACCTCAGCCAGAGCCCAGCGCTTTGTTTTGCTCAAAGGACGCGTTTGATAGATACGGACAGTGTCGCCGATCTTCGCAACGTTCGTCTCGTCGTGAGCTTTGAAGACGGAAGTTCTTCTCATGTACTTTCCGTACTTCTTATGACGAACCAGGCGATAAATAAGAACAGAAATTGTCTTGTTCATTTTATCGCTGATTACTTCACCTACGACCTCGATACGACGGCCGCGGCTTGCAGTTGTTTCTTCAGCAGCTTGAGTCTTTGCCATCTCAATTAACCTTTCGAGCCTTTCGCCTTCGCACCTTGAGCTTTCGCAGCCAAAGCAGTCTTCAGCCGAGCGACATCACGGCGCATGCCGCGAATTTCCATCGGGTTCTGAAGCTGACCAAGGGCGTTCTTCATGCGCGCTTCGAAGATTTTTTCGCGCAGCTCTTTTGATTTCGAATTCAGATCTTTTTCCGACAAGCCGGAGACGTCTGCGTATTTCATTATTACTCCCGAACCAAAAACTTCGTTTTCATGGGAAGCTTGTGGCCCGCCAAGCGGAAAGCTTCTGCCGCTTGTTCTTTCGTCACTCCGTTAATTTCGAAGATGACTTGACCCGGTTTTACAACCGCTACCCAAAGTTCCGGGTTACCTTTACCGGAACCCATCCGTACTTCTGCCGGTTTCTTAGTTACAGGCTTATGCGGGAACGCACGAACCCAAACTTTACCACCGCGCTTAACGCTGCGGCTGATTGCGATACGGCTTGCTTCGATCTGGCGTGCTGTCAGCCACATGTCTTCGAGAGACACGAGACCGAAATCGCCGAAGGCAACGGTGTTACCGCGAGCCGCGAAGCCCTTGTTGCGACCTTTATGCTGCTTACGGTATTTAACTCGCTTAGGACTTAACACGACCCGCCTCCTCGACTTCACGCTGCGACAGTACGTCGCCCTTGTAGATCCAAACCTTCACGCCAATGATTCCATAAGACGTGAGTGATCTAGAAATACCGTAGTCAATGTCAGCGCGCAGAGTGTGAAGAGGAACGCTCTTCTCTGTGTACCACTCTGTGCGAGCGATCTCGGCGCCGTCCAAACGGCCCGCGACCTGAACTTTAATACCGCGTACGCCACCGCGAATCGCTGCAGCCATAGCTTTCTTCAAAGCACGGCGCCACGAGATACGCTTTTCGAGCTGGATCGCGATGTTTTCCGCAACCAATTGAGCATCAACGTCAGGCTTACGAACTTCCTGAATGTTGATGAACACTTCATTCGGAGTAAGCTTTTGAACGTCAGCTTTCAGCTGATCGATACCAGCACCTTTTTTACCGATCACAACCCCAGGGCGAGCCGTGGAGATAATGATCTTAACTTTCTTAGCAGCGCGCTCCATCTCGATGCGCGCGACACCAGCATGCTTCAGCTTCTCGCGGAGATATTCGCGAAGTTTGAAGTCTTCATGCAGGTTCTCCGCGTAGGTATTACCTTTCGCGTACCAGCGAGAATCCCAAGTACGGATAACGCCAACTCTGAGACCAATAGGATTAACTTTCTGTCCCACAGTTCTTACCTTTCATCCAAGATGAGGTTGATGTGGCTCGCTTTACGCTTGATCGGCGTCGCCCGGCCTTGTGCGCGCGGACGGAAACGACGAAGCGACGGGCCCATGTCGACCGACAGGTGTTTAATATAGAGATTGTCGACGTCGACAACTTTCTTTTGGTCAGCGTTAGCAACCGCTGATTCGATCAATTTCTTGATCATTCCAGCAGGTTTTTGCGGCATGAAAGCGAGGATCTTCAGAGCCTCGTTCACGTTCTTTCCGCGAACCATGTCGGCCAAAATACGCGCCTTCTGGCTGCCGACTCTTGCATTTCTGAGCTTTGCTTTAACTTCCATCGCTCAACCTCAACCCTTTGACGGAGCGGCTTTAGTAGCCTTCTTCTCGGCATGGCCATGGTAAGTGCGGGTCGGTGCGAACTCGCCGAACTTATGACCAATCATATTGTCTGTAACGTACACAGGGACAAACTTGCGTCCGTTGTGAACGGCGAACGTCAACCCAACCGCTTCCGGAAGAATCATGGAGCGGCGAGACCACGTCTTAATAACTTTTTTGTCACCCTTGTCGATCGCGACAGTAATCTTCTTCAAAAGATGGTCGTCGATGAATGGGCCCTTCTTTACTGAACGTGCCACTTGCTACTCCCCTTACTTCCGTCTCTTAACGATCTGAGCATCAGTACGCTTGTTGTTACGAGTCTTGAAGCCTTTGCAAGGCTGACCCCAAGGCGTAACAGGGTGGTGACCCTTACCAACGCCTTCACCACCACCCATTGGGTGGTCGACCGGGTTCATGTGCGTACCGCGAACGGAAGGACGAATGCCTTTCCAACGGTTACGACCTGCTTTACCGATGCTGATATTTTCGTTGTCTGTGTTTCCAACTTGGCCAATTGAAGCCATGCAGTTCGAGAGGATCTGACGAACCTCGCCCGAAGGCATACGAACTTGGCAGTATTGACCGAGCTTCGCGACGAGTGTCGCGCCAACGCCTGCACCACGAGCTACTTGCGCACCTTTGCCGGGGCGGAGCTCGATGTTGTGGATCGTTGTGCCTGTGGGAATCGCGCTCAACGGAAGCGCATTGCCCGGCTTAATGTCGGCTTTTGCGCTTGCGAGAACTTGATCACCAACATTCAAACCGATCGGCGCGATGATGTAAGCGCGCGATCCGTCGATGTATTGAATCAGAGCAATACGAGCCGTTCTGTTGGGATCGTACTCGATTGCTGTCACCTTCGCAGGAACGTCGATTTTCAAGCGCTTGAAATCAACCAAGCGATAACGACGCTTATGACCGCCACCTTGGTGACGTGTCGTGATCCAACCGTGGTTGTTACGAGCAGCTGCACGGCGAAGGGGCTGTGTCAGTGACTTCTCAGGCTTTTTCTTTGTCAGTTCTTCGAAGTCATAGCCCGTCATTCCGCGACGGCCAGGGCTTCTGGGCTGATAAATCTTGATACCCATGGTGATTACGCTCCCTCAAAGATCGAGATTTTTTCGCCCTGCTTGAGCTTAACCAAAGCCTTTTTCCAGTGCTTCGGTGGGCCGAGCTTGATCTGTTTGCGGAAGTAACGACCGCGGCAGATCATTGTGCGTACGTCTTCAACTTTCACGCGGAAAGCTGTTTCGATCGCTTGTTTGATTTCGTTTTTGTCAGCGCGCAGATCAACTTCGAACGCGTATGTATTCGCGTCTTCAGCGTGACCAGCGTTCTTTTCACTGATGAGTGGCTTCTTGATAATTTCGTACATCTTACTTCTCCACTCCGCAGCGGCTCAGAATGCGCTCAACCGAACCACGAGTGATCACGGCGTTGTCATACTTGAGCAGGTCGTAAACGTTTAATCCGTCGACCGAGTAGTAGCGGAACTTCGGCATGTTGCGAGATGCGCGTGTGAACGACTCGTTAGCCTCGCCGTCGATGAGGACAGCTTTAGTGAGACCGAAGCCTTTCAAGCGTTTTGCGAGCTCGCTTGTTTTACCTTCTGCTGTCATGTCTTCGACTACGAAGAGACGACCTTCAGCCTGAAGGTACGAAAGAGCTGCACGAAGACCCGCTTGGCGAACCTTCTTAGGAAGGCTGTACGAGTAGTCGCGAGGCTGAGGACCGAACATAGTACCGCCACCAGGCATGAGCGGCGAACGGCTCGAACCTTGACGTGCGTTACCTGTGCCCTTTTGTTTGAACGGCTTTTTACCACCACCCGAAACAAGGCCTTTGGTTTTAGTCATAGCCGTACCTTGGCGGCGGCAAGCCAGCTGCCAACGAACGACAGTGTGGAGGAGTTCTTTCTTTACGGGCTGTTCGAAAACAGCAGCCGGGAGATCGAGCTCACCAACTTTTTTCTTATCCCAATTTAATACTGCTACCGTGGCCATGATCTTACTCTTTCACAAGCTTGACGAGAGTGTTGCGAGCTCCGGGAACCGGGCCCTTCACGAGGAGAATACCCTCGCTTGCAAGAACATCGACGACGCGAACGTTGCGGACAGTAACTGTCTCAGCGCCGAGATGACCGGGGAATTTCTTGCCTGGCATTACGCGACCGGGCCAAGTTCTGTTACCGCTCGATCCAGGTTGGCGGTGGAATTTAGAACCGTGAGCCGCAGGGCCACCGGCGAAATTCCAGCGACGAACAGAACCTTGGAAGCCTTTACCTTTAGAAGTCGATGTGATGCGAACAACATCGCCCTTAGTAAGGCTTTCGATCGAAACGCGTGCGCCGACTTCAACACCATCGAGATTCTCGAGGCGAAGCTCTTTTACGAAATGAGCACCGTTTTCGAAACCAGCATTTTTGAGATGGCCTTTTTCGGCCTTAGAAGAATTCGCGGCCTTCTTGGGGCGCGAAGCGATCTGAACAGCTGTGTAGCCGTCTTTCTCTTTGGTTTTCACCTGAGAAACGACCCACGGCTCCATCTTGAGGACAGTAACGGGAATTGATTCACCGTTGTCGCCGTAGACTTGCGACATCCCCATTTTGTGAGCAAAGAGCCCGTTCAACTTAACGCCGCTTTGTGTGTTGGCGCCAGCGGTTGCCTGCGATTCTCCGTCAGCACCACCGGTGTCGACGGTTTGGTTGTTATCACTCATGATTCATTAACTCCTCAAACCACTGAAAGCTTGATTTCAACGTCAACACCCGCGGACAGATCCAACTTCATCAGTTGGTCGACCGTCTGCTGAGTAGGCTCCAAAATGTCCAGCATTCGCTTGTGCGTGCGGATTTCGAACTGCTCGCGAGACTTCTTATCCACGTGGGGAGAACGAAGGACTGTATATCTGTTGATACGTGTTGGCAAGGGGATCGGCCCCGCAACACGAGCGCCCGTACGACGTGCGGTTTCGACGATTTCCCGCGTCGATTGATCAAGGAGTTTGTGGTCAAACGCCTTCAAACGGATGCGGATCTTCTGGCTCTGCATACTCGACTCACTTTACCGGTTGAATTTCTCAGTAAAACCAAGGCGTTAGAAGAACGCCCTTTGATTTCCCCAAAAACAAAAGACGACAGATCGCAAGACTAAATGCGCGGTTTCTCTGCGAAATCGCGAAAGGCCGTGAAATTTGGCGTCACAAGTCGGCGAGTATGCATGCGTGCCCGCAGACTTGTCAAAATAAAATGATGGAACTTCTGCTTTTCTTATTTGAAGGAGGAACGTCCATCTTCCGCTCTCCTAGCGTCTTTTAAGGCGACCTTACATGCGCGGCCGCCAAAGAACCGTGAAAGAATTAGAACCGCCCCATTTTCGCTAGGATTTCCTGGGAAATCTTGGGCGGTACGGGCGCGTACTGCTTGAACTCCATCGTGAAGGTTCCGCGTCCTTGCGTGAGCGAGCGGAGATCTGTTGCGTAACCAAACATCGTAGCGAGCGGAACCTCCGCATCGACGACCTGGCTTTGCCCTCTTGCATTCATACTGATGACTTTTCCTCGACGAGAATTTAGATCGCCAATTACGCCACCCATGAATTCATCCGGAGTAGAAACTTCGACTTTGAACATCGGCTCAAGAAGAACGGGATCGGCATTGCGAGCCGCCTCACGGAAGGCATTTGCAGCCGCAATTTTGTAAGCCATCTCTGCAGCTGCTTCTTCATTGTAAATCGCATCCGCAAGCGTGGCCGTAAAGTCCATCATCTGGTAGCCAGCGAGCACGCCGTTTTCCATTGATTCGCGAATGCCTTGCTCAATAGGACCGAGGAAAGGTTTTGGCAATTTGCCTTCAGCAAGTTTGTTTACAAACTTGAATCCGGCTCCTCGCTCATTCGGCTCAAGCTCAATGACAGCGTGACCGAATTGGGCTTCGCCGGCTACTTGTCGCTCGATGCGGCCTTCAGCTCGTGCTTTTTTCGCGATTGCCTCGCGGTAAGTTACTTGAGGCTTACCCACGTTAGCTTGCACTTTATGTTCGCGAAGCAAACGATCCACAAGGATCTCGAGGTGAAGCTCACCCATTCCTGCAAGCAGTTGCTGACCCGTTTCTGGATCAACACGCAGGCGACAAGATGGATCTTCTTTTGCGAGCTTCTCAAGTCCCTGCATCATCTTGTCCTGCTCAGCACTCGATTTTGCTTCGATAGCGACTGCGATTACAGGATCGGGGAATTGAATCGATTCAAGCAGTACAGGATGCGAAGTATTGCAAAGGGTGTCGCCAGTAACGGTGAACTTCAAACCAATGACTGCACCAATATCCCCCGCCTTGAGCTCTTGGATTTCTTCTCGAGAATTCGCATGCATTTTCACGAGGCGGGCGATGCGCTCTTTCTTATCTTCGCGAGGATTGTAGACCTGATCTCCTGTCTTGAGGACACCGGAGTAAACGCGAACGTACGTCAATGTTCCGGCGAAAGGATCATTCGCGATCTTGAATGCTAAACAAGCTAAGTTTGCATCCCACTCAGTTTTGCAAACGATTTCTTTTTCGGCTCGCGCAGGATCGTGACCGATCATCGCAGGAACATCGAGCGGGCTTGGAAGGTAAGAAACAACGCTATCAAGAAGAGGCTGCACACCTTTGTTTTTGAACGCAGCTCCGCAGATAACCGGGAACACTTTCATGGCGATGGTGCCCTTGCGAAGGGCTGCGCGAAGTTCATCTTCTGAGATTTCTTCGCCCATCAGGAACCGATCCGTAAGCGATTCGTCGAGCTCAGCGATCTTCTCAATCATTTGCTCGCGATACTTTTTCGCCTCCGAAAGAAGGTCAGCCGGAATTTCGCGAACGTCGTAATTTTCGCCTTTTCCGGCGTTAGCAGACCAAACGTACGCTTTGAATGTAATGAGATCGATCACGCCTTGGAAGCTATCTTCGGCGCCGATCGGCATTTGGATCATGACCGGATTTGCGCCGAGTTTATCGATGATTGTTTGCACGCTCCCAAAGAAGTTGGCACCGACTCTATCCATTTTATTTACAAAACAAATTCGCGGAACTTTGTACTTATCCGCTTGGCGCCAGACCGTTTCGGACTGTGGCTCAACCCCATTGACTCCGTCGAAGACCGCAACGGCTCCATCGAGTACACGCAAGCTACGCTCAACCTCGATGGTGAAGTCCACGTGTCCGGGGGTATCGATGATGTTAATTCGGTGATCGCGCCACGCCGCTGTTGTGGCTGCTGACGTGATGGTGATGCCACGCTCTTGTTCTTG
>SYLX01000152.1 GCA_005808505.1 Bdellovibrionales bacterium | reverse complement strand
GGCATAGCCGAAGATGATTGGCTTTTCACTGTACGTTCCGCTCGAGCGGGTAGAGCGGATATAGACGCGATCACTTTCCTTCGGAAGCTCATCGTAGGTGAGAAGCATCGTGAAAGGGATGCTAAAGACGCCGAGCAAACGGAGAACAGGTGTGTCGCGTGGGATGCCGACCTGCCAAATTTGTTCCTGGGGAATGCCGGTCGGCGCCCAGAAGTGAGTGACTGGTTTACTGATGATCCGAACTTTCTTGCCGAGCGGTTTTGCTCCATGACCAGTCAGGATAATTTCGTTTCCATCGGGGCTTTCAACAACGTCGAGAAGTTTTGGGTCAGCCGGTTGGCTCCCGATTTCGATGAAAGAGAAATCACCGAACGCAATTTTGAGAACGACTGCCGTACCAGGTTTGAAGTTGATCAAACCCGTCTCGCCAAGATTTTTATCGCTTAAGTAAACCCCGTGCTCGGTGTTTTCACCTTTCGGTTGATTGAAGCGGAGAACGTCACCTTTTGAAGTCGCGAGAAATGGCTTTGTGCAGAGCTTGAGCTTTTCGAGTTCAGAATTCTCTTTCGTCAAGCAAGCTCGGAAGCGTCCACCCTTATATAGAAAATCGAATTGGTCGGGGCGAATATCGATCAAGCCGAATTGATGTTTGAGATGAGGCTTCTTCATCTCGGCCGTCGCGTAATCGAGTTCCGTCTTCCAAGCCTTGCGATCTTCGAGCGTGATGTCTTTCGACCATTTCACTTCGCCGCTTAAGGTTTCGATCGTGAGAAGCCCTGTGCGCGAGAGAAGCTCGGGCCAGCGGAAGGACAGTGTCGTAAGAAGCTTTGATTGGGCTCCGCTGTCATCGAAACGAACCGATGCTTTGTCGCGCGAGATCTGATCAACCGTAATAGAGATGGCTTCCGACGGAATTTTCAATCCGCCAAGATTCACCGAGTTCGGATTGTCCATCGCAAAACGCATCTGCGGGTTGTTGATGCTGAGCCCGTTGTCCTCCGGTGCGAATCGAAGGGGCTGTCCGTAGTCAGAATCCAGCGGTGCTTTTTTAGCATCGCGCAGTTTCTTAATTCGAGCCTTGCGCCGTTTGAGTGGCTTTGCGGGTGGACCATTCGGCGCGACTTCTGGTTCAACAACGGGCTCGTCAAGGCTTGCGGGAGATGATGGAGCTTGTTGCTCTGTCGGTATCGGCGTCGAAGATGTCGGTGCCGTTGAAGTCGCTGATGGAGCCGAGTTCGTTGGAGCCCCAGATGGCATAGATGTTTGAGCTTTGGCCGCTTCAACACCAATACCGGTATTCACGCTCAAACCACTGACGGTGAGCTGAGCGCACAGAAGCGCAAAAAGACTGCGGGCGATCTGGGGAAATTTCATGCTCTCTTAATGATAGATTAAGTTTCGAATCGCGAGCGGATTGATTTTGTCGTTCACGACTTAAGTCGGAGCGTTGCTAAAGCTTCGTTTCGATTGTGAGATTGAGTTAGATCGAAAACGAGACAAAGCGTTGCATCAGGGTGACGGAGCGTTTCAGATCGGTTTGCGAACCGACCTGAAACGCTCGCACCGAATTCGATGATCCTTAAAGAGGCTTTGCCTGACTGACCACGATCTCCTGCGGAAGGTCGTGGGAATTGTAGCGACTTGCCATCGAGAAGCCATAAGCTCCGGCATCCGCCATCGCGACGAGATCGCCGGCTTTCAACGGCGCTAACTCGACATCTTTTGCCAAGAAGTCGGAAGACTCGCAGATTGGTCCGACGATATCGTACCGATTTGGTTTACCGACGCCCGCGACGACCGGCAGGACACGATGTTTTGCGCTGTAAAGAGCGGGGCGCAAAAGATGGTGCATGCCCGTATCAAGGATCGCGAACGTTTTATTCGTCGTGGGTTTGATGTACTGGACTTCACCGACGAGGAGTCCTGCGCGCGCAACCAAAATTCGCCCGGGCTCGGTCAGGAGTTCTACGTTTAGGTCTTTGATCAGCTCGCGAACCATCGTGCCGTAGGCCTGCATCATAGAGAATTCGCTGCTCGCATCTTCCGTTTCGTAACGGATGCCCAGCCCGCCGCCGATATCGAGTCGATCGAGCGGAAATCCCTGCGCCACGAATTGGCGATGGATCGCGATTGTTTTCGTGATCGCCTCGCGGAAGACACCCAGATCAAAAAGGAGAGATCCGATGTGCATCGTGAGGCCACGAAGTTTCAGATGATCGGAATGACTCTTAAGAATCGCGACAAGCTCTGGCATGAACGACTCATCCATGCCGAACTTGTTTTCGCGAAAACCCGTCGTGATGTAAGGGTGCGTTTGCGGATTCACGTCGGGATTCAGCCGGAAGGCGACATCCGCGCGGGAGCCCAAGCGTTCCGCGACTTCCGCGATGCGCTCAAGCTCTTGCGGGCTTTCAACGTTAATTTGTTTAATTTTGTTTTTGAGCGCGAACTCGATTTCGGCAACAGTTTTCGCAACGCCGGAAAAGATAATTCGCGAGGCAGGGATGCCGGCTTCGAGGGCCCTCTTGATTTCACCGCCGCTCACGGTATCGGCACCGGCTCCGAGGCTTGCGAATTTCGCGAGGATCGCGGGATGGCTATTCGCCTTCATCGCGTAGTGAATCGTGTGACGAACATCGCCGAGCGCTTTGTTCATCGCTTGGAAGCGGCGTTCAACATCGTCTAGATCGTAGATGTAGACGGGGCCTGCGGTACGCGAGCGCGCCAGCGATTCGACGTCGGCACTTGCATCCGGCGTCCCGATCTTGAGCCGATTGTTCTCGTAGAAAAAAGCCATCCGTTAGCCCTTCTTCCACCCCGTCAAATGCGGTAGATGGATTATTCCGTCTTATCGAGCGAGAACTCGCTGTGAAGAGCGGTCGCCGCGGTCGACAGATGGTTCTGGTCGATCACCGCACTAATTTTAATCTCAGAGGTGGTCACGATGTGAACAGGAATGTTGTGACGAGCGAGAATTTGGAAAAATCGAGCCGCAACCCCGGGGTGATTCCGCATTCCTACGCCAACGACCGAAATTTTAGCCATATTTTCGATCAACGTAACTTCCGTGGAGCTTTTGATCATCTCCTTCAAAACTTGGCGGGTGAGCGGCACGTCCTCTTTCGTCACGGAAAAAGCGATTCTTTGGCCTTCGGCCGCCTCACTCTGTGTAATGATGTCGACAACGACCCCGCGAGTAGCGAGCGTCTGAAAGAGTTCAGCAAGAAACCCGGGTCCAGCTGGAACCGGGAATAGCTTAAAGACCGCGGTGTTTGCGTCGTGAGTGACGGAAGATACGAGCGCCTGTTCCAAAACTTCTCCTTCGGGAACGATCCACGTTCCTTCTCTTTCTTCAAACGTTGAGCGCACGTGGATGCGGATGCCGTACTTCGCACCGATTTCCACGCAGCGAATATGCAAAATCTTCGAGCCGAGGGCCGCCATCTCCATCATCTCGTCAAACGAGATGCGCGCGATCTCGCGCGCTTTTGGCACAAGACGCGGATCAGCGGTGAAGACGGCCGGAACGTCAGTGAAAATTTCGCAGCTTGTAGGTCGACCAGGTTGGCGAATCGCAGCTGCGAGGGCCACGGCCGTCGTGTCGGAACCGCCCCGGCCTAAAGTCGTGATGTTGTCTTCTTCATCGACTCCCTGAAATCCTGCGACGATGGGGACGATCCCTTGAGACACGAGTCTCAGAAGGAAGTCTCCATCAATCTCTTTGATCCGGGCTTTGGCGTGTACGGAATCGGTGCGGATCCCGAGCTGATAAGCAAGAAGCGGCTGGGCTTTGATTCCTCGTTTCTTCAGCGCAATCGCGAGAAGCGAAATCGAAACCTGCTCGCCGCTTGCGATCAGCATGTCGTAGGCGGGACCACGGTAGTCACGGTCGATTTGTTCTGCCAAACCGATGAGTCGATTCGTTTCACCCGACATGGCGCTTGCGACGACGATCGGCTTTTGGCCACCTTTGATGTCGCGTACGAGTCGGTCGGCAAGGCTTTCGATTCGCTCAATCGATCCGACCGAAGTTCCGCCGTATTTTTTTACGATCACGTTCTCTAGGGATCGGAAGTCGGTCACCGAACCGGCCGTGTTGGACTCGCCAATATTTGTTTGCTTGAGTTTGCTTAAGTTCATTGCCGAAAAATCCTTCAGAGAGAAGGGCGGGGAGTTGTTCCGTGCTCTCGATATCTTGTCTGGGCCCAGCCGAAAGTCGAGAAGCTAGCATGGAGCTTCGCCGTTTGAGAACAAGAAGGTCCGATCGAATCAGAAAACTTTTTTATGGATCGCCCACCGAAAAGTTATCGAGAGTCGACACTCTAGCTGTCTTTCGATTCCAGTCCAGGATCGAACTAGGCCTTTTGATTCGCGATACTTGTTGAGGCCGCGGGCCCGAGTTCGATACGATTTGCTTATCTGAGTCATTCAAAGAGGAGATAGGTGCAATGGGTTCCTTGCGTTTGAAACTGGGTCTTGCGTGCTGTGCCATGACGTTTGCCGCTTGCGCGTCGAATCCCCATAAAGCGGAGAAGATCGAAACCAACATGGACAAAGGATCCAAGTCCAGTCAGGTCTCCGGTGACACGGCCGTCGGCGTAAAAGACGGGAACATGATTGTTCAACGCAAAGTGCAAATGAACGAAGAGCTCCGTCGACTCCAGAATGAAGTTTTCGAACTTGAAGATCGCGTCTACGGCAACCGCAAGTACGGCTCGCTTGGGCTTTACGGAGTTCTTCGCGATTGCCGTTCGAAACTCGCGGAAAAGGACAACGGCGGAAACGGTAAACTGATGTGGACGGAGCCGATCGAACGCATCACCGACAAAGAAGACGATCTGAAGGTCGGTCTAAACGACAACAACGAGCTCGTTGGCGTGTCGGAAGAGATGCTCAAAGACCGCATCGATCGCTTCCGTAACTACAAGGGCATCTTGCAAAAGCGTGAAGACGAGTACGAAGAAAAAGTCACCATCTGCAAGAACGAACTCAAGAACCGCCAAGCTGAGCGTTGATTTTCTTCCGGGGCCCATCGGGCCCCTTCGTGTTTTGAGAGTCCAGGACGGGCAGAAACCCAACCAGAAGCGTCCTGGACCCGCAATTCCCGGTTTTCGCTTTGAGCCCGTCGACCTCTCCCTTATTCTTAAAATATGAAACAACGTCTGCAGCCGGACTCCATTGAAAGCCTCCGGCCCAAAACCGATGCCGATCTCACCGATATGGCATTGGCACAACGGGCAGCCGTTTTGGCGCCCGCGTTTCAAGGTCGTCTCCCTTCGGCCGCCGAACTTCGCAACATCACCGAAGAGCTTGGCGTCGAAATCGCAACGGCGGTTTTCCTCCGCACGCTTCAAGATTCAAACTTGCATGGACCTTTTGGTAAGCAAGTTCGCTCGTTTGATTTTGCGGGATGGGATCAAACATCCGTCCGCGCGGCGCAAGTGGAAGTCACGATCATCGCGAGCAACTCGTTTTTAAGTTCGCGCAAATGGGGTGACCACGTCGACACTTGGCGTTTGTGGGCCCGGGATCTCGGCTTTACAACCGACGTGATCGAAACGGATCCCCGACGTTCGGTCGCCGCGAACGCTCGATTGATTTTTGAATACCTCGCGAGAGCGCCCAATCGCGAGCGAATCATCGTAACTTATGGTCAGGGCGCAAGTGAGTTCCGCTATCTCCTCCATCGCCGTGTGAATCGGGATCCACGCGACATGTTGCCCGAAGAAGTTGCCGGCATCCGCGCGTGGATCAACGTTTGCGGCTCTTTTGCGGGCGCAACGACCTCGCGCAGAAGTCAGGAAAATCGGTTGAAGCGATTGCTCCTCCGATTGCGTATGAAAGTGGCGGGTCGAAACCCGATCACGCTTGCCGAGACGTCATCGTTATTTCCACTCTGGCGTCGTCCTCTGCCGATGCCGCCTGGCTTGTTGATCACAAGCTTGATCGGTGTACCTTATCGTCCGCAGATTCCGGTCGGGACAGGTTTGAATTTATCCTACGATGATTTGGCGAGGAGCTCGCCGAACGACGGCGTTGTTACCGTTCTCGAAGCGGCCGCACATCCTGGCTATTTAGTTCCGATTCCGGGAATGAGTCATCGCGCGGAAGATCGTTTGCTTGAACCTTTCTTCAAACGACTGCTCGGTGTAATCGCGACGAGCATGGGTATCACCGAGCCCGTTGATAGAAAAAAAGAAAAGCCGGAGTACCCGGCTCTGGAACTGGAATTAGAGTTGGATCAAACCAGCTCCCAAATTCCTCGCAAAAGATAGCTCGTTCCTACGAGAACGAAGATGCGTCGTAAGTAGAGGCGAAAATCCGCCTCGCTCATCTTTTTTAGAATCTCACCGCCAACTTTAGTTCCAAAGATCGCGCAGAGAGCAACGCTCGCCGGAATCCAAAATGGAAGCGAGCTGAATTCCATCGCAAGCGATCCGAAGTAGCCGATCTTCATCGCGTGACCAAGCGACTGCGTGAAAGCCTTGGTTCCGATCGTTTCGAAACGATTGAGCTTCGAGCGCACAAAGAATAGATCCAAGACTGGGCCCGAGACTCCTGCGACCAAATGAGCAATCGTAACTAAAAATCCGCAAAGCATCGCGTGCTGCGGTTTTTCGTAATCGAGCTCCGGCACGGACTTGAGAAATGTAACAAACGGCAACGCACCGAGCGCGATGAAGAGCAGAGGTTGGCTCGGTGTGAATGAGACGAACCACATCAGGCTTGCGGACAAGAGGGCGCCGAAAACATAGTAGCCTGTTGGGCGCCAAGCCACGTGTTTGCGCAAACTAAGAAACCGAGTTCCGTTCGCGATCAGTTGCGCGAATCCGTGCGCGGTCATCGCGAGCGGCACGGGAAGAAGAGTTGCGAGAACCCCCATCAGGATAAGCCCGCCGGCCATTCCGAAAACCCCCGAGAGCACCGAAGTCGAAAAGACAGAAATCAGGAGCAGAACGATTTGCGCTTGGGTCAGCATGGAAACTCCTTCCAACTTCCTTCTTATCGCCTTTTTCATTTCATGAAAAAAGCGATATAATTTCATGGAAATCATTCCTACTAGGAAACGGTATAAGAGGGCTCTGTATGGAAACTTACGAATCATTGATCGCGCTTTGGAGGTCCGGCACGATGGCAAGTGCCGCGAATCGCCTGCGAATCACTCCGTCTGCCATCAGTAAACGGATTGCGCTCCTGGAGGAGGAGGTTGGTTACAAGCTCATCGAACCGCGCGGGCGAAAAGTAGAACTCACACCGGCCGGCGTTCGTCTCGTGGAGCGTCTTGCGCCGCTGCTCGCGGAAATGAAAAGCTTGCTCAGCGATGGGTCGGATGACGAGACGACTCGCGGTGAAGCTCAACTTAAGATCGGTGTTACGGATTCCGTAATCGCTTCGTGGGGGCCGTTGTTTTTAGCGTCGATCACGAGGAAAGTGCGTGGGATCAAGCTCGAGATTCACGCTCACCGTAGTCCGGTGATTGCCGAAAGAGTTTTGAGCGGTGAATTCGTCGGCGGACTTTGCGCTGGCGCTGAGTCGCGTCTTTCGGGTTTGCGATCCATTTCGCTTAGGTCCGAACCTATGGTCTTGATTCCGTCGGGCCTCAAAAAGTTGAGCATTGGTCGCCAAGCCGAGATCGAAGTTATCTCGATCGAAAGTCACGCACTGACTTGGTCAGGATTAAGGGGAAAGCTAAGGGAACTTCAAGAGAGCGGTGGGCCGTCCATTAAGGTTCGCAGCGAAGTTGAATCTTTTGCGGCAGTTGTTCAGCTCGCTAAAGCGGGCTTTGGTCATGGCCTTGCGCCGATCGGTATAGCGACGGCGTTAGGCGTTCCAAGTTCTACGCTCGTGTCGCTCAAAAGCGTGAGTCGCGAGGTGAGCTGGATTGCCCGGGCCTCTACGCTTGGCCGAAGTTCCTTAAGTGAGTTTTTTCGTGTGTTAGAAGAGGAGGGCCGACAGATCCAGCATGCCTCGAAATAACAAAAGCCCAGCTTTGCGAGCTGGGCTCCTGTAGATAGATCTATGACGACTTCAGCCTACTGATTGAGGACGTAAGCGAAAATCAAGGGCGCTACGATCGTTGCGTCCGATTCGATTACGAATCGGGGAGTGTCGACCGCAAGTTTGCCCCAAGTGATCTTCTCGTTCGGAATCGCGCCCGAGTAAGAACCGTAGGATGTCGTCGAATCCGAGATTTGGCAGAAGTAGCCCCAAAGAGGGACGTCGCGCTGAAGATCCTGC
>SYLX01000151.1 GCA_005808505.1 Bdellovibrionales bacterium | reverse complement strand
TGATGGATTCAACGGGAATCGCGGCGCGACATCGCCTGGTCTTGCCGAGCGAGCTGATGCTGTTCTTCAAATCCATCGTGACGGTTGAAGGCATGGCTCACATGATCGTCAAAGATTTCAACCTTCTCGATTACGCGTTGGAATTCGCACAGGAGTTAGTGAAAACGAAGCTTTCTCCCGACCGCATCGCCGAAGATTTGCGAATCGTAGGTCGTGACACGGCAACTTTGCTCAAAAATTTTCCGCGGCAGACTTACCAATTCATTCGAAAGGTGAACCATCCGGACTTCTCGCTTCGTCTCAGCTTCGTGGAACTCGATGAGCTCAAGCGTTCAGTAGAAACGTCGTCGAACATCATCTTCCTAGGATTGATCATCGGAAGTTTGATTCTGAGCGCCTCGCTCGCGATGTTTCTGGAGCGGGGGCCAGTTTTATTACACATGCCCCTCGTAAGCGCTTTGGGGTACATCTTCGCCGGGATTTTGGGCCTCGTGGCCTTCTATAACTACATTAAAAAGTGAACCGGCTTCGGCCAGCCGTTATGAATTCTTCTTCACGATTCCTCGCTGAATCGTCAAATCACAACCACGCTCGCCGATCAGGGTTGAGGAAAGAGGGCGTGTCAAAGATAAACTCCGACAGTTCACCAGAATGGTGTTCACATAGATAAGGAGTGGATCATGATGAAGTTCGTCTCGACTTTGGCAGCTGCAGCAGCTTTGTGTGTTTCTTTCAACGCTTCGGCGCAGGAACCCGTAGTGACCGGCGGCGAAGTGCGAGCACCGAGCCCGCGTATCATGGATCCGGATCGTCCGGGTTACTTCCAAGTGGGCGTGGGACCTTCCTTCGCACTTGGTCTCGACTCTGACGCTGTCATGTACAACGTAGTTGGCGCCTACAACCGCAACATCAGCGACCGTCTTACAGGAAAAGTCTTTGGTGACTTCAACCTCGGCACGGGCGCCGATGCGGCTCAATTCATCAACGTAGGTCTGGGAACTGACATCTATCTTCAAGAAGTTCGCATGGATTACGGCGTTCCTTACTTGATGGCCGACGTTGGATACGGTTTCGTTCGCGACGAAGACACGCAAACTCAAGATGCGGCAGTAATCGGTGCGGGCGCTGGTTTCAAGATGGCAGCCGAAGCTCTGAACTTCGATTTGAATGTTCACTACTCGCTCTTGACGGCACAACTCGACGGCAAAACTCCGTCGGTCTTCGGCCTTCGCGCAGCGGTTAACTTCTAATCGTTTTTGCGAACTTAAAGTCTTGAGAGCAGGGTGAAGGCGGCTTAGGCCGCCTTTGCTTTATTTGTGGGCTGGTTCTTCGGCAGACGAACGACAAAGCAGCTGTGTGGTGCCGTGGCGTCGTAAGAGAGTTCGCCCCGGTGGTCGCGAACAACCGAAGTTGAAATCGAGAGTCCAAGCCCCGTCCCTTTGCCGACTTCTTTAGTTGTGAAAAACGGCTGAAAGATCTTCTCGCGCAAATGCGCGGGAACTCCTGGTCCTGAGTCACTCACGCGGATGAAAATTTCGGAGTCTTTTTCCTCAACCATCAATTTGACCCAGCGGACCGGCACGCTTTGAACGGCGTGAATCGCGTTGGAAACCAAATTCGTAATCACCTGCGAGATCTGAACAACGCGGCAGTCGAGCGGAGTTTCAAGGTCGCCACCGATCTCGAGTTTGATCCCAGCGCTACGCGCTTTTTCGGAGAAAACCGCCAGCGAATCACGGATCATCGCGCCCGTCGTTGTTGGCTCGAACGGATCATCAGTTCCATCGCGCGAGACCCGGCGCAGACCTTTAATGATTCCGGTAATGCGCGAGATCGTATGGGTCACTTTGTTCACGCAGAAGAGAAGCTCTTCTTGGTCAACCGTTCCGATCACCGCTGATTCGCGCAGGCGGTCCATATACGCCGAGATGATGGCGAGCGGATTATTGATCTCGTGAGCGACTCCACCGGCCATCTCACCGAGCGCTGCGAGGCGAGCCGAAGACTCAATCTTCGCCTGTTGTTCTTTGATCGTTTCTTGCGCTCTCATCTCTTGAGTTACGTCCCACGCAACGCCAATGAGCTGAGTCGTGCGTCCATCCTTGTCTCGAACCGACCGAGCCTGAATGCGGATGTGCCGAACTTCTCTCTCGTCGGTCAAAATACGGTAAGTGGTGCTTGGCACCGTCTTGCCTGCGATGACATCTTTGGTGAGCGTGCGGATCCGCTCGCGATCTTCAGGGTGAAGTCGCGCAACTAAGCCAGGCACGGGATCGGGGAACTCCGAGCGCCGAACGCGGTGGAGATGATACATCTGACCGTCCCAGATCACTTTCTTCGTAACTAAATCCCATTCGAAAATAGCGAACTCGATCGTCGAGAGAACGAGCTGCATGCGTTGCGTTTCTTGAAAGAGTTTATCCTTCGTCATGCGCTCTTGGCTTACGTCGCGCTGAACTCCGATGTAGTGAGTGGTTGAGCCAAACTCATCTTTGACCGGAGCTAAGGAAAGCTCGTTCCAAAATTCTTTTCCATCTTTTTTCTGGTTCTTCAGAAGCGCTCGAATGGGAGCCTGATTTTTGATCGCCGAGCGAACGCGCACGAGATTGGGTTGATTTGGGTCACCTTGCAGAAAGCGGCAGTCACGACCGTACGCTTCTTCTAGGGTGTAGCCCGTGATTTTCGTGAAAGCTGCGTTGACGTAGATAACGGGAGCGTCTTTTCCTTTGAGTTCCGAGATCACGATCCCTTCGTTACTTGAATCGATGGCTTTCTGTAAAATCGAGAGTCGCGACATGAGCTTTTTCTCATCGCGCAGATCGCGGGCGATGAGCACAAAGTAAATGGCTTTTCCCGATGAATCTTTCACGGCAAAGGCTGAGACCTGAACTGGAATTTCCGTTCCGTCGGCCAGATTTTGAAATTTGGTTTCGCCAATCCAACGATTGTTCCGGGTGGCTTCTTCACCGACTTGATCGGTCCACCAATTGCGTGAAGTGAGTTCGGTAATTTCGTTAAGTTCACGACGGATGGCATCGTCGGCCGACTTAAATCCTACCAAGGCGCATCCAGGTTGATTGAGAGAAATGATGCGTCCGTTGGCTTGAACGAGAGCAATGAAGCTTGGGCTGTTTTCCAAAACGGCGGAGAAAGTCTCAGAGCTAATGAGCCCAGCGAAGTCTGGATCACAGGGAAATTGTAATTTCATGGCGAGCCCCCTGCGGACACGAGCGAGCGTTTTGTTACAGCGATGCAAATTCGATCGAGAAATCAGAGGGCCTTCACGAAGCCCTCCGATAAAAACGTTTTTGATTAAAAGGGGAGGGCTTAGTAGCCCATCCCTTCAGGACCCATCAACCGAGAAGCTTCAGCGCCATCTGGCTGACGTTGTTAGCTTGAGCGAGAATCGAAACACCTGCTTGCGCGAGGATGTTGTTTCGAGTCATCTCCGACGATTCCGCTGCGATATCAGCGTCGCGGATCCGGCTGTTTGCAGCCGAGAGGTTCTCGTCCGCTACTGCCAAGTTCGCTGTCGTCGAAGTCAGTCGGTTCTGCATGGCACCGAAGTTGGCGCGGATCGCGTTGACCGAAACGATGGCTTTATCAACCGCGTCGATCGACGTTTGTGCGCCTTCTTTTGATGACACTTGCTCAGCCACGACGCCAAGAGCTTCGAGGCTTGAGTTCGCAGCCGACGCGTTGAAGGAGATACGATCCTTGAACGAGTCGTTATGCGTACCAACTTGGATATCGATCAAACCACCAGTTCCGTTGAGCAGATCGCGGCCGTTGAACTGAGTCACTTCCGAGATCCGCTGAATTTCCGACTTCAACTGTTGATACTCCACATCGAGGAACTTGCGCTCAGTATCACCAATGGTGTCTGAAGACGCTTGAACCGCGAGTTCGCGGAGACGGATCAACATGTTGGA
Source organism: Bdellovibrionales bacterium (assembly GCA_005808505.1). Lineage (GTDB taxonomy): Bacteria > Bdellovibrionota > Bdellovibrionia > Bdellovibrionales > JAMPXM01 > SYLX01. The sequence goes on along the minus strand of SYLX01000151.1, from coordinate 12,998 downwards.
AACCTCGTTCAAACCGCCTTCCGCGACCTGAACCAGCGAGATACCGTCGTTGGCGTTGCGAGCCGCTTGTCTGAGACCGCGGATCTGACCCTTCAACTGTTCGCTGATCGCGAGGCCGGCAGCGTCGTCAGCCGCTTGGTTGATGCGGAAGCCGGAGCTCATACGAGCCAAGCTTCTATCAACATTTCGCTGCGTGAACTGCAGGTTCTTCTGTGCGTTCAAAGACGCCACGTTAGTCGTAATACGTAAACCCATTCTATCCTCCGTGCATTCTCAATCCTCCTTGATTGTCGCCTACCTTGGCGTACGGGCACGTTCCTTGTGCCGCGGTTATTAATTGGAAGCGGATCTCATGCTCCCGCATGACTGATCGGAATTTTCTTGAAGTTGCGAGAGTCCAGTTCTTTCTTATTTGCTAAACATTTTTTGTGGATGATTGAGGGCGCGCGAAGGCGCAAGGGAGAAGTGGCGATCGCTTGAGCCGTTGGCCCAAAGGGAGCGCTGAAGTTGCGAGACGCGCAAACGCGTTCTCGTGCACTCTAGTGAAGATTGCTGCACGCAAAGAAGTGCAAAACTCACCGAGGCGATAATCAGTTGTACGAACCAAATCCGTTGTTGAGCGAGCGTTACTCGTTCGACTTGGATTTACGCGTGCGTCCATTCGCTCCGGTCGGGGAGTGGGTGCGCCGCTGCTTTAGTTTTGGTCCCATCTTTGGCAAAGCCTGAGTATCTGAGTCTTCATCGTACGACGGGAGTCGCTTCCCTTTCGGGAGCGTCGAGGGCTTGCGGTAGTAGTAGAACTCCGCGCCTTCGGCCAAATGGCCTCGCTGTAATTTCGGTCGTTTCAATGCGCCCATGATCCACCCGCACAATTGGCGAGAGCTCACCAAAAAATGTTTATCTATCCTCGCTTCCTTCAAGGCCGGCCATCCCGCAGAACTGCGACAGGGGACCAATATTGGGGCCGATCAAGGCCCCAATGAGCAGGAAACGGATACAGGTCAGTTAGCCAAGATAAAGGACAAAACCCTTATCTGTTGTGGGATGCCAAGCTCGCGCTTAGCTCCACGGTAAAGTCAGAGGTCGTTAACCTTGGAACGATTTGTTCAAGAGCTGCAGTGCCGTATTCGATGTCGAGTTCGCTTGGGCCAAGACCGAAGTACCCGCATTCAAGAGAATGTTGTTCTTCGTCATCTCTGCCGTTTCTTCAGCGATATCCACATCCCGGATCCGGCTGTTCGCGGCTGACAAGTTCTCAACGCTGACCGCGATGTTGCCGATCGTCGATTGCAGACGGTTTTGGATTGCACCAAAGTCCGCGCGCATCGCCGAGACACTTACGATAGCCGAGTCGATAGCTGCCAACGAGTTTTGTGCTGATGCTTTATCGGCAACGCTCGTCAAGTTTACGCCGAGAGCCGCGCTGTTGGCGTCAGCTTTCGATGCGTCGAACGACAAGCGGTCGATATTTGGATCGTTCCTCGTTCCGACTTGGAAGTCGAGGATCGAGCCCGTTCCGCTGAGGAGCTGAGTTCCGTTGAACTCCGTTCCGTCGGCGATACGATCGACTTCGGATACGAGCTGGTCATATTCCACGTTCAGGAACTGACGCTCGACCGGACCGATCGTGTCTGAAGCGGCTTGGACGGCGAGTTCGCGCAACCGGATCAGGATGGAGGAGATCTCGTTGAGACCACCTTCCGCGACCTGAACGAGCGAGACCCCGTCTTGAGCGTTGCGTGAAGCTTGTTTCAAGCCCCGGATTTGTGCACGAAGGTTTTCGCTGATTGCGAGACCTGCGGCGTCGTCACCGGCGCGGTTGATTCGGTAACCCGAGCTCAACTTCTCCAAGCTTTTGTCGAGTCCCCACTTCGTTCCCAGCAAGTTGCGCTGGGCATTCAGTGAAGCGACGTTGGTATTAATACGAAGACCCATTGTGTCCTCCTCCGTGAGATCCCTGGAGCTCCGATCCTTGGTGCTCCTGAGCCTGTCTTCCTAAAGGCTCGGTAGGGTTTCATTCGTTACAACCTACTCTTCGGTGTCTCATTTCGAGGCTTGAGGGTCTGGCCGCATTTTTTTCGCGTAGGGGCGAAAACTAGCCCGTGGTCTAGTTAAACGCGCAGAATCCGCGACTACTTGAAATTACAACAAATGGTGTTTAGTTTTGACCGACGGTCAGCCCTGCGGAAAAGTAGATCTATGAATCACTCGAACTCGCCATCCTCCGATTCGAATTTGGAGTTACTGCTCGAATCGTTCCGCTCCGGATTGGAGCTTCTCGTAAATTACGCAGCGGAAGAAGGACTTCGTCTTCAACCCTATCGGGACCGAAGCTTGCCGAATTTCCGCAATCTCCTTCCGCGGGAACGCGAGGAGCTCGTACAGAAATTTGAAACGTACTCGAGTCTCATGAAAGAGCTGAAAAGTGAAGGAGCCCATCTGTTTCAGAATTTGCAAACCGTATGGAGGGCACTCCACCGACTTGGGCTTACGCCACCAGAGGATCTGTTTGCCGCTTTAGAAGAAGGCGACATCGTGGAAATCTACAGCCTCCAAGGTCGTCAGCTTTTCCGAAGTCTTAACTTTTTCGCGATATCGACTTATACGCTTGAGGAGCTACATACCCTGCCATGGTACGATTTGTGGGCACGTGATGATGCTAGGCAGGCGTTGGCTAACGAAGTCGTCGGTAAGTTTGTGGCAGGAGAAATCCAAGAAACCGCACGACTCCAGTTCGGGGAGCATGAGGTCTCCGAGAAGAGGAGCGAACTGCGGCGAACGAATGTTTGTGCTTCGCGTTTTCTTTCGCCTCTACGCGATCGATCTGGCCAGATGACCGCGTTTTTGCACGCCTTCATCGTCACCGACAGTTGGGATCAGCCAGCATCTTGAAAGAACGAAGCTGGCGCTGCGGGAGAAAAAGCGATGCCTTCTAAAAAATTGACTTCGGCGACTTCCGAACTCGTCCTTCAAATGCGGAACGAATTGGAAGCGCTTTCAGCATTTTCAAAAGAAGCTGGCTATCCCATCCGTCCGTTCGACGATGCGGACTTGCCTCACTTTTCACTTCACGCATACGAGCAGCAGACTCAGATCGTGAAGTCTCTGCGAGAATACTGCAATCTCGTGCGCGAATTGAAAGCGGAAGGCGTTCAGCTCAACCAAAATTTGAATTTGCTGTGGCGGGCGCTGGCGCGTTTAGGCTTTGTCCCTTGCAAAGATCTTTTCTCCCAGCTCACGGAAGAAGATGTCGTCGAAATTTACGATCGGTCTTCTCTTCAACTCTACCGCAGCTTCAGTTTCTTTGGGCTTTGCAGCTACTCTCTCGAGGAGCTTTACAGCCGGCCGTGGTTTGAACTTTACCACCGGGAGGAAAAGTTCCATGAGATGAACTTGGGACTCCTCCACAAGTTCGTTTCAGGTCAGTTGATGAAGACAGAACCTACCGGCATTCCGATGCACGAAGTGCGCGAGCTCAAAGCACCCAAAATGCGGTCCTCGATGATTCAGCCGCATCTCGTTTCTCCGCTTTTTGATAATAGCGGCCAGACGGTTGCCATTCTCAGCGCGTTCAAAGTTGTAAGCGTTCGAAAGCCTGCCTAGGCGTTGCTGATCGGACTAGCATTAAAAATGTGGACAAATCCGTTCACGCGTTTCGTGTTGTCGAAAAGCGGAGCGACGTAGCGAGGCTCGACGATGCCTACTAGTCGCTTGGGACTCGAAGTTTCCCGCACGAGATGCGCATCTACCGCCATCTTTTCGGTGTCGCGGATTTTTCCGCTGATCAGGCGCCCAAAATATTCGAAGTACGCGGTGTCGGGGCCGGATTCACGGTGAAAGAGATCATGCCAAGTCGAGCAGAGCAGATCTTCGATCGTATATGAGCACAGCCGAAAGAAATGAAAACTTCGGAAAACTTGAATTCCGTCGAGATTGTAAATCTCGATGATGTCCTCGGGATGTAAAAGCTGAAGCAAACCGAAATTAGGTCGCATCCCGTAACGCCCAAACGCCGCCCAGACGGAATTTAGATTGTACGAAAGATTTTGCCCTTGTGCTTTGATGCTTTCGAGGATCGACACGTACTCCGAAAGAATTTGCGTAACGCCGGATTGGACAACTTCAGGAAGCGCGCGGAATTTGTTAAGTTCACGGGATTCAAAAGGCACAAGCTCAATGTCTTCGCTCTTGGCCATTTGGGCTAGAGTTTCCGAAAGCTCGATGAACTTCAGAAGGCCATCTTTTGAAGTTTCGGCTGTTTTAGAGGCATGGAACGAGTTCATCGAGAGGCTCCTTGAAAATTCCGCAAACTCCGGAATCTTCTCAGGCCTTGTAGTTTCACGGATCGGGCCGAAGCAGCTAGCAATTTTTTTGTGATACGACGTTGACCCGAAGCGGGTAAAGAACCCCGCTTCTTAATTTTCCATTGAACTCTTAACAACCTGCTTCGGCATTTGACGGCAGAGCATGAAGACTTGGCCTTGGCAGATGATGTCGTAACCGTGCGGACGCAATTTACGGCGTAGGTTGAACAGATGAACATCGAGGGTCTTCTTATTTACGGTGACCTTAGTCCAAATAGCGCCGTACAAATCATCGCGCTTCACGGAGCGGCCCGGGCGGCTCAGGAAGATCGTCAGGAGCTGGTGCTCTCGGAAAGTGAGATCGCTAACAGAAATTCCGTCGAGATCATTTCTCAGGATAAAAATTTCGCGGTTACTGATTTGATTTAGAGCTCGCTCAACTTTCGCGACGAGTTCATTGGGGCGAAGCGGTTTGAGAATGTAATCACGAGCGCCGGCCTTTAAATAAAAGCGGATGAGCTCGAGATCATCTAACCGGGATGCGATGATGTATTCGGGAAATCTCGGGACTCCGCCTTCTTCGCGATTGCGGCGCAAGAACTCCACCAGGCTGCCGTTTGTGTTTTCGGGATCGGCGATCAGAATTCGCGGCCCTTCATTTGGGTCGAGACGCGCGCACGCACTCATGCAATCGTCCACGGTCGAGAAAGCGCGCAGATGGTATTGGAGTCCGAGAGTTTGTTGGTAAAGGGTCACGCAAGTCGGATCGTTGTCTAGGATCCAAATCAAATCGTGCGAATCTTGCCTGTCTTGCATTCAGTTTTCATCCGAGTGAGAGAGGTCATACATAAGCGCAAGAACGTCTTCTGGCGCAATGTTCAAGGTGTTGGTCAAAGTGAAGATGTCATCGAGAGGAAACGACTGCATGCCTTGTTCGAAAGCCATTAACTGCGCGGTAGTTGGATAACCGAGAATTTCGGCGATCGTCTCCGGGCTTTGGCCCGAAGCTAGACGACGCTCGCGGAAGAAAGCTCCAATCTGGCGACGAGAAACCTCGAGTTTTGAGCTAGACGGGATAGATGCGGAAGCAAGAGGAGCCTTTGATTTCAACTCATTCATCTTTCTCGAGCGCTCGCGCATCACGCGATCGCATTCCTCCGTACGTGATCCAATGTCGACAGCGACTTTTCGGGCATCGCCATTGGTTCAGATTGGTTTCCGATAGAGCTTGTGTGAACAGAAACCATTTAAGCCTTTTTCAATTCTTTCACTAGCAAGAAAAAGCTCAGGCGGGGGCGGTTAAGAAAAATTAAGTTCTACATGGTCGATAATTGCCAATCTCGTCCTGATCGGGGCGTGAAAGGACTGTAATAGGCCTAAGGATCAGGTTCTTCATCAGGAACCAACTCTTAAAAATCTCGACATTTCAATGCCTTGTCGTTTGAAAGAGGGCAGGGGGCACCTGCCCTCTTTCCGCGATCGGGCGATTACGGAACAGGCTGCGGGTTCGGAGATGCGCTATCCGCGCTTCCTTCATTCAGACCCGCGCAGGCAACCGGAATCGTCATCCAAGCTGGAAGACCGTCGATCGATTGCACCGTGGCGGGAAGCTGCGTGTTCTCGGGCACGCCGTGGATGATCAGGACGCGGTTTGCAAGATCAAGCTCCTCATCCGTGTTGATCTTCGCGATCGAATCATCCGGATTCGGATCCGCTGCGCGCAAATCCGCGAGGATCTGGCTTACGATGCCGGATTGGTTGTAAGTGAAGGCACCGCTTGCATCCGACTGAGGGAACCCTTCCATCGGCATAGGAGCTACTGGTGAAGTTGGAGCGCCGGGCGTTGCGGGAGCACCAGGCGTAGCCGGTGTGCCGGGAGTTCCGCCAGCGTTGTCGCCAGCGCTACCGCCTGCACCATCATCGGCGCCACCGCCAGCACCGTTGTTAGCACCGTCGCCGGGAGCAGGGGCTGGAGCCGGAGCCGGGGCGGGTTGATCACCTGCTGGCTGATCGAGTTGCTGCGCTAAATTTTGATCGAGCGGCAACATGATTTTTCCGGAAATCGCACCTTCTTCCACGGCATCGACCCAGCCATCGCCGTTTGTATCGGCCGCAGCTGTTGGGCAAGCCGCGCCGGTGTGGATGTGCTGCATCTGCATCATATTCGGTGCGAGACCTTGCGCGTTCACTTGTGCGGTCAGCTGATCGCCGTTGATCGTGAAGGTAGCGTCGCCGCCTACGTTCTGAAGATTGGCTTGTTGGTTGATCGACTGGAGCGAGCCTTTAAATGACTGTTGTTGAGCGGTGTCGCCACCCGAGTCGCCCCCAGGTGCGCCGGTATCACCACCGGGAGCGCCGCCTGTGTCGCCGCCGGCGTTGCCGCCATTATCGTCGCCGGGTGTGCCACCGACGTCGCCTCCGGGTGTACCGCTATCTGTGCCGCCGCCCGTGTCGTCACCGGCGTCACCACCTGCGTTTCCGCCATCACTTTGGCCACTGTCTTTGCCGTCGTCTTGACGAATGTCATTCTGAAATTGGTCTTGTTGCTGTTGCTCGTTTTGTTCTTTCTGTTGTTGCGCCAGAGCGTCTTTCCCGCCAGCGGGGCCCGTCGGGTCGCACGCTGCGGTCAGAAGACCAACGAGCGCTGTCGCCAAAAGTCCGTTTAAATTCCGTTTGTTTACAATCATACCTTCCTCCTTGCGGTTGGTTGCGATCGGGAGTTCCGATTATGAACACAAGGACGTGCGAAGGAAGATGCGGAAGACCTATTGGCAGAAACTGCAACTCAACCTTTGAAAAATTTCGTTTGCTGAAACAAGCGCGCGCGAGGGTCACGTTCAGGCTGAGCCGAAGGCAAACGCGCTCTGCGCGCGTGGTTCCGTCGTGGCATCAAAAAATTTTTCGTCGTGAGCTAAACAAATTTAGAGACAGATTGCGTAGCGATCAGCGCGATCGGCGTTCATATGTCACGAATTCATAGGCAACGGGACCGTTGCCAGGTCGGCGCGCGACTTCTTTGAATTCGGCTTTGCTGAACTCCGGGAACTTCGCGTCGCCCTCGAATGCTTCGTGGATCTCGGTGAGATAAATGCGATCGGTGACGGGAAGCATGGCTTTATAAATTTCTCCGCCACCTACGATGAAGACTTCGTCGCCCCACTTTGCGCGCTCGCGAGTCGTAACATCTTTGCAGAACGTGACAGCTTCTTCCTGCGTATGAAAAACATGAGCGCCTTCGGGGCGGTAATCTTTTTGGCGAGAGATCACGACGTGAAGTCGACCGGGCAGCGGTTTGCCGAAAGACTCAAAGGTCTTTCGGCCCATGATCATCACGTGGCCTTTCGTGGTCTCGCGGAAAAACTTCATGTCTTCGGGTAGATCCCAGGGAAGATCTCCGTTTTTCCCAATCACGCGGTTTGCGGCCATCGCGGCGATCGCGGAGAGAATCATACAGCAACCTCAGCTTTGATGGCTGGATGCGGATCGTAGCCGACGAGCTGAAAATCTTCGAATTTGAAATCGAAGATGTCTTTTACGTCCTGGTTCAGGATCATGCGTGGGAGCGGACGAGCTTCGCGAGCGAGCTGAGTTTTTGTTTGCTCAAGGTGATTGAGGTAAAGGTGCGCATCACCGAGCGTGTGAATGAACTCGCCGGGCACGAGGTTCGTTACTTGCGCAACCATCATCAGGAGCAGCGCATAGCTTGCGATGTTGAACGGCACACCGAGAAAAACATCGGCACTTCGCTGATACATCTGCAAACTCAAACGGCCATTGGCCACGTAGAATTGAAAAAATGCGTGGCAGGGAGGAAGCTTCATCTTATGGATCTCGCCAGGATTGAAGGCGATGACAAGTAAGCGCCGTGAATCCGGATTGTTCTTGATTTGCTCGATGACGTTTGAAATTTGGTCGACCTTGCGGCCGTCAGCCGTTTGCCACGCGCGCCACTGTTCGCCGTAGACGGGACCTAAGTTTCCATTCTCATCTGCCCACTCATCCCAGATCGTCACTTTGTTTTCGCGCAGATACTGAATGTTCGTGTCGCCCTTTAAAAACCAAAGAAGCTCGTGAATGATCGAACGGAGATGGAGCTTCTTTGTCGTGAGGAGCGGGAAGCCCTCGCTCAAATCGTAGCGGGCTTGGTGCCCGAAGACGCTGAGCGTACCCGTGCCGGTGCGATCGTCCTTCTGGACGCCTTTATTCAAAATGAGCTCAAGCAGATCGTGGTATTGCTTCATGCAATCGCGCTCCGGAAAAGGATTTGGGGGGAAAGGGGGAGTCAGTCTCCCTATAAAAATACGAACGCGAAGCCGGGGTCAACCGACGATTCGGCGAGCTGCGATCTGCTAGCACGGACTAGAAAATAAAGAGTCCCGACGCCTGGGGTTATGCTTAATTCTTGGGCTCCTGGGCCGGCGCCGGTAATGTCTTCTGGTAATGTCGGCGAGCAGGGACTATTCTCGCAGTCTCTATGGAAATCAAAGATCCGATTCACCAAGCCATTGAAGTGAACGGGGCGGAAGTCGCCGTCCTCGACAGTCCCGAATTCCAAAGACTGCGTGCCATCAAGCAGCTTGGTTTTGCGGAATATAGTTTTCCGGGCGCGACTCATAACCGTTACATTCATTCGGTTGGCGTCATGCACTTGGCGGGTCGGGCTTTCGATTCCATCTTCCGGAACTTTCAGTTTTCGACTCCGCAGGCCCACGCGCGGCTTCGTCAAGTCACGCGCTTAGGTGCGCTTCTTCACGACATCGGTCACGGGCCCTTAAGCCACACGACGGAAGAAGTGATGCCGGATGTTGGTGAACTTCACGTCAGTGCTTACGAGAAGCACCGTGCTCCTGAGTGCCCGGTCGATCCGAAACGTCGCGCTACTCACGAAGATTATTCGATCAAATTTTTGACTGACTCGCCACTTTCGAAGGTCATTCGCGATAACTTCAGCGACATCGATCCGCTGCACATCGCATGTCTCGTCGATGGCGATCTCCAGGTGCCTGACGATTTTTTCATCGATCATGGCCTCGACTTCCGCCCGATCTTAAGCCAGGTGATCAGCTCGGAGATGGATGTCGACCGCATGGATTACTTGGAGCGCGACGCGTACTTCTGCGGAACGAACTACGGGAGAGTTGAGTTAGGCTGGCTCATCGGAAACCTCACCGTGCACGAGAAAGAAGGGCGCATGTATCTCGCGCTCAACCGTCGTGCGCTTTACACGTTCGATGACTTCTTGATTTCGCGTCATCACATGTACTTGATGGTGTACTTCCATCATAAGAGCATCATCTTTGAAGAGATGTTGATTCGGTACCTGACTTCTGAAGAGTGCTCCTACCGTCTGCCGGCATCAATTGCAGATTACGTGAAGTGCACCGACTTCCAACTTTACGAGCATTTGTCGAAAGTTTCGAGTCCGTGGGCCCGTCGAATTGCGGAGCGTCGCCCTTACCGCATGCTCTTTGAGCTACACGCGACCGACGAGACGCCTCGGCCCGCTCGTATGTGCGAAGCTTTGGAAAAAGAAGGCATCGACGTCATTAACGCAAGCTCTCAAGCTCGTCTTTCGAAATATCACGCAACCCAAGGTGTGAAGTCGCACTCGATCTATGTTGTCGATCAATATGATCCGATGGAAAAGCCGGTGCCGATCGAGCAGTGTACGCGGATCTTCCAGCGTTACGAGGAAACTCGACGCATCGAACGACTTTACGTTGCGCCGGAGAATTACCAGGCGGCTCGTCGTCTCATCATCGAACGAAAGCTCTGAGTGCCGCGCGCGTCTCAAGACGATACGGTTATCTTAAGATCTTCCTTGCTTACGACGATAAGGTAGTAGGGCTAACAAGGAGATCACGATGGAAAACCGAAAAAATTCAAATCGCATTTCGGTTGCGACGCGCACTCTTCTTCTGGCCACTTTGCTTGTGGCCACCTCCGCTTGCGGGAAGGTCTCACTGAACATCGACGGGATGACGCCGGGTTCAGGCTTTCCGTTCTTGCGACTGAGTAAAGGTGCCGAGTTCGTCGCTTCAGCTCAGCAAGGAGAGCAGACGCTCAACGGTTACCGAGTCGATACGACTGTTGGTTCCGTGTATTCGAAGCTCGAAGCGCAGACTCCGAACGGTTACAAAGTTTATTCGACCGTCCAAGGCCACCTTGTCGCGGACGAGAAGATGAAATCGGCAGCGGCATCAGCCACTCATTGAGCGCACTGGGCGGCGTGTCCGCCCAACGAGCAGGCTGGCTGCTATTCCGCCGAGCAGCCTAGCCTCTATTCCACCGAGCAGGCTAGCCTCTATTCCACCGAGCAGGCTAGCTGCTACACATTGAACACATGATAAATTGACCCAACTGGAAGGGATGCTGGAATATGCAATCTATGCTGCACATTCCAGAACTCATTTCTGATTTGGCGTTAATTCTTGCGTGCGCGGGCGTGGTGACGATTTTCTTCCGGAAGATCAAGCAGCCCGTCGTGCTCGGTTACATCATCGCCGGCCTTCTCGTTGGACCTCATGTTTCCTGGATGCCCACCATCGGTGATACCGAGAACATCAAGGTCTGGGCCGAAATCGGCGTAATCTTCCTCCTCTTTGCGTTAGGTCTTGAGTTCAGCTTCAAAAAACTTGCGCGTGTTGGCGGCTCGGCGTCAATCACCGCTGTCATTGAAGTTATCGGTATGGTCAGTCTCGGATTTATTACCGGTCGACTCTTTGGTTGGTCGAACATGGATAGCCTTTTCTTAGGCGGAATTCTTGCGATCTCATCGACCACCATCATCATCCGTGCTTTCGAGGAACTTGGGGTTAAAAGCCGCGGTTTCGTCAGCATCGTCTTTGGTGTTCTCATCGTTGAAGACCTTGTTGCGATCTTGCTGATGGTTTTGCTTTCGACGGTTGCGATCAGCAATCAGTTCGCAGGACTCGAAGCGGCTTACTCAGTCGTTAAACTCCTTTTCTTTCTGACGATTTGGTTCTTGGCGGGAATTTTTTTGCTGCCAACTCTACTCCGGAAAACAAAGCAGCTCGTCAACGAAGAGACTCTTTTGATCGTCTCGGTTGGACTTTGTTTCATCATGGTGGTTCTCGCAACGAAGGCAGGATTTTCTCCGGCTTTGGGCGCCTTCATCATGGGCTCGATTCTCGCGGAGACGACCGAAGCCGAAAAGATCGAGCATCTCGTGAAACCGTTGAAGGATCTTTTCGGAGCCATCTTCTTCATCTCGGTGGGGATGTTGATTGATCCGAAGCTCCTGATTGAGCACGCCGTTCCTGTCGCGGTGATCACGCTTGTCACCATCTTCGGAAAACTTGGCAGCACGATGATCGGCGCTTTGCTCTCGGGTCAGAGCTTGCGTCACTCCGTTCAAGCAGGCTGTAGTCTTGCGCAGATTGGTGAATTCTCGTTCATCATCGCGAGCCTAGGTTTGTCTTTGAAAGTCACGAGCGAGTTTCTTTATCCGGTTGCAGTTGGCGTATCGGTCATCACGACGTTTGCGACTCCTTACCTGATTCGTTCTGCCGATGGAGTCTACGGCTTTTTGGAAAAGCATCTTCCACAGAACTGGCAAGAGGGTCTCGCGCGCTACAGCGCTTCGACTCGAAGTGTTTCCACCACGACCGAGTGGTCGTCGGTCGTTCGCGGCTACGCTGTGAGAATCGGCGTGAACGCGGTCGTGATTGTGTCGCTTTTCTTGGGGTTGGAAAGGCTTCTTCCCGATTGGGGAGGCTTAAGCTTAGGTATTGCGCTTCTCTGTTCGGCTCCGTTTTTCTGGGCACTTGCGGTGAGCCGCACGAGTCGGAAAGAAATTTCCAATCTTTGGGCGAACCGCCGCTATCGTGCGGCGATCATCGCGTTTGAAGTCGCGCGCGTCGGAGTTGCGATTGGCTTATTCGCGTTGCTCGCGCCGAGCTTCATCAACCTCAACGTAGCTTTCGGCATAGCATTTGGCTTAGCGGTCGTCTTGCTTCTTCTATTCTCGCAGTATTGGAACTCAGCCTACAGTTGGTTTGAGAGCCGATTCATCGAGAACTTCTCGGAGCGCGATCGTTTGGAGACGACAGAACCACCTCCGCCGGCTTTGGCCCCTTGGGATGCGCATATCGCGCGAGTGGATGTTCCTTCGGACTCCGCGCTCGTTGGTCAAACACTTGAGGAGCTGAAAGTGCGCGAGCGGTTCGGCATCACGATCGCGCTCATCGAGCGGGGACGCCGAACGCTAGCGGCACCGACTCGCTACGAGCGAATTTATCCAAACGATCGCATCAACGTCATAGGAACCGATGAGCAGATCGGACGTTTCAAGGCAGCGCTCATGCCGGATATCGCTATGTCGGATCAGCAAGCCAAGCGCGTGGATGAGTATGGACTCATGCACATTCGAGTCGGCGAGAGTTCGCCGTTTAGCTCAAAGACGATCCGCGAATCTGGCGTGCGCGAGCGTACCGATGGTCTTGTTGTGGGGATCGAGCGCGATGGCCAGCGGATTTTGAATCCCGACTCGACCATGGAGATCCGCCCGGGCGACGAACTCTGGATCGTAGGTCGTCGGGAGCGAATTCGGGAGCTCGTGGCGGCGCACGGATAATGAACAGTCGCCGCTAGGACTGCGGGGTTAGCGAGGTTCGCGACGATCGCGTGTGCCTCGCCGGGAGCGAAAGCCCGACGGAGCGTAAAGCCCCGCCG
>SYLX01000150.1 GCA_005808505.1 Bdellovibrionales bacterium | reverse complement strand
GCTGTTGAAGAATCGCGCGTAGAGAAGTTCGTAAATCGGCAATTGACCGATGATACTTTTGGAGGTGATTTCCCTTTTCCCGCCAATGCTCGAAACTCCATTCGCCCTGATCAAAAAGTCTACTACAAACCACGCCCCAACTACCGGGACGAAGATGGATATTGGGACAAGTGGGCGCACTGGCCCAGCATGGCGATGGTTGCGATTGAAGGACTTAGGCGTTCCGGCCGACCCGATCTCGCGCATATCCATGCTCGCAACTACCTTCAAAAGATGGCGGAAACATCCACTCAGACGGTTTTTGAGAACTACGGCGAAGTTGAATCGACTTTGCCCGGAGGACGAAGAACTTATCGTTCAAGACCTGGGCAGCATGCTGAACACAAAGTCCGCGCGGATTTTGCCGGTTGGAGCAAAGGACCGCCCGTCTACCTAGCTTTGGAAGACGTGGTCGGCCTACACGCTCGGCAAGATGGTGTTCTGGACTGGGCCTTGAGAACTGAACTAAAAATTGGCGAGGCCTACCAAATTCACAACCTCCAACATCAAGGTTTTAATGTTTCGCTGAAGCTGTCCCGAACGTCGGCCGAACAGTATTCGCTCGATATTGAAACTAGTGGACCACTACGTATCCAACTTCGCTCCTTGGTCGACACTGAAGGAAAGCTCCACGCTTCCTCACGGCGTGAGGCAAGACTCATCCAAGCTAAACCCAAGAAGGGTAAACAGACTTTTCAGTTGCGTCTTGAGACGTTGAGCGAAACTCAGAAATCGAAGGCAAAGGCTAGTTGACATGAATAACAAACAGATCGTCGCTCATGGCCTTCTCTTTTCTCTCTTCCTGACAGGCTGCCAAGCTCCACAAAAAGAGGCGGTGGCAACTTCCCCTGATCCAACCCAAGTGGTTTCGAAAGCCGATCGTTTTCCCGGAATGGATGCGTGCGTCCTTATCTATGATTTAAAAAACGAGAAGTGGCTCGAAGTTCAGAACGATGAGCGTTGCCGAAAAAGATATGCAGCTTGCTCGACCTTCAAAGTTCCCTTAGCTGCGATGGCTTTTGATTCAGGAACTCTCAAAGACGAAACCGCCCTGCTTAAGTGGGACGGCAAAAAACGCACGATCGACGCTTGGAACAAAGACCACACCGCCGAGACCTGGATGAAAGAATCCGTCGTCTGGTATTCACAGGTTGTCACGAAAAAGATGGGGCGCAAGAAGGTTCAAAGTTACCTGACGAAGTTCGACTACGGCAGCAAAGATTTTTCGGGCAACATCGAAACCGCATGGCTTACGCCGGCGCCTTTTTTGAAGAACCCACCCCCGCCGACGGTTTTGATCTCCGGCTACGAACAGATCGAATTTATGAAGAAGCTTTGGCAAGAGAAGCTGCCCATCAGCGCGAGAGCGGCTGCCCTTACCAAGAAAATCACCTACCTCGAGACATCTCCCAACGGCTTCAAACTCTACGGGAAAACCGGTTCAGGATTTCTGAACAAAGAAGAGACTCTTCGTGTGGGATGGTTCATTGCACATGTTGAAAAAGAGAATCAGAGTTACGTTGGCGTCGTTACATTCAACGATCTCATCGCGCAACCGCCGGGAACCTTCGGCGGAGCCTTTGCCCGCGAAAAAATGAAAGAGGCGTTCAAAGAAAAAGGGCTGTTCTAACTAGTCTCGGTTAAAGTCATCACCACATTTATCGAAGCTTTTGCTTGATCATGACGAGTCGGTTTAGCTTTCGAAAGCTCAGCGTTTTTAGAGCTGAGCGAGAACTTCGATTGGAGGAATTATGAAAGCTTTCTTACTCACGTCACTTCTTGGAATTATAGCTCTTTCTTCGAGCGCATTCGCTCAGTCACTGAATTGCGCATACCTCGAAAGTGCAGATGGTGTGTACGCACCTGGTCTTTCGCGACCACAGGTTCTTGTAGAGCATCCGGCGGCAGAAGTGCTTCTCTATCTTGAAGGTGGAGGTGGATTCTCGTCGTCTGAGCATTTTCCCCTCTCACTCGTTTCGTCGAGTCAACATCAAAGGATCTACTCGCATCCCGAAGTTCAACTTGTCACTAGCCTGAGCTTGAATGGATCGATCAAGTCAGCAAAACTGACAGTCCGTGGGCTTAAAGCAAACTGTGCTCGTTGAGGTGACCGTGCCGCGAAACTGGACAACTGCACTCGTCGTTAGCTTCACCATGGTGGCATTCGGTCAACTCAGTTCAGCTTTCGCGGCCACATACAAATGCACCACCGAGTTTGGTGAAACCGTTCCGCTTAGAAAAGTTGTGCTGATCAAGGGCGCCAGCTGTGAGCCATGCAAGAACGAGGGAGCGACGATTCCGCCGAACCTCATCGACCGTCTCCAATCGGCAGAATGGAATGCTGAAATCGCGAAAGATCCATCGTTGCGATCAAAGGTGAAGCGAAAGTCTCTCGTCGCAGGTGATCGGCAGGTCTTGCTTGATACACGCTACGCGACTCAAAAGGGATCCACATTCAATTTTGAATTGAACTGCGTACCAGGTACCGACAAGTGTTCAGGCGCGTTCAAGGACACCGGTGAGACAAACTTCATAAAGATTCCAGTGAAGACATTCGATACGAGACTCTCAGACCGCCAGGGCCGGGCCGAAATTTCCATGAGCACGCGCGAACATTTAGGATGGATCATTCGCTTGTTTAAAGACGTTGTCCCGCTGGACCCGACTTCATCAGCACCCGTCTCCGGAAGCGGCGAGCTGAAATTTTTCCGCGAAGATCCCATCTTTATTCAAGATGTGGGAGTCGATGAGCCCTTTCATCTGATTGAGTCTCACCGAACCCGCATTGCCGCCCTCGAGATCAAAATTCGCTGCTCTAAGCAGCAGCCTTGAAAGTAGAGCGGTCTTGATTCGATGAAAGACCCTCTCCCGACGAATTCGGAACCAATTGTTCGTCCGCATTCTTCGAGCCGTGAACGAAGATCTGAAGGTTTCCTACCGAGGCGTTCATTCGTCCCGAATTTTCTCGCAGCTCTTCAGCTAGAGTCTTCACTTGTTGCGCGGTCGCCGAGTTTTGCTGCGTGACTTGATCCATTTGCACGACGGCGTGGTTGATCTCTTCGATGCCTTGGCTCTGCTCTTTTGAAGCAACCGAAATCCCCTGAATACCGACGTTCGCGTCGCGAACTTGAGTGAGGATTCCCTCAAAAGCTTCGCTACAACGTTGAGAGACCTCAAGACCGGCTTCGATCTCGGCTTTGCTTTGCGTGATCACAGATTCCGTCCGCTCCTGCGCCGTCCGGATGATCTCTTCAACTTCGCTACGGCTACGCGAGAGACTTGATTGAATCTCGATTGCCGCCTGTCCACTCAAAGCCGCCAAACGGCCTACCTCTTCTGCCACGATCGAAAAGCCTCTTCCGTGTTCGCCAGCGCGGGCTGCTTCAACGGAAGCGTTGAACGACAAAAGCTTTGTTTGGAACACGATCTCGTTAATGACCTTCGTTTTTTCATCAATGCCCGAAATCACAGAGCTAATTCTTCCGATTTGCGTATGGCTGGTTTTGATCTCGGCGCGCATCATCTCATTGGCTTGAGCGATTTTATGCACGCGCTCATTGAGTTCCACGAGAACCCTTTGGCCGTCTTGAGCACCGATTGCCATCTCGCTCGAAATTTTCTCCGTCGCTTCGGTGGCTTCCAGGTTTCTCACAACCGTTGCCCGAATTTCTTCAAGAGCGCTCGCCGTTTCTTGAAGACTTGCGGCTTGCTGAATGCTCGCTTGCGCTAGAGCTTCGGCCGCACCTGTCAATTCAGCGGAGTTATCATCCACTCTTTGCGACGCACTTCCCAATTCGGAAGAAGCTGTCAGCAACGTCTTCGATACGTAGCGACCTAGGAGCAAAGTACCGATCGCCATGAGCCCCGTCATGAGGGCGCCGATGATAAAAAGCGTCCAACGCAATTCCGTCAACATGGCCAAAGCTTCGGCTTCATTGAGGCTCGCGGCTACGTACCAATCGACCTCGGGGAAATACTTGAAGATCGCGATCTTGTCCTGAGACTTTTTCGTTTCGGCGTTCAGCCACCGATAACGGATGATTCCGGACTTCTTAGCGATGATCTCTTTAAAGATAAATTTTCCATCGAGATCCGTGGTCTCGATGACGTTCTGCCCTTCTTTGGCGGGATGAAGCATGAAAGTGCCTTTGGGATCCAAGATGTAGAAGTAGCCTGTTTGTAGAAGTTTTTGTGCTCTCAGATAGGCCCGAATTTTCTCAGAGCTTGTTTCCGGAGTTCCCAAAAAGAATGCACCAACCGTCTCGCCATTTTGCACGATTGGATCATACGCGGTGACAAACCAATTTCCGGCGACATTCGCGCGCCCTAGGTAGCGCTCCTTGTTCATAAGCGTTTTTGCTACCTCGGAGTCGTTTGGAATAAGCGTGCCGATGTTGCGGTTGCCGTCCGCTTTCTTCACGCTCGTTGAAACGCGATAAAATCCTTCGGCAACTTTCACAAACAACGTAGCACCCGACGCTGTTTGATCCGCGATGGTATCTACGAGATCATGCCCATTTAGTTTTCGTTTCTCTGTATACAGAGTCGGAACTTGCGTTTCAAATTTCTGATTGGTGGCTTGATTTTCAGCCGTGCGTTTTTCCGTCTCCGAAGTTCTGACTTCGAGTTTAGGCATGATTCGCTTAGACCAATTTTCGAGCAAATGCTTTTGCCGATCGGTATTCTCGCTGGAAGCGACTTGAATGGCTGATTCAACCGAGCTGATTTGGCGAGAAAGATCTTCCGTCGTAAGATCTTCGATGATGTTCGAGGTGAAGTAGTAACTGACCCCACCCGAGATGATCATGCTGACAAGGGAGAGACCAGAAAATGCGAGAGTCATTTTTCGCTGAAAACCAGATTTCGTCTTCATACATATAAAATCGGAAAACGAATCGAGAGCTTTGAAGGTCATCCAGAAATCGTGATATCGAAACAATCGCTGCGAGTACCCATGTCGGTCATCGCAGCGAAAATTAGTTGAGGCCACCTTTTGGATCAAGGTCCACCGGGTAGAAAATCCAACACCGCCTTTAGATACTGATCAAACGCCTCCACTTGTGGCATGTGGCCCACCTTGGGAATTTCCACGAGCTTCGCCTTCGGAATCGAGCGTGCTGCTTTCTTTCCTAGAAGGTCGTAGCGTCCAAGCTTCTCGGCTATTGGTTTTGCTGCCCAGTTTTTTCCGACGGCTGTGCGATCGCGAACGCCGATGATGAGCAGAGTCTCATTTTTAATCAGAGGAAATTCGTAGAGGACAGGTTGCGTGAATACCATGTCCGTCGTGAGAGCGGAGTTCCACGCAACCCGCGAATAGTCTGGATGCTTTGTCCAGCCAGACAAAATTTCGGTGAGCTTGTCGTACTCTGGTTTCCAATGTCCATCGAAGTAGACGGTTCGCTGATACTCGCGAATACTTTCCGGTGTTGCTTTGAGTTCGGCTTGGTAATTTTCTTCGACCGTGCGGTAAGGGACAAGGGTCTTCCAATCTTCGAGTCCGATCGGATTCACCAAAATGAGCTTTTCGGTAAAAGCCGGATACATCAACGCGAAGCGCGTGGCGAGCATGCCGCCCATCGAGTGGCCGATGACACTTGCACGCTCGATCTTAAGTGAATCAAGCAATGCTTTCGAGTTTGCCGCGAGAGCCTGAAAAGTAAATTGGTAGCTAGTTGGCTTCGAAGACTTGCCAAATCCAATCTGGTCCGGGGCGATGACACGGTATCCCTTGTCGAGCAGGGCGCGGATCGTCGTTTCCCAATAGCCAGCGGAGAAATTTTTCCCGTGCAAAAGCAAGACGACTTCGCCATTTGGCTTGGCCGGCTCCGCGAGGATGTAGGTCATCTGCAAGTCTTGATTTTGTGAGCGGAAGTTAAACTGCGCGGTCGCGCGCGGATATTGGTAGTTCTTAAGTTCCGGGTCGAGACCCATGTCCCCTTTTGCGGGTATTGCGGGATCGGTTCCGCTCATCTGTTGTAACACGTCCGTCTGCGGCTTAACGGTTTGATGACCACAGGCCGCAGCACTCAATATTCCACTAGCGCAAACTACTAAGCTTAGAAAAACTTTGGCGCATCGGACGACGGATGGCACGACGGTGAAAGTTTCTGATTGATGATTCGCATCCATTTGGAGATCTCCTCTTACTCTCCAAATAAATCCATGTTGTGGCGAAAAACAATCTTCTCGCGCGGCCCATCCGTCGGTTAGGCTTCG
>SYLX01000149.1 GCA_005808505.1 Bdellovibrionales bacterium | reverse complement strand
GTCGACGAAAAAAGGATCAATCACGTCGGTTCAGGCGGTTTACGTTCCTGCGGATGATTACACGGATCCAGCACCAGCAACAACGTTTGCTCACTTGGATGCGACAACGAACCTCGACCGTGATATCGCGGCGCTCGGTATCTACCCTGCGGTTCACCCGTTGAACTCGACTTCGCGTATCCTCGACGCTTCGATCGTTGGCGAAGAGCACTACCGCACAGCACGTGACGTCCAGGCTCTCCTCCAGCGTTACAAAGAACTCCAAGACCTCATCGCGATCCTTGGTATGGACGAATTGTCGGAAGACGATAAGCTCGTGGTTGCGCGCGCTCGTAAAGTTCAGCGCTTCCTCAGCCAGCCGTTCTTCGTCGCGGAACAGTTCACAGGCATGCAGGGTCGTTACGTCGACATTAAAGAAACAGTTCGCGGCTTCCGTGAAATCCTCGATGGTAAACATGACGACGTTCCTGAACAGGCGTTCTACCTCGTCGGTACGATCGAAGACGTTCTGGAGAAAGCTAAGAGGTTGTAATGTTCACGCTCACTCTCGTGACTCCGGAGAAAAAGATCGTCGCGGGCGCGGAAATCGAAGAAGTCTTCGTTCCCGCTTACCGTGGCGAGCTGAATATTCTTCCGGGACACGCGCCTCTTCTCACCACCTTGAACACAGGCGTACTCAAGTACCGTCTGAAAGGTGAGAGCAAGTTGAACTACGTTGCGGTCAGCTGGGGATACTGCCAGGTGAATCCGAACGGAGTGAACATTCTTGCTGAGACGGCGGAGCGCCCGGAAGAGATCGACTTGAAGCGCGTCGAAACGGCACAGTCAGAAGCTGAACGCCGCATCGTCGGTGAGTCGATGGACATGCTGTCGCTCGATAAGATGCAAAACAAAATCGCACGAGCTCGCGTTCGTCGCGAAGTTGCTACGCACACTGGCGGCCGAGATTAAAGGCGATGGTGATGAAGCCAGAAACAAAATCGGTTTCGTGGCTTCGTCTCCCTCCGTACTCTCAGCTTGCTAGCGAGAAATTAGAATACTCCATCAAGGGGCCGCTTTATGCGGCCTCTTGTGTTTTAGATCTATCTACGAACTCCTCAAGCATCACGAATATCCACGCCAAAGCTCAAGCCTCTTTAGCACTCGGGAAGCGCTGGCAATTTGAAGCCGAGTCATCAGGCGATTTGAATACCCAAATTCGATTCGAACAATATCTCGAGCGAGATTTGAGTAGTCATCGGACGAACTCATGGAAGTCGCACGATGCCGAACTGATCCGCGAGGGTGGAAGAAGCTTTGATCTTGAGCAGCTGAGTACTCAAAAAGCGGCGATTCTCAGCTCTATTCAACTTCCTTTTGCGATTGCCTACTCATGGTCAGCCACATGCGACGAACTCCGTGGATACTTTGTGGCTGCAAAGGGTGTTCACGCCATTCGCCTAATTGAGGATGGCCAAGATGCGAAACTCTGTCGACTTGCCGCGCGTGTAAGGACTGCGTCGTTGTCCGATACTGACTGGGAAGACAGTTACTGGTCAGCCGACCCGATCTTCTATGTACACATCAATTCAGAAAAACGGGTGATCGAAGCGATCAGTGCAAAGGCACCTGTGATCGGGCAGGTGAAGCTGAAGCTCACTCATCACGAGCGGTCACCGAACTAACAACCTTTGGTCGCTTCGATGATGCTGGCTGGCGGAACTCCGGCTTTTTCACTGGCGTGTTCGGAGGCTGAGCTTTCTGGAAGTACTGCTTAGCGATCATCTTTCCGAGCTGAGGATGACGATAGTAAGCGTCAACCATGTAGCGGAAGGATGCGGCATTCTTCACTGCCGAAGGAATCTCAACGGTGACAAGGAGCATGCGGCGGGCAACATCCTCGCTTATCTGACCCGCGATCCGCGCAGCTTGGTAGCCCGAAACGTAAAAGACCCCGATCGCTTGAGGGTTCGAAAGCATGACCTTGTTCACGTCAAAAGAGCGCTCAACGTCCATGCCGAAGGTTCGGACTTTGCGGTCTTTCAAGACGGATTTGAACATCTCGGCGAAGCGAACATTTGCGCTGAAGACGAGCACTGGCTTGTCTGTGGCGTAACGTTTGAACTCACGCTCTTGAGCGTCGGGAGCTTTTGAAAACCTTGAGTTGAGAAGCTCCTCCCCAATGGCAGCAAACTGAGGATTCTGAATCGCGGCGGCGAGCTGCTTAGTTGTTGGGGGTTGTTTCGTCGGTTGCGCATAAGCCCTCTTCGCGAGAATCACGCGGCGGACACTGAGCTCAATCCGATCCGGGGAGATCCGACCTGATTTAACGGCTTTTTCGACTGTCCCGATCAGTTCGCGTTGCAGCTTTTTGTTCCACGCCACCATGACCATGTCCGTGCCAGCTTCGATCGTGCGTAGGACACGCTCACGGACGTCGCGAACTTGGTACGCTCCAGCCATCTCGATGTCATCGGTGATGACAAGTCCGTCGTAACGCATTTCTTGGCGCAAGACGCCTTCAACGATTCGACGCGAAAGTGTGGCTGGCGAACCCGAGGGATCAATTTTTGGATAAGCGATGTGGGCGAGCATGACGCCGTAGCGCGAATGAAAGTTCTGTTGCATGCGTGCAAACGGCACGAGATCGAGGCGTCGAAGGTCGTTGAGCGAGACGTTCTTTTTTGGCGTGCCTTCGTGAGAGTCCTCGCTCACGCCGCCGTGGCCAGGGAAGTGTTTTACCACCGGGAAAACGCCGGCAGAGGCAAGGCCGCGCGAGAAGCTTGTTCCCATCTTCGCGACGGTTTCGGGATCGCTTCCGAACGTTCTTGTCCCGATGAACGAGGGCTGGGTTGGATCAGCGACATCTAAGACAGGCGCAAAGTTCGTGTTGAAACCAAAGGCTTTTAAGAGCTGACCAGTTGCAAGACCTGCTGATTCAGCGAGAGCCGGATTGAGGCTTTTTCCAAGAGCGAGCGCGCTGGGAAGAGGCACGGGTGTCTTTAGACGAATCACGTTTCCGCCTTCCTGATCGATGCCGGTCAGGAGTGGGAGCCGCGAGACATTCATCGCAGTTGCTTGGGCTCCGCGGAGGAGATCGACGAGCTGATTCGACGATTTGATGTTCCGTCCAAAGAGAATGATTCCGCCAGGTGCGACGGCTTTGATCGTTTCACCGAGGCCTTCATCGGTGAGCGTCTGACCTTGGAAGCCAATCATAAACATCTGCCCGATGCGTTTGCGAAGAGGCATCTTTTTGAGGAAGGCCTCGTCATCGGAAGAAAGTGGGGGCATCACGATAGGAAGCGGGGAGCTGACAGTTACGTACTCTTCGGGAGCTTCAACGATTTGAACAACGGAAGTTGCGGGTCCGTCGAAAGCAGCGTCTTCCTCAGCTTGAGCTGAAGATAAACTCAGAATGATTAGAGCTAGCGCCGCAAGCGTTGTCTTCATGACTCCTCGAGAAGTCGGCTTCCAAACCGACCTCTCGACTTATCGGCGCGAAGGACCCGGCCCTAAAGGTCTTGCGGGCGGCGTCTGCGACGAACGGCTGATGACCGCAGGAGCTACGGGACAAAGCTTTTTGAGGTAGAGAAGCTCGTCGTAGATATTCGGCCAGTTGATCGCCTGGAGGCGCACGATCAAGCGCATATCCGGCGTCATCGAGTACTTCTTGTTCTCGCGCTGAGCGAGCTTCACGACCTCGGTCGGAGGCAGCGGAGTTCGCTCCGTAAACGCGAGCGAGATCGACTTCGGACCAGAGCTGAGATCCCGAACACCCAATTCGCGGCAGTGGTGGCGAATCAGCATGAGGCCCATCAAGTTCAACACTTGATCGGGTACTTTGCCGAACTGATCGGAGAGTTCTTCTTCGATCTTCTCCATATCTTCGGGCGAAGTAATCTCAGAAAGAGCCTTGTAGTACGCAAGACGAATGCGAATATCGGGAATGAACGCATCCGGAATAAGCGCAGGGATACGAACATTGATTTCAGGTTCGATCTGCTCGACGACTTCTTCGCCTTTAACGTTCGCGATCGCTTCTTGGAGGAGCTCGAGATACATCTCGTAACCGACGGCATCGATGTGACCGGATTGATCTTCACTCAAGATGTTTCCGGATCCGCGAAGCTCGAGATCGTGATGCGCGATGCGGATACCGCTACCAAGCGCAGTATTCTCTTGGATGATCTTCAGCCGTTCTTGCGCATCACCTTCGAGGCGTTTGTTAGGCGGAATTAAAAGATAGCAGTATGCGCGTTCTTTGCTTCGGCCCACGCGTCCACGGAGTTGGTACAACTGACTCAAGCCAAATTGATGAGCGTTATCGATAAACATTGTGTTCGCACGAGGGTTGTCGATGCCAGATTCGATGATCGTCGTGCACAAAAGAACGTCGATTTGGTGGTTGTAGAATGCCACCATGACTTGTTCGAGTTCTTCTTCCTCCATCTGTCCGTGGCCTACGCGGATGCGAGCTTCAGGTACAATCTGACGAAGCTCATCGGCAACCGCGTAGATACTTTGAACGCGATTATGTAGGAAGAAGACCTGACCACCGCGCTGGATTTCCGCAGTAATCGCTTTCCGAATCGTGTCTTGATCTGACTTCGTTACAAACGTGCGAGTCGGGAGACGATCCACCGGAGGCGTGTTGATGATGCTGAGATCACGCATTCCGACCAAGCTCATATTGAGAGTTCGAGGAATCGGCGTCGCAGAAAGAGTCAAAGTATCGACAGCCGTCTTGAGCTTTTTCACCTTTTCCTTGTGAGTCACGCCGAAGCGTTGTTCCTCATCGATGATGAGAAGACCTAGATCTTTGAAGACGACGTCTTTGCTCAGAATCCGATGCGTGCCGATGACGATATCGACTTTGCCTTCGCGGATTTCTTGCAGTGTCGTGCGAATCTCCGAGTTCGGAACGAAGCGATTGAGTGCGCGAATCGTGACGGGCCAATTCTTGAAGCGTTTTTGGAACGTCTCCAAATGTTGAAAGCTAAGAACCGTCGTCGGCGCGAGGACAGCGATTTGTTTGTGCCCTTCAACAGCTTTGAAAGCTGCGCGCATGGCGACTTCTGTTTTTCCGAAGCCGACATCGCCGCAGACGAGGCGATCCATCGGACGGTCCGAAGTCATGTCGCCAACGATATCATCGACCGCCTTAAGTTGGTCCTCGGTCTCGTCATAGGGAAATGCACCTTCGAACTTCGAAAAGTCATCATCGTTAGGCGGGAAGGGAGCACGATGAACCTGACTCCGCTTTGCGTAAAGCTGAAGCAGATCGGCCGCAAGTTCGCGCAGGTGATTGCGAACGCGGATCTTGGTTTTCTGCCACTGAGTTCCTCCCAGCTTATCGATGAGATGGTCGCCGCGAGGACCCGAATATTTCTGAATCTGCGCGATTCGGTAAATCGGTAAATAAAGTTTATCGCCATCTTTGTAAGCGAGCGTGATGAACTCGGCGTCGACGCCACCGATCGGCATGACTTTGAGTCCTTCGTAAACGCCGATCCCATGAAGAACGTGAACGATCGCATCACCAGGCTTCAAATCCGAAAACGCCAACGCGTTTGCGCGCTGTTCGAGAGTGCCGGAAGTTTTGTGCTCTTTACGACGCTGCTGTTTTTTGCCGAAGAAATCTTCGTCGCGAAGAAAAATCAGCTGCTCTTCCGTAAAGCGAAGACTTTGGCCTATCCCTCGAGGGACGACGTGGAGAGCCGCTTCGTCAGTTCGTTGTTCTTCACTCCACCGGCCGATGTCGTAATCGGCGTCTTTCACGAGCCTCGTTTGAAACCGACTCTTTTCAAAAAACGCCATCAACCGTTGGCTCTGCGCCTGCGTGCCGGCCGCAACGATTACGGTGTAACCGGAGTCGCGCCAGCCGTGAACACGTTCGAGCATCGCCGTTAGCGTGTCGCCCGCAGCTCCTCCGGCGGGAGGAGCAAATTTCAACTCAGCGGTTGGAACCGGGATTTGATTGTCGGTGCGGTTCTCCTCGAAAGGATGCTCTTGAACTTCGATCTTCGAGAGAGAAATCGTGCGTTGGATCTTTTCTTTCGGCAGCTTCTCGTAGGTCGAATATAAATCACCGACGGTCGGTCGAATTGCGAGTTCCGTCGATTCGTTGAATTCTTTTTTGAGAGTCTCAAAAAGATGATCGGCCTCGCGTTCGATCTCAATCGGATTCACGCGCCAAAGCGTGACACCGGTTGAAGAGAAGTGATCGAGCGGCACAGGACATTCTTCGTAAAAGTCTCCCACGAGAAAGTCGAGACCTGGGAACAGCTGCCCTTGCGCCAGTGATTGCAAAATCGAATCGCGATCCGATTCATCAACTTCGCGACTTTCCGTGTTCTTCCGAAAAAGAGAAGCCGCGCGCATGCGATTTTCATCGTCATACATAATCTCCCGCGGAGGAATCACACTGAATGAATCGATGATCGCTTCGGAACGTTGAGTTTCGGGATTGAAGAGTCGGATGGACTCGATCGTGTCACCGAAAAGTTCCACGCGGACGGGAAGCTGATGGGCCGGCGAGAAAATGTCGACGATACCCCCCCGGATGGCGAAGGTTCCTTCGTCCTCAACCACGGGGACCGACTGGTAACCGAGTCTTCCGAGGACCCGCGCAAGATCGGAGGGCAAGTCGGCACCTTTGCGATACGTGAAAGAATGCGACCTAAGAACTTTAGGCGGGAGTGTCCGCTGCAGTAAGGCTTCAATTGGCGCAATGAAGAAGTGTCGATGCCCAGGATTCTGGGCTTCGTAGATCCAGCGCACCCTTGCGCTTATTAAGCGGGCATTCGGATAAAGTCCGGAATAAGGGGAGACATCGAAAGCCGGAAGAATCGAGATCCGAACCTCGGGATCAAAGAACCGAAGGTGCGTTTCGAGGTCCGATGCCTCTTTTGAAGTTGGAACAACGATGACCTGCGGAGACCTCGACAGTTCACCCGAGTTAGACTGGCTCAAGAAAAGCGCAAGCGCCAAAGTTGAGTCGGTTCCGATGACGTCAATCTCGTTTTGCCCTCGGGCGAGGGCTCGTTCGAGGACTTTTTCAAAGCGAAGGGAAAGAGGTTCGAACTTCATAAGTGGACCGACACTATCACACTTTTTCGACAGAGTCGGAAGACATGGCCACCGCGATCAGCGCTCGTGTTTCGAGGTCGCGAGACACAGCATTGTTCGAGTGAAACCGCAGCGCAGCAACGCGCCAACATTGGCGGTACCCTCATGCCCGAAACTGTTCATATCGCTTGGAATATCTGAAACGCGTCGGTATAAGTGGGAAAGCTTAAAAAAGGACAGGTCAGCTATAGGCGAACGGTCCCAAACCGTGCTGGCCAGTCACGTTTTAAAAGTTGCATCATTAGAAAGCATTCTGAAGAAAAAGCGCCCTTCTCGTTAGTGCCGTCGACTGAGTTCGGATCACCTCCGAAAGAAAATCGGTCCGCGCGCTCTCGCAGGATTCGTCTCTTCCATTCAGACATGCTTCACTGTTGTTCAACTTGATTGGCTCCCGGAGGATCGATGTCCAGCTTGCTTGCCGTGCTACTGCTCGCAATGATCATTCTTTTGTTCGGTATTTTTCTACTTGTTGTTTCCGGCAACCTTGGCCCGAAACGCAAGATCACAGCGGCTAAGATGATGCCCTACGAGTGCGGTATTCCTGGTCAGGAAACCAATGACTCAAAAGTTTCGGTCAAGTTCTACCTGACCGCGATCCTGTTCATCATTTTCGATATCGAGATCATTTTCATGTACCCCTGGGCGGTTAGCTTCATGGATTTCGTGAAGCAAGGTCAGGGTCCGTACATTCTCGGCGGAATGGGAGTGTTCATTCTCCTCTTCGTTGTCGGCCTCGTCTGGGAAGTGAAATCAAAAGCACTGGATTGGAACTGAGCAAATGGGAAAAGACGCTTTCGAAATAACCGTCAACATCGTCAAAATGTTCGCGATCTTCCTGCTGATGGTTCAGCTGGTACCCATCTTGGTTTGGGTTGAGCGCCGGGGTTCGGCATTCATCCAAAACCGCTTGGGTCCGAACCGCGTAGGTCCTTTGGGCCTTCTTCAGCTTTTGGCAGACGCCGTGAAGTTCTTGTTCAAAGAGGAGTTCCTGCCGCAAAAAGCGGTAGCGTTCATGTACTACGGCGCGCCTGTCGCGGCTCTCATTCCTGCGGCCCTTGCGCTCGCATCGATTCCACTTTCGGTACCGATCAATCTGCAGCCGTTCGAAATGTTCGGTCAGACGTATGGTCCTTATACTTTCCTCGTGCAGGGTTATGACTTCGGCGTGGGAATCGTCTTCGTACTTGGCGTCTCTTCGCTCGGGGCTTACTCGCTCCTCATGGCGGGCTGGGGATCATCCAACAAGTATTCACTTCTCGGAGCGCTTCGCGCCTGCGCGCAGATGATCAGCTACGAACTTGCTCTCGGCCTCTCGCTTGTCGGCATCTTGATGGTTTACGGTACGTTCCACTTTGCCGACATCATTACGGCTCAGCAGGGTCCGCTTACGTTCAACGCCTTTGGCAAACAGACGGTCATCAACTGGCTTCCGAATTGGGGGATTTTCTATCAACCCCTCGGTGCCGTGATCTTCTTTGCATCGACCTTTGCCGAATCGAACCGCCTGCCCTTCGACTTGCCTGAAGCTGAAGGTGAGCTCGTTGCCGGATTCCACACGGAATACGGCGGCTTCAAGATGCTGATGTTCTTCATCGGCGAGTACGGTCACATGCTCGTGTCGAGCGCGCTTCTCGCGACGTTCTACTTCGGTGGCTACAACATCCCCGGACTTATTCCGGCCGATGTTACGGCTTCGCTCGTAGCGAATGGTTTTGGACCCAACGCCGCATCTCTGTTGACGGCGCTGATCTTCCATCTTGGTCTTTTGGTGAAATTGCTGTTTTTCCTCTGGGTCTTCATCTGGGTTCGTTGGACGCTTCCTCGCTTCCGCTACGACCAATTGATGAGTCTCGGTTGGAAGACGATGTTGCCGTGGGCTCTCGCAAACACGGTCCTCACGGCAATTTGGCTCGTGGCGAGTTACCGGTAAGAACGCGAGAAAGGGAAAGCAAATGTTAGCCGCAAACGACTACCTCTTTTATATCTTGGCGCTCATCACGTTCTTCAGCGGAGTCGGCGTCATCGTCGCGCAGAACCCGATTTACTCGGCGTTTTCGCTCGCGCTCACGATGGTCGCGATCGCCGGCATCTTCGTGACGCTCAACGCGGCCTTCATCGCCGGCGTGCAGTTGATCGTGTATGCGGGTGCCGTGATGGTTCTCTTCGTTATGGTTCTCATGCTCTTCGACTTGAAGCACGAGATGAAGACGTTCTCCAAAGGACTCGTCTCGAATATCTTCAAGCTTGGTTCGGCCGGAGTCCTCTTGGGCATGTTGCTCATCTATATTTGGTACTCCTTCTCGGCGGATCCTGGCTTCAAGCCAGTTCCGATCGATCCCGCAAAGACCATGGACGCGACGAAAGAACTCTCGATCGCGCTCTTTACAAAGTATCTCTTCGCGTTCGAAGCCATCGGAGCCTTGCTTCTGATCATCGCTGTCGGCGCCGTCACGCTCTCGCGCATCCAAGGAGGCACGCATGCCGATTCTTGATACCGCACTGAAGGTAGGTTTGAATCACTACCTTTACCTTTCGGCGATCATCTTCACGCTCGGAATGCTTGGCGTTCTCCTTCGTCGCAACGTCATCGTCATGTTGATGTCGATCGAGCTGATGTTGAACGCGGTCAACATCACGTTCATCGCGTTCAGCCGCTACTCTGAGAACGTGAACGGTCAGATCATGGTGTTCTTCGTGATGACGATCGCCGCTGCTGAAGCGGCAGTTGGTCTTGCGCTCGCCGTGACGATCTTCAAAAAGTTCCGCGAAGTAAACATCCGCTACTTCGAGCATCTCAAGGGCTAAGGGGTCATCCGACATGAACAACACAGTATTATTCGCCATCTTGCTCTTGGCTCCGCTGGTCGGCTTCCTCTTCAACGGCTTCCGTTGGAAGAGTAAGAATTACCTCGTGGCCGGATCCATCGCGACGCTCGCGACGGGCATCTCGTTCGTGTGCTCGCTTCTTTTGGTTTCACAACTCTTCGGCCAAGGAGCTCCGGCTTCTGTATCGGCTAAGTTCTTCGACTGGATCACGGTTGCGGCCTTTAACGTTTCGGCGACTTTCGTCATCGATCACTTAAGCGCGATCATGGTTCTCGTCGTCACCGGTGTTGGAACTTTGATTCACCTCTTCTCCGTCGGCTATATGTCGCACGATGAGCGGCCGTCGAAGTACTTCGCTTACCTGAACTTCTTCTTGTTCAACATGTTGCTGCTCATCTTGGGCGACAACCTCTTGATCATGTTCGTCGGCTGGGAAGGCGTGGGTCTTTGCTCGTACCTCCTCATCGGCTTCTGGTTCTCGGATAAAGAAAAAGCAGCAGCCGGCATGAAGGCGTTCGTCACAAACCGTATTGGTGACGCGGGCTTCTTGCTCGGGATCTTCATGCTGTTCTTTACTTTCGGAACAGTGAACTTCGCGCAGCTCGTGAGCCTTGCGCCCGCAGTACCGGAGCTTGGATGGACAGGCCCGGTAACGCTTGCGTGCTTGTGCCTCGTCATCGGCGCAACAGGGACGTCGGCGCAGATTCCGCGCTATGTATGGCGCCCGGATGCGATGGCAGGTCCGACGCCTGGG
>SYLX01000148.1 GCA_005808505.1 Bdellovibrionales bacterium | reverse complement strand
TTCCGGATAGGACGATGGTCCGGAAGATTTGAAGTCGGTTCAGATCTATACGTCCAGATGGCATCTCATTCTCCCTTAGAACGATTGTTGCGAATTAAGCAACACAGTAACTCATTATCGGCATCTAGTAGGACAATGTAAACCCACCGAAGATAAGGATGTCGCTCACGAAAATCCTCGTGGCGTTAAGGAGAGACCAAAATGAATTCCATCTCGATGCTGACGGCAGTTTTAGCAACAACGGCACTCAGCGCTTCCGTTGCACTTGCTGAAGCGAAGTATGTATCAGGCAGCTACCAGCTGGACCCGGCGCATTCCAAAGTTGGCTTTGGAGTCACCCATCTCATGATCTCGACGGTGGAAGGCAAGTTCAATCAGAGCGAAGGGCAGATCGACTTAGATGAAAAGTTCGAGAAGTCGAAAGTAAAAGCGTCCGTCGATATGGCTTCGATCGACACGGGTAACGGCAAACGCGATGAGCATCTGAAGAGTCCGGACTTCTTTGAAATCGCAAAATATCCGAAAATGACTTTTGAGAGCACGTCGATCACGGGGACACCGGAAAGTTTTAAACTCGTGGGGAACTTAACGATCAAAGGCATCACGAAGAAAGTTGTCTTTGACGGAACTTACCGCGGCAGTGCGGCCGATGGATACGGAAACCAAAAGGCCGCGTTCGAAGCGAAGACGAAGATCAACCGTAAGGACTTCAAGATCGTTTCGGGAGCACCCGCTGTCGGCGAAGAAGTCACAATTGATTTGCGCATCCAAGCGGGCCGTCCGCTGGCGAAGAAGTGAGAGCATTGATGAATCGCAGAAAAGCGCTGAAAAAAGGGCTGAGCCTTGCGGCACTCGGCTTAGCGAGTGCTGCAGGAGCAAAGTGGGGAGTGAGTATGTTAAACGGACTTTTCAATGCACCCAAATCCGACCGGATGCCGGTTCTCTTCGTGGGGCACGGCTCACCGATGAACGCGATCGAAGACAACGCTTTTTCGCAAACTCTCGACAAACTTGGGAAGGAACTCCCGCGACCCACAGCAGTGCTCGCGATTTCGGCTCACTGGATGACGACAGGCGGAACGCTCGTGGCTGAAGCGGTGCGGCCCCAGACGATTCACGATTTTGGAGGCTTTCCGAAAGCGCTTTTTGATGTTCAGTATCCGGCACCCGGGAGTCCTGAGACAGCGAAACTTGTTCAGCAAAGCGTGACTCAGCCGATGATCCACGGGGATGAGGGTGAGTGGGGACTTGATCACGGAACGTGGGCGGTGCTGAAACACCTGTATCCCCAGGCCGATGTTCCTGTTCTTCAGCTCAGCATCGATATGAGTCAACCTCCCGAGTATCATCTTAAAATTGGTGAACAGCTCGCAGTTTTGCGAGATCGAGGCGTGTTGATTCTTGGGAGCGGAAATATCGTGCATAACTTGCGGGTCATCCGCTTTGCGCCGGGCGCTCAAGGTTACGAATGGGCACATGAGTTTGATGAGTGGTCGAAGGCACGCTTGAATGAGCGCGATCACCACGCACTCGCGGTGGATTATCACAAAACTGAGGCGGGGCGTTTGAGCATCCCGACGATGGATCACTACCTGCCTCTTATGTACATTCTTGGAGCTTCGAATCGAAAGGATGACCTCCGCCACGAGTTTGAAGATATCCAACTTGGCTCTTGCTCGATGCGGACGGTGAGTTTCGGCAGGAGTTGAAACTCCATGCAAACGGCTTTGACAACCCAAAGCGAAATTGGGGAGTCTGGGCCATGCGAATTGGTAACAGTGTTCTTCTTCTTTCTGCTCTTCTTGGTGTAGATGCGCACGCGCAAGAGATGTCGATTCTTGGGGGCGATCCTGCGGCTTTCGTCTTCTCGATTGAGCACCAAGGTGAAGCCGCGCCGAAATCAAACCCAGATCTTTCCATCGAGGAGCAAAAAGCATCGGCCGCGATCCCGATTTACAATCAGGGAAGCTGGACCGGTGGAATCGCGCTGCGCGGACAACGAACTCATTTAGGGAAAGAGTTGCGATTCGCGAATCGAGGTTTGCAAATCCCTCAAGACTTCGCGACCGCCGAGGCTGGATTTTTCCTCTCTCATGTCGATGAATCTAATCAACGCTACGGCTTAAGTGCAACCTACGGTAGTGCAGGACATAGACTTCTCGATGAGGGCCGCACGCCCATCGTAACGAGCACTTTCTCTTTCGAAAAACCGATCGAAGAAGGGCGTTCCTGGATTTATTTTCTGAACTACTCCAATAACAGAACGTTTTGGAATCACGTTCCGCTTCCGGGTTTTGCTTACGCGATCAAAGAGAAAAGCCGAACGCTGATTCTGGGTTTACCATTTCTCTTCGCCAACTGGCGAATGGATCCGTACTACGTAACGGCGATCATTTATCCCATTGGTGCGATGACGGAAGTCTCGTGGCGGTTTTGGGGACCGATGATGATTTACGCAAGTCTCGGCTGGCAGCCTAAGGCCTATCAAAATTTGGTTCAGGTGAGTGATGAGCGTCTGATCTACACGCGTAAGGAACTCGCGGCAGGACTTCGGCTTTTTGCCGGACGCAAAGGCAGTCTTTCGGTAGGATACGTCTGGAACTTCGATCGTCGACTCTTCATTGGTACATCGCTGACTCAAGTGAGCGAAGATGTTATCGACGTGGATGATTCAGGCGGCATGCAGATCAAGGCACGTGCTTCGTTTTGAAAACGGCCCGCCGCGAGGAGCGAGCCGCAAGGTCTTAGCACGAAAAGTTGGACTTACCAGCCGCCACGCGAATTCGAGCGGCCACCGCCGAAGGATCCACGCGAGCCGCGATCTTCACGGGGCGCTTGGGGACGAGCTTCGTTGACGGTCATTCTTCTACCTTCGTAGTCAGCGCCGTCGTACTTCGAGATAGCTTCTTTTGCTTCGTCGGCTGTCGACATCTCAACAAAACCAAAGCCCTTCGAACGACCGCTTTCGCGATCCATGATGATTCTAGCGCTCTCAACGGTGCCGCATTCGGCAAACGTTTCTTGCAAAATGGCATCTGTTGCGGAGAACGGAAGATTTCCAACGTAAAGTTTGTGACCCATATAACCTCCAAAAGGCAGGGAGCCGGTTCAGAGGAAAACGAGCGACATGCCCTTAACTCAGAAACAAGCATTAAACTTACTGCGCGCAAGCTAGCACAGTTCATTCGTTGCACCATCATTAAATCGACGGAGGGTGGGATTATTCCTCCACGATTCGTAAACATCGCAAGGTAGAAACAAAAATTATTTATCTAAGGGAGTCATTTAGTAGCATTGGCGTCAGATCGATGCAGTCCGTTCTCAAGTCGAACTCAGACGCCCTCGCGGAAAATAAATCACGAGTATTGAGATCATCAGTGGTAAGATAAGACATGCGGATCTTGTCGTTTGAGCCAAGCTGGATCCGATCGATGGCGGCTGGCGCCGCAATCCAAGTCTCACCTCGTGATTCTTCAAGCCAGTTGTTTCACCGCAAGTTGAAATCAGTATTGTCTTTTATTTCGACTGAAAGGCTTGGCGTTGTTCGAAATGATCTGAGTTCTTTCGGAAAATAAGGAGAAAAACCATGAGTAAGATCCTGCGCGTTAACAATCTCGCGACCTCGGTAACAACAGAAATGCTTCAAGTCATCGGAGCTGAGTATGGCAAAGTCGCTCAAGTGAAACTGGCAGAATCACCGTTCTCGGGAAAAAGCCGCGGTTTCGGTTTTATCGAAATGGCTACCGAAAATGAGACGGCGTCCTGCCTCGCGGGTCTTCAAGATCGCGAATTCGAAGGCCAAAAGCTAAGCGTAGCGCTTGCTCCAGCAGATCAACTAAAGAAGCCGAGACGTCGCGCTTAATTGCGTTTAGCGGTTGGTCCGTTTTCGGAGCACCATCCGAAGTCGAATGGCGGAGGTGCCAAAGTTGCGGTGTACAACCTTAGCTTTGGGAAATAGATTGGACCTATGAGTCGGCCCGTCTTTCTAGGCGCGAAATGGAAACATCTCGTGCTCTTCAACTACCGCATCGATCCGCAGATCCTGAAGCCTCACCTTCCCCGCGGCACTGAAATCGATTCTTTCAATGGTGAAACTTTCGTCAGTGTTGTGGCGTTTCTTTTTTTACGGACCACGATCGCTGGCTGGTGTCCTGCTTTTTTTCATCGCGATTTCGAAGAAGTGAATCTCCGCTTCTACGTCACGCGAAAAGAAGGAAAAGAGATCAAGCGTGGCGTCGTCTTCATCAAAGAAATAGTTCCGAAGCCGTTCTTGGCCTGGGTTGCGCGAAAGTTCTATGCCGAAAACTACGTCGCAATGCCCATGTCGAGCTCCATTCGTGAGGGCAAGAGCTACCGATATGCGTGGGGATCAGACTCTCTCGAAGTTTCAACGGAAAGCCGACCGCTCATCGCGAACGAATCCTCTTTCGAGAGGTGGATTACCGAGCATTACTGGGGTTACACCAAAGTTACGGAATCGAAGACTACGGAATACGAAGTGCGACACCCGGTTTGGAATCTCTATCCCGTTCGTTCGCACCAGCTACGCGCGGATATTCCCAAGCTCTATGGTTCCGAATTTTCGAGCACATTTGAGGCGGAGCCAGTGTCGGTCTTCGTTGCGGACGGATCGGATGTAACTGTCCACTGGCCTAAAACGATCCGTTAATTTCGGCTCACTCGCCGCGGAGCTTTTTGCGAATTGCATCTTGGCTAGGATCGATTCCCATCACGCGGCTAAATAGAACTTTTTTGATCTTGAGCTTTACTACTGGGGCTGTCGTTACGTCCGCGCCTTCGGCAGTACCCTCGCGAAGGATCTTTGCTTCTGCGGTTTCGTCCGCTTTCAAGAGAGCATCAACGGCGCGGTTCTCAAGTTTTAAGACTGATCCATCTTTCAGGGCTGAGTTCGTAGGCTCAACGAGATCGGCTTCCACCATCTGCTCGACGTTCAAGGCATCGTCCTTTGCGGCTTTCGGAAGAGTCCCTTGAATCACGTGAGCAAGCACGTAGCGGGCTTTGTTTTCAGACGAGTTTGCCGAGAAGGCCATGTACTGGAGATCGCGCGGAAACTCCTTCAAATACATGCGACTAAAGTGAAAGACGTTTTTTACTTTGACGACGACGTCGGATCCTTTGGCGTTGAAACGAGTGACTTTTCCTTTTTCATCGATCGTCGCAAGTGATCCCAAAAATGTGCGCGTAATTCCGGTCGGAATCGTCACGAGTTCAAACTCAGGATTCAGCGGCGAAACTTGAACCGCGTAAGATTGACCTTTTGGCAAAGCCACTACGCCTTGCTGGCCTTCTTTCAAAATCTTCGTTTCAAAAAGTGTTTTACCGGCTTTGAGATCGGCCGGTTTGATGACACCTTTTTTAACATCAGCACCCACGAAGTCGAACTCGAGCTTCACGATGGCGTGATGCTGGTGGCGCGATTCGAAGAAAGCCACGTGGTGACCGAGGCTCCGATCCGCACCGGCAAGAACGAAGGTGTGACGCGCGAGAATGTCTTCGCGGTTCGTCTGATATTCGTAATTCTCGGACGCCGCTTTAGGGTCTTTGAATGTCGAAAGGTCCGTTTGAAATCTCGCCTTGTCATTCGTGTCGATGGCAATCGGGCCGTGCGATGTGCCCGGATGAAAATTATGAGAGCCGCCGTGGGCGTAGCTCTCACGTTCGTCGGACTTTGCAGCCACGCCACGGTTTGGAGCGGCCTTCACGTAGCCGAGTATCGAATCTGCATCTTCGATTGCGACATGATCCGGAGTCGATTGGCAGCCAGCAATGAGGTTAGCAGCGAGTGAAGTCAGGGTCGCAAGCGCGATGCGATTGAAAGGCATGAAAACTCCTCATCAATAGAAGGCGAGATGGACTGCGTACGTAGGTACCCTTCATTAACACGCGAGCGTCGCTCAATGGCAAATGAAGGCTGTCGAAGTTTTGAACAGCACCCTTGCGCGCAACGGCACTTCGGCTAACGACTAGACTTTGGGCCAAATGAGTGGATTTAGCTTCGGTCAAGGTCTTGCATGATTTGCAACGGTTGCCCCGGTTGCAAACTCTTGTTGAAGACGTGGCAACTCGTTGAGTTGCCTTTTTACGATCCGGAGATATCCGCATGCGCTTTATGATCCACGCGACTCTTTTAGTGTCGACCTCTATGGTCACACCCGCGTTTGCTCAAAAGAAAGATCAGGCGCCGGTAAAGCCGCTGACCCATGCCGAACAGCAAAAGTCGTTTGTCGATACGCTAAGAAAGCAGAGTGTCGTAAACCTCGATGAAGTTCCGAAGATCTTCACGCCGGCGTTTCTTTCCAACTTCCTCGTAAAACACGGTCTTGAACACGATGGTCCACGTGGACATAAGTTTGAACACGACGTTCCCGGAATGGGAATTCATGCCGAAGCCGAGAAACCGCGTATCTACGTCTTCAATGCAAACTCGGGGCTTGTGATCTCTTATAACGGCGATAAAACTCAGGAGGGCGGCGAGTCCCTTGATCTGATGACGTACGATGAAGCCGCGAAGTCATTCGACTTCCGCAAAATCGATTTTCCCGTCCACCAAAATCAGTACGCATTGAGTAATCAGAACTGCGTGCTCTGCCATGGTGGAGTGGGGAAAAACGAAAAGATTCGCCCAATCTTCTCGATGTATCCAGATTGGCCGAGATTCTTTGGCTCCGACAATGATGAACTCATGTTGGGTGTAAAGTACCCGACGGCGAAGTCGATTCCTGCAAATACGGATGTGGTCACGCGTGAGCGCATTAAGATGCAGCAGATTGAGCACGACACCTTCATGAAATTTAAGTACGAGATTGCTCCCAAGCATCCACGTTACTCACCGTTGTTCTCGGATGCGGCTTACAAAGTTCACGGCTATCCCGAAAAGTCGGAGGACTATCCTCAGTATCCTTACAGATCCGACGTTGAGCTCATCGGTGAGAAGTTGGATCCCTCAGATGTCTCTCGCGCTTTCGCTCGTCGGGCGGGTCTCCGGTTTAACCTTCTGTACTCGCGCCTCAACGTGCGTCAGGTCGTGAACACGATTACTTCCCAGAAAGATCAGTTCAACAAGTTCGGTACGTTCTTTGTGTACAATATCATGCGATGCGCTCCTGAACTCTCAAACGATGCCGTCATTAAGAAGTGG
>SYLX01000147.1 GCA_005808505.1 Bdellovibrionales bacterium | reverse complement strand
GAGGAGTTTGATGCGGATCACGTTTCACCGCGGACACTTCTCATGGCCGCGGATCCAACGCTTTATCAAAACGAGTCTTTCGGAAACTCGCGCCGTTACTTAACGACGCCTTTGTACATGTAAGCGATGCCGAAGGTGACCGGCTTGTATTCGCATTTCGCGAAACGGCCGGTCGCCATCATCATTTTCGTGAAGTCTTCTTTGCACGGGAACTTCGCCGACGAATTCTGAAGATATTCGTAAGCATTCTTGCGACCCGTGATCCAGCCGCCGATTTTGGGAAGAACACGGCTTGAGTAAAACTCGTAAGCTTCTTTGAAACCTGGCACCGAAGGCTGACCAAACTCGAGCACCATCACGACGCCACCGGGGCGCACGACGCGAGCGAGTTCCGAGAGACCTTTTACGGGATCTTGTACGTTGCGAATACCGAACGAGATGCTCGCGATATCAAATTGGGCATCACCGTAAGGAAGTTGAGTCACGTCAGCTTGTGCGAAGGTAACGTCGACACCTTTTTTCGAAGCTTTTGCGGGAGCATGGCTGAGCATCTCGGCGCAGAAGTCGGTTCCAACAACTTCACCTTCGCGGCCAACAGCATCTTTGAATTCAAGAGCAAGATCACCCGTGCCGGTTGCGCAATCGAGGACTTTTTGTCCAGTGCGCGCGCCCGACCACTTCACAAGGGCTTTGCGCCACACGTGGTGAACGCCTGCCGACATGACGGTGTTTGCGAGATCGTAGCCGCCGGCGATTTCGCCGAACATGCTTCGGATTTTCTCTGCCTCGGGACCTTGAACTCTGACTTCTGTATTCATCACTTCACCAGTTCGCGGCCGAGAGCGGCGGCGACTTTTTTAACGTTGCCCATGATCTCACCGAACTGCGCGAAGCTGAGCGCTTGATGCGCATCCGAGAGGGCCTCGCGAGGACGCGGGTGAACTTCGATGATGAGTCCATCGGCTCCGACCGCAACGGCTGCAAGCGAGAGAGGACCGATCAGCTCCGGCCGACCAGTGCCGTGCGAAGGATCGACGATAACGGGGAACGAAGTGTGAGCCTTCAAGTAAGCAACGGAATTCAAATCCATCGTGTTGCGAGTCGTTGGCTCAAACGTGCGGATCCCGCGTTCGCAAAGAATCACGTTTTCGTTTCCGCCTTTGATCACGTAGTCAGCGGCTTTGATCCATTCGTCGACAGTTGCCGCAAACGCGCGCTTGAGGAGTACGGGCTTCTTCGTCGTGCCCAACTCTTTGAGGAGTTCGTAGTTGTACATGTTGCGCGAACCGACTTGGAACATCTCGACCGCATCGGCGAAATCGGAAAGTTGGCGGGGATCCGTGATCTCGGAGACGAGGGGGAGACCCACTTCCTTTTTCACTTCTTTGATGAAGCCGAATGCGTTTGTACCGAGACCCTGAAAGGAGTCGGCTTGCGTTCGCATCTTGTAGATGCCGCCGCGAAGGAAGCAAGTACCAAGATCCTTTACACCACGAGCCGTTTCGCTCAAGTGTTCGCGTGATTCGATCGAGCAAGGACCTGCGATAACAGCTACCGCGCCTCCGCCGATCTCAATGGTTTTTCCGTGGAACTCAACGCGCACGGGACGAGTCTTGTTTGTCATAACTCAACAACCTTAAAAAATTGCTCTCTGTTCGTCGCGCTAGTATAGCAGACAGCGAGCATTCACACAGTCTCAAAAGGCGCAGCCTCAGGAGAAACTTTCTATACTTCCCATGGCGAACGGTGATCACGTTTTCTTGCAAAGCAACTCGAAATCTTTTGCGAGCTCATCGAGCTCTAGCGATCGCGCTTCGTCTGAAACAAAAGGCGGATCTTCATTCGAGGAGTTCCGTTCGTCTTTTTCCGAATTCCTGAACAGCGGTTGGATGCTCGCTCTCGGTGCGCACAAAATCTTGATCGGGTGGGGAGAGTGGAGCGCGACCGAGCAAGCCTCTCTAGAAGATGGAAGCTGTTCGATTTACGCTCCCGACTTCTACCTTCAAGATAAAAAGCCGTGGAAGTCCACTCGGTCGTGGGCGCTCGTTGATCGGGATCTTTTCGCTAATTCTGTTGTGGGCGCTGTTCACAGCGTTGTCAACGGCAAAGATCAAGGATTCCAATGGGTTGAACCAGAGCTTGCCCAGTTTGAAAGCCGCTTTCGCGAGATTCGCCAAGGCTTTCAAGCACGTGGGCTGAAGAAGGCCGTGCCGGTAGTTTTCGCAACAGCCGACGCTCAGCTCACTTCTTCCTCTCGAGCCGCGCGAATTGCGAGTTTGTTGCGGCAGCCGAAAACTCTTTATCCGTATGGATTCTGGTCCGAAAACGAAGGAATGCTCGGAGCAACGCCGGAGATTCTTTTTTCCCGTGCTCCCGGAAAAGCTTTTGAAACCGTGGCTTTGGCAGGAACTCGCGCAAAAAGCGAAACCACAAACGCAGCTCAGGCTCTGTTGGCGGATCCAAAAGAGCGCTATGAGCACCAGCTAGTGATCGAAGATCTGAAAAGTCAGCTCTCCGGAATCGGCGACGTTGCAATCGGTTCAACGGAGGCGGTGGAGCTTCCGACTCTCTACCATCTGAAGACGCGCATCCAAGCTCGGCCGCGCGGAACACTCTCGTTTGACGATTTTGTAAAGCTCCTTCATCCGACACCGGCTTTGGGAGTTTCTCCGCGTGCGTTCGGCTTTCAAGAGATGTTGAGGTGGGATGACTCGCTCGTTCGTCGTCGCTTCGGGGCTCCGTTCGGAGCAACCTTCGCAACACTCGAAGGGCAGCGTGAACACTGCCTCGTTGCGATCCGGAATATTCAATGGGATTCCAAACGGATTCAATTGGGCTCTGGTTGCGGAGTTGTTCCCGAGAGCGATCTTCAGCGCGAGTGGAGTGAGCTTTCGTTGAAACGTGATTCAGTGAAACGGATGCTGTCGCTATGAACATCGAATGGTCGCAGAAACTTTTCGAAGCTCTTTATAACGAAGGCGTGCGCGATCTTGTTCTGTGTCCTGGCGCCCGCAATAGTCCACTCGTCGCCGTGCTCTCGCGTATGTCGGGTTTCACGCTTCATTCGTTTTTCGAAGAACGCTCTGGTGCTTTCTTTGCGCTTGGACTTTCTCGTCGCACCGGTGCACCCGCCGCGATCGTAACAACTTCGGGGACGGCTGCGGCCGAACTTCTACCCGCCGTTGTAGAGGCTTATCACACAGGTGTCCCGCTGATTGCGATCACGGCGGATCGTCCACGCCGCTTGCGTGGAACGGGCGCTCCGCAAGCCATCGACCAAGTTGGTTTGTTCGGAAAATTCGTCAGTCTTGAATCCGATCTCGAATCGGGTGAAATGCCCTCGTTCGAAAAATGGAATCGCCGAACGCCGGCGCACCTGAACATTTGTTTCGATGAGCCTTTGCTTGATGCTCCACTGCGCGATTTCAGTTTTGCGGGAGGGTCTGCGCACACATCTTTCCTTGGAACTTCGACGTTTCCTTCCAGCGCAGGTGCTGAGTGGGCGAGCTTGCGACTCACAAAGTTTTTGCGTAGCGAAGATCCTCTCGTCGTCGTTGTTGGAACCCTCGAATCGCCTCGCGAGCGAGAGGCCGTCACCGCATTTTTGAAGCGATTCGGTGCGCCGGTTTACCTGGAGGGTACATCGGGTTTGCGTGAGCGCGCGGATCTCCAATCGATTGTCTTGAGATCCGGTGACAAACTTTTAGCGTGGGGATTGAAGCAAGGTTTTATCGCCCGCGTTCTGCGAATTGGTGGTGTGCCGACCGTGCGGATCTGGCGCGACTTGGATGAAGCAACTTCGAAGATCGAAGTGCTCTCGCTCACGAATTTGCCGTTTCAAGGTTTGAGCCGCGGCGAACTCGTTTGCACCGAGATCGCCTCGTGCGTGGAAGCCGTTTCACTTGAGATGAAACCAGATTCAGTTGCGGGTGCGCTCTTGGTGAAGGATCGTGCGGTGGAGAAGGCGCTCTCGCAACTCTACATCGACGAGCCTCTCGCAGAACCTTCGCTTGTGCATGCACTTTCTAAACGGATCACGCCTGATTCCGTTGTCTATGTCGGCAACAGCCTGCCGATTCGCGAGTGGGATCTTGCTGCATCTTACGAGCAAGTTGTGGCCGTAGAGGCGAACCGGGGCGTCAACGGAATCGATGGGCAAGTTGCAACTTTCCTCGGGCTTGCGCGCGAGGGTGTTGAGAACTGGGCAATCATGGGAGACCTCACCGCTATGTACGATCTCGCAGGTCCTTGGGGTCTGCGATCGCGTCCCGACGTGCGCATGAATCTCGTGATCATCAATAACGGCGGCGGAAAGATTTTCTCCCGCATCTTCAAGAATGATCTCTTCGAGAACAAGCATAGCTTCGAGTTTGAAGGCTGGGCGAGGATGTGGCGCCTACCTTACGAGCGGTGGACAACGATTCCCGACTCGTGCGCGCGTGCTGAAAGTGTCGTGATTGAACTTGTTCCGGATAACGAAGCGACTCAGCGTTTTTGGGATCGCTACGACAGTTTTTGGGAGACACGCAAATGATCGCGCTGCACGGATTTCTCGGTCTTCCGCAGGACTGGTCTGACTTTGGTTACGATGCTGTCGATCTTTGGAAGCGTGTTACGCCTTTAGAGGAGTGGGCCAATTCGTTCGTTGCGGAAGTCGAAGGCCAGCCTTGGCTTCTCGGCTATTCGATGGGCGGAAGGCTTGCGATGCACGCAGCACTCGCAAAGCCTGAGGCGTTCGGCGGATTGATTCTCGTTTCGGCGAACCCTGGGATCGTGATGGAGAGCGAGCGTGCGATGCGACTCCGCTCCGACGGAGTTTGGGCTCGTCGGTTCCGCGAAGATCCTTGGGACGAAGTCTTGCGCGATTGGAATGCGCAACCTGTTTTGAAGGGTTCTGCGCTCGAGCGTCCGGAAGACGCGTTTGATCGCGAGGCTCTCGCAAAAGCGATGGATGTTTGG
Organism: Bdellovibrionales bacterium; assembly: GCA_005808505.1. GTDB lineage: Bacteria > Bdellovibrionota > Bdellovibrionia > Bdellovibrionales > JAMPXM01 > SYLX01. The sequence goes on along the minus strand of SYLX01000147.1, from coordinate 19,590 downwards.
TCGCTGGGTCGTCAGCGCGATCTGCGCAAAGAACTCCTCTCACTCGAGATTCCTGTTTTACATGTGGTGGGCGAAGAGGACGCGAAATTCTCGCAGATGATGTCTGGCTTGGAGCTCCCGCCGACGCAAAGTTTGAACGTCATCGAGAAAGCTGGCCACCGCGTTCCCTGGGATCAGCCCGAGGCTTTCAAGAGCGCGGTCGCCGAATTCCGCGAGTTCTTCGGGTAGGGCGGTACCAGTTTCCTTTTACAGAAGCGGCGCGCTAGTACTCGACTCCGGACCGCGGCGCGAGGGCTGCTCGCCGGACGCGAAGTTCAGTACGAGCTGTTGTGAAGGACGCAGTCGAAATTCGTCATCAGATCGAGTGCTTCGCTGCGTGAGTTCGCGAGGTCTTGGCAGAACACAGTCCCTTTGATCTTCGCGTCTTCTTTCTTCAGCGACACAACGCACGTTCCGTTCCCTTGAGGGGAAAACAGATGGCCGGAGTCGTATTCTTGGAGAACGGCCTCGGCACGAACTTTCGCATTGCTTACGACTTTGTTCTCCGACGGAAGAAGGTCAGCATCAATTTTCAGGAAGGCTCCTTCCTTTGCTCCATAACTCCGCGAGTACACATCGCCGGGCTCGTACATGGAGATGCGATGCTCCGATCCATTTCGTGAAAGCTCGCAGAGCATGCGGGTGTTGTCCCAATTCTCACCGAAGAATCGGGCGCGCTGAGTTGCTTTGAAGAAGTGAACGTTGCCGGTGCCGTGGATGAAACGGGCTTTTTCTTGGCGCTCTCGCTCCTGCTGGTCTTCGCGGTTTTCCTGCGTGCAAGCCATTGAAAAAAGGAGAGGGAGGGCTAGTAACGATGCCAAGGTACGGCGCATGGAATGCTCCTGAATTTGTTTAGGCTTTGGGCTTACAAGAGTTACGCCGGTTTGGGTTGGGAGTGCGGGGCAGGGTTTGCTGCCCCAGTAAACTAGGGGAGCTCGGCGAGGACGCAGGAGAATCTCATGTTGAAGGTGACGGTCTCGCCTCCGGAGTTTTTGAGACCTTCGCAGTCCACTGTGCCAACAAGCCGTTTGCCGTTGTAAGCGATTCCTGAGGAGTCGCAGTGGAGGTTATCGGAAAATTCTGGAGCAAAGAAATGATCCGCTCCGATTTTCTCCTGGAGGACCACCGAAGGCTGCAGCGACGGATACAAGTTTCTGCGACTTTCAACTGCATCAATGACGGTTGGAAGACCATCCTTAACAAGACTCGCGTCGATCTGAAGAAAGACACCGTCTTTCGCTGTCATCTGCCGATCTGTCGGGCCGGTGATCGGTTCGGAAGCCATAACGATGTATTGCGTTTTGTTTTTGTTGAGGAGGCACATGACCTGCGTGTTCGTCCCGTTTTGATAGTCGCGCTCTCGCTCGGCGGCGCCCGTGAACATCACGCTTGCGATTCCTGTGTTCCCCTTGGATTGCGGTTGAGGTTTGCCATTGTCTGCAGGTGTTTGCACTTTCACTGAGCAGGCGGCCAAGAAGCACGTTGCGAGCACGAATCCTAAAGGGCGCATAAAGGTCTCCAATCTTTGTTTAGCTCACCTCGTATAGGAGCTGAGTTTGATTGGAAAGCGGAAAGTGTCGAAGGCGCTCTTTTTCAGGATCATGCTGGGTTCGATGTCATCTTGGATATTGAGCTATGAGAATCAAGGTATAAAACAAAAATTGTTGACCTTGGCTTGCTTCGAAAATAATATGGCCCGCGTGAGAAGAGCGAAACAAACCGACTTTTTTGATCAGCAAAGAGACTTCGCTCCTCGTCGTCACACGCACGGAGGTTCAGCGACGCAAGGTCGTCGCAAACTTCAGCGTCCTCTGGACAGCCGAAAGCCTGTTCACCTCGTACTCAAATCTTCGCACGCTAAGGGCCAACGATCATTTCTAGGATCGCGCAATAAGCTCAAGATCGCTAGCATCTTAAAAGATCGCGCAAAACAGTTCGCGATCACGTTGCACTCGCAGCAAAACGTCGGGAATCACATTCACGTCGTCGCGAGTTTCAAACGACGCGAGGATTTTCAAAACTTCCTTTGTACTATTGCGGCGCTGATCGCGAGGCACGTGACCGGTGCGCGGAAGGGTAAGCCTTTCGGTGTGAAATTTTGGGATTCTCTCGCCTTCACGCGAGTCGTGATGGGTCGTCGCGATCAGTACGGTCTTCTTCGTTACGTCGACAAAAATCGGATCGAGGCAGAGGTCAGCCCTCTCGCAAGGTGCGCCGTCGAAGAGTACGAAGCCGCCGAACGGAAAGCGCGAAGGACCGGTCGTGATATTTGGGATATTCTAAATTCGGGATGAGGGATGGACGAAGATGGTTAGCCATTTTTCGATGAGCTGATTGTGTTCGGGATCTCCGCTCAGAGAAGGTTGCGCCACCTGGCGAATATCGCTCGCGGACGACCGGTGAAGTGATTGTCGATCCCGACTTCTTATCGACGCGGAAAATTTATGAGAAGTAAGCGTCGTTGGCTGATTTTAAGTGCTGCCGTAGTTTTGATGGCTTTTCTGTATGTGAATTGCGGAGAATTCTGGGTCATTGATAGGTCCTTGGATAATGGCGGCTGTTGGGATCACAAAGCCAAAGTCTGCTACCGCGACGAGCCCCATGCGCAGAAACTCTGTGACGACAGCCGAAACTAAAGCTCACTCGTGCGCGGAACCCGCTGCGCACTGCATCCCGGAAAGGTGCCAGGCACCATCCGGAGCTGTCCGTGTATCCCAGCCCTAGGGAATCTCAATCTCGTTGATCGAGCAACGGCCCTGCGCGTGAATCGTGAGAAGTTTGCCATCAACGTTGCGAAGTTGATCGCAGCGTACGTTGAATGAAAGCGAATCACCTTCGATCGAAATTTTGCGCTCGCACGCCGTCTCGTCATTGCCCTGGAATTTGCCGAGCTCTGCGAGATCAATCTTCAAGAAACCAAATGACCACTCTTGTGGCTTATAGATGTCGCGATTAATCGTGAATTCTACGGACTCATGAGCGCGGCCGGTTTCATCCGGGCGGATCATGAGAACAGTCGTTTGCTCACCAAGAATGTCGTAGCGATAGCAGGAAGTATAGGACTCGGCCGTCGTGCCGTACTCACGCTTTGCCGCGAGCGAGCCGGTGTACTCAATCTGCGCCGAACCGGAATTCTTGAACGTGCGGAAGGTCGCCTGACCCTTCGGTTGGGTTTCAGTGCCACAAGCCATCAAGAAAAACGGAACGAGCCAAATGAGCTTCTTCATCCCTCTAATTTAAATTTCGTCGGGGAGCCCGGCAAGGGGCATGTGGAAAATCAGAATTCTTACAGCCGTTACTTGGACAAGCTGTTGATTTCTGCTAGACGCTAAGAGGCAAAAATCCACTGTAACCCGGAAGATGATGAGGTGCGTTAATGGCAGAAGTTGAAAGCCAGAAACACGGGCAGACTCAGGGGCAAATCGTGCGAACGACTTGGACCTCGCTCAAAAAGTACGAAGACATTCGACTCGAAACGACTGGTGATGGGATCGCGAAGATCACGATCAACCGTCCCGAGGTTCGGAACGCTTTCCGTCCGCAGACGGTAAAAGAAATGCTCGATGCGATGGAACTCTGCCGCGACAACGAAGACATTGGCGTAATCATCCTCACGGGTGAAGGCGACATGGCCTTCTGCTCCGGCGGCGATCAGCGAGTTCGCGGTGACGGCGGATACATCGGTAAAGACGGCCTTCCTCGCTTGAACATCCTCGACATGCAAAAAGCCATTCGCTCGATGCCGAAACCCGTAGTCGCCATGGTTGCAGGTTACGCGATCGGTGGCGGCCACGTTCTCCACGTTGTGTGCGATCTCACGATTGCGGCTGACAACGCTCGCTTCGGTCAGACAGGTCCAAAAGTAGGATCGTTCGACGGTGGATTGGGTTCGAGCTATCTCGCCCGCATCGTGGGTCAAAAGAAAGCGCGCGAGATTTGGTATCTCTGCCGTCAGTACGATGCAAAACCAGCGCTCGAGATGGGCCTTGTGAATCACGTGGTTCCGCTTCGTGATCTCGAAGTTGAAACACTTAAGTGGTGCCGCGAGATGCTCGAGCATTCGCCGCTCGCACTTCGTTGCTTGAAGTCGGCACTCAATGCCGATTGCGACGGCCAAATCGGACTTCTCGACTTCGCGGGCAACGCGACTCTTCTGTACTACCTCTCTGAGGAAGCAAAAGAAGGAAAGAACGCCTACATCGAGAAGCGCAAACCTGACTTCAACAAGTTCGGTCGCTTCCCATGAAGGCTGCGGAAGCCCAAGCTTTCGAAGCAGGCGGCATCGCTCCGTGGATCATGGCGCTCCGACCGAAGACGCTGACTGCGGCTTTTGTACCGGTTGTCGTTGCGACGGCGCTGGTGAAAGCCGATGGTCACCCCGTTTTATGGTGGGTCTCGATCTTTGCGCTGTTAAGTTCCGCGTTCATCCAGATCGGTACGAATCTCGTGAACGACGCCGTCGACTTCAAAAAAGGCGCGGACACCGAGAAGAGAATTGGACCTCAGCGCGTGACTCAAAGCGGACTCTTGACCGCGAAGCAAGTCATGGTCGGCGGGATGTTCTGCTTCTTCGTCGCGCTCTGCTTGGGCATTCCTTTGGTCATCCAAGGTGGATGGCCGATCGTTGGGATCGGACTCGTTTCGCTTTTTCTTGGTTATGCGTACACAGGCGGACCATTCCCGCTCGCGTACAAAGGACTCGGTGATCTCTTCGTCATCTTGTTCTTTGGCTTGATCGCCGTGATGGGCACTTACTTCTTGCACACGCAAGTGATCACGATCGGCTCTGCTGTCGCGGGATTGCAAGTTGGATTCCTCGCTACGGTGTTGATCGCGATCAACAACTTGCGAGATGCTCCGCAAGACGCTCTTGTAAACAAAAAGACGTTAGCGGTCCGATTTGGAGTAGGTTTTGCGAGAGCCGAGATTCTTTTCTTGGTCTTTAGTCCATTTTTGCTCGGTCTCTATTGGATTGCCCAGGGTAGACTTTACGCCGCTCTTCTTCCGCTCGGTGCGATCTTTCTCGCGCGACGCGTGGTTGTCGGTGTCTTCCGAAATGCCCCGAGTCCGATCTACAATAAATTTCTAGCGATGGCTGCAGGACTTCAGCTTCTCTTTGGCTTGGTGCTCGCCGTCGCTTTTTGGATCCGGTGACCAGCGTGCGTGTGTGGTTTTCACCTTACACGCTCTTGGCCCGTGCCTCTCTCAATGCAAAATCAATTTCGCGCGCTCGTGAGGGAGCGCTGCTTCGCTTTGAATTTGCGGAAGGGTTCGGCTACGCTGATCTACATCCATGGACAGAGCTTGGAGACGCTCCACTCACCGAGCAGCTGAAGGAGCTCGCAACGGGCCACCCCACTAAGCTTGCTCAAAGGTCCCAAGCCCTAGCGCACGAAGATGCAAAGGCCCGAGCGGGCGGAAAAAGCGCGTTTGCGCGAAGCTCTTTCGACAATCACTATCTCGTTACGGATCTAGACGCGCTTCACGAAGATCTGCCTGCATCCCTCGGTTTCTCGACGTTAAAAATTAAAGTGGGACGAGATCTCAAACGAGAACTGCAGAAGCTCGCGCAGCTAACTTCTTACCGCTTGCGGCTCGACTTCAACGGTACAGCGACGACGTCCTCTTTCGTGACGTTCGTGCAGGCGCTTTCGCCAGCATTGCATGAGGCGATTGAATTCATCGAAGATCCGACATCCTTCGTTCGAGAGTGGAAGGAGCTTCCTCTTCAGGAGAAGTTCGCGCTTGATCGTCCCGGGGATTACGGCCACGAGAATCCCGCACCGTTCACGTACCGCATCTTCAAACCTGCCACTCAGCACTCGCAGGAAGTTCTTGGTCAAAAGCAGAAGATCGTGACGACCAGCTACTTAGATCATCCCGTTGGACAGATGGGTGCGATGCTTGAGGCGAGTCGCCTAAAGGAGCCGGGAGTCTGCGGTCTTGCTTCGCATATCGCGTACGAGGCGAACGCTTATTCGGATCTACTTGTGATGAAGGGAAGCGAGCTTCTCGCGCCGAGCGAGCCGGGCATCGGCTTCACGAAGCTTCTTGAAAAAGAAAATTGGAAAGAACTCAGATGAACCTCGATTGGAGTTCGGACGACAACAGTCTGCTTCTGAATCCGCGTCTACAGCCCGCGACGCGGAAGATGTATGAAGCCGCCTGGGAGAGGTTGGTCACCCCGCACCTGAAATCACACGTCGGTATTGCAACTTCAGGTTCAAGCGGCGCTTTCGGTAAACTCATTCTCCTTTCTAAGAAAGCGCTGCTTACGAGTGCCGCGGCGGTGAATCGTCGTTTCAACTCTAACGTTCAAGACGTGTGGTTGAAGAAGCTGCCTGATTTTCACGTCGGCGGCCTCGGCATTCATGCGCGAGCGTATCTAAGTGGCGCGAAAGTTTTCGACGGCGCCTCGGATCGTTGGTCTGCAGCACAATTTCTAGAGGAATGCTTTGCTTCTGGCGCGACTTTGATTTCGCTCGTACCGACGCAGCTTTTCGACCTTGCACAAATTCAAGCGAAAGCTCCGGCTCAAGTGCGAGCTGTCATCATCGGCGGCGGAAGACTTGAGCCCGAGCTTTACGAACGAGCGACTCAGCTGGGTTGGCCGCTTCATCCTAGCTACGGCATGACGGAATGTTGCTCGCAGATCGCGACGGCGCTTAACCCGAATGATCCGCGTCTGATGCCGCTTGATCACGTTGAAGTGAAACAAGCTGAAGACGGGCGCCTTCTCGTAAAAAGCGACTCGCTCCTCACAGGTCAGATTGTTTTTGAACCATCAGCTCAATGGGTCGATCCAAAATCGTCGAGTTGGTTTGCAACGGAAGATCGCGGTGGAGTTGCGAGCGATGGTTCGCTTCGGATCGAAGGACGGTTGCAAGATTTCGTAAAAATCGGCGGCGAAGGTGTCGTGATGAGTCGCCTTGAGTCGCAACTTGAAAAGCTTCGCGCGCACTCACGATTCAGCGGAGATGCAGCCGTGCTTGCGGCATTTGATGAGCGACTCGGGGCAAGCGTTGCGATGTTAGCGACCGGACCCAGCGATGAAGCCCAGCAACTCTTCGATCAGTTCAACGCTGCCGTCATGCCCTTCGAGCGGGCGCGGTCACTTCACGTCCTCGCGAAGATTCCTCGCTCCGATCTCGGGAAGTTACTACGAAGTGAGGCTCTGCTTTTGGTAGGACTCAAGCCGGCTACGGATCGTTGAAGGAATGTCCATCTTCGCGCGTTTTTGTTTGTCGATGAAGACGTGAACAAGTCGCACTTCGCTGCAAACTCGACCATTCACCATGATCTCGTATTTGGCGCCAAAGGAACTTGTTCCAATGGAATCAAGAGTCACTCGCACTTCGCAGCTCGCCGATGGGAAGAGCGGGATCAAATGTTCACAGGAACTCTGTCGAATCGGAACGGCCCAAGTTTCGTTCGCGAACCACTCTTTCCATTCAAAACCGAGATGGCGAACGAAGTCTTCATAAGCATCGTGCGCAATCGAGTAAGCTTGGCCGAAGAAGGCAATGCCGCCGGGATCCGCTTGGCGAAAACGGATGATGGCGGGAGACGTGAAAACGCTCATGAGGTCATTCCTCTCAGGCTTCATGGGTGATCAATAGGGAGCTGGCTGGTACTTCCAGATTTTGTCTTTGAGCACTTTTGGCGTCAACACGGCGATGACTTTCGCGCTCCGACGTACGCTGGTGTAGCTCTTCATTCCCCAAGGGTAATGACTCAACAGAATTGAATCGTCGAGGACGTTAAAAAAATAATCCAGCACGAAGGCGATGATGACGAGATCATCGAGAAGTCCGATGATCGGGATCCAGTCGGGAATCAGGTCGATCGGAGAAAGCACGAGCGCCAGAAAGGTGAGAATAATCTTCTTATCCCGGGGCGGGATGCGCTCGTCTTCAGCGACGTTGCGGATGAATTGAACCAGTTTCTTGAAAAAACCCATAATTGCATCCTCCGTGTGCGGAGCTTTGCTACTGCGCCCGCCTAGTATGCACACGCGGCGACTTGACTTCAAGTTGCGAGTACCGGATAAACTGAGCGTTTTCCGGTACATAGGCTCTAGTAATCCGATTCGGTTGAAGCTAGCTTCGAGCATCAAGCGAAACTTCAACCGAGACAGCCACTTGAAGGCCATTGAAGAAAAACTGAATAAAGAACGAGCAAATGCGGAACATCAAAGTCTATGACTCCGGAGACTTTCCGGCTTACCTCCCGAAGTTAAATAACCTCTACGACGATTTGTTTTCGGGTGGAAAAGGCTTTCGTTCAGCGCTCGTGCAAAAAGTGTCGGCCCCGTTGAAGCTTGCCGACCGACCGGTTGAGCTTCTTTGTCAAACTATTGAATTCATCCACAACGCTTCACTTCTTCACGACGATCTTGTGGATCGTTCCCATCTCCGCCGGAACAAACCGACAGCTTGGCTGAAGTACACACCAGAATACGCGGTCCTAGCAGGTGATTACCTCCTCGCGCGCGTGATGGTGAACTTGTCCCATCACGGAAACGTGAGACTCATTCAATACACGGCAGAGGTGATCTCTGATCTTCTCGAAGGCGAGTGGATCCAAGACTCTCTCGTTCGCGATTTCGATATCAGCGTTGAGCAATTGGACCGCGTTCATAACTTGAAGACTGGGTCGCTTTTCAAATGGTGTTTGCGAGCGCCGTTCATCGCGGCTGAACTTTACGATAAAGATTTGCACACTCTCCTCGAAGAATGCGGTTCGATCCTTGGTCTCCTTTTCCAGCGAAGCGACGATCTTCTCGACTTTGATATCCGCAACTACGAGAACAAAGCCGTCCTAGGTGACTTGAAGTCGGGATACCTGAATTCGTTTGGTGTGTTCCTGACGAAGGATCTTCCGGAGAACACGCGTCAGGCGGCCTTCAAATCGCAATCTCTTGGTGAACTGAAATCAATCGTTACGGAAAAACATTTTGAGGAACGATTGGCAGAGTTCGACCGTATCAACGTTTCGCTGATCGATCTCTACGCTCATCAAGTGAAGCGTCTCGAAGCTCTTTTAGGCGGGGAGAGAGGGGCCGGCGTCGCCGCCGAACTGCTACCGCTCTCAAAACCGCTCTACTGGCGTAAGAAATGATCGAGCGCTGGAAGACTGTTTCACGAAAAGATCCAGAATTTCTCTCTTACCTTGAGGGTCGTTTCTCAAAAGAGCATCGCGCACTTCCGGTTCGTTCGTTGAACGTAGATTCGGTGATGGAAGAGGTTACCTTCGAAATCAAACCCGTTGCGGAAATCAATCGACCTACTTCATTGATGGTTGCTTGGCAGGCGCTTCGGCCACAAAGTCTCGTCTTCTCAATCGCGCCGCTTTTAACAACTTTTGTTTACTGCTGGGCCCACGATCGTCAGATGAATCCGGTCATCATGGTCAGTTCCTTTGTGGGCGTTCTCTTCTTTCATATGGCCGTCAATCTCTTTAACGATTACGGCGATCACATGAAAGGGCGAGATCGCATTCGCTCCGGGGGCGGAAGCCGGGTCATCCAAAAGGGCTGGCTGCGTGCGGTTGCCGTTAAGAGAGCGGCTTGGATCTTAACTGCGCTCGCGCTTCTTTGCGGTCTACCCGCGATCTTTTTGCACCTTGCACCCGTCGTGATCATTGCCGGTGTTGCGGGTTTGATAGGTCTTGAGTTTGCCTTTCAAAAAGCGCGATTGAAATATCATGGCTGGGCCGAAATCGCGGCGTTTGGCTTGACGGGTCCAATTCTCTGTTGGGCTTTTGCCTGGACTTCAACAGGACAAATCACGCTTGCAGAAGGGGCGCTTGGCTCAATTTTCGGTGCGATCTCCCTGCTGTTCTTCCACTCGGCAAACTTTGAGAACATCATGACCGATTCGCAAGCGGGTGTACGGACGTGGGCCACCCGGACAGGATTCGACGCAAGCAAGAAGTTCTTTTACTTCACGGCGGGTCTTACTTTGATCTCGTCACTCTTCTATATCGCGGCCATTGAGCGGGAGTGGAAATTAGTTCCTGCGCTCCTAACGCAAATCCTTTTCTTGGTTCCTATTTGCTTGCGAGTCGCTGGACTCAAATCACCACTAGCCTCAGGGCTCACAGGTTTACGAGCCGAACCGGTAAAGCTTTCGTGGTTAACGATGATCGCCTTGGTTTCAGGTTACCTCTGGATCATCGCCTCCCGAAGCGGCGGGACGTGAACAATGTTGGATCTTGCGGAGCTTGGATTTCGGCTTGAGAAGATTCCGGCCGATCCGCCAGAAGATTTTCGCCTAGCACTGCGTGATTTGCGAGATGAGAAGAAGGCCCCACTCGTAGTTGATTTTCTCTCGGGTGATAAGGTCCACCGTCTTAAGCACGGTCTCAGCAAAAATCAGCCGATCGCAAAGGCCATCGGTATGAAGTCGGGCCCGCGTTTTGTTCTCGATGCAACCGCAGGCCTAGGCGTCGATGCTTTCTTTATCGCCGCTCTGGGGTGCCGTGTGCGCGCAATTGAGCGATCGCCCGTTGTTTTCGCGCTGCTCGAAGACGGCTACCGGCGGCTGCAGCTAGACTCCGAACTCTCTTTGATTGCGGGACGCCTCTCCTTTGAGCAAGGAAACGCCGCTGAATACTTGCGCAAGCTTCGCCAAAACCATGATCCTGACGCTCATCCCGAAGTCGTCTACCTGGATCCGATGTACCCCGACGAGGGACGAAGTAAAAGCGCGCTTCCGAAAAAAGGCATGCAAATGTTTCGTCGCCTGATCGGTGATGACGACGATGCTAGCGAAGTTTTGGAGCTGGCACTTCACGTAGCGCAAGATCGGGTTGTCGTTAAGCGGCCACTCTCAGCACCGGTCTTGGGATACAAACCGAATCATGTTTTTGAAGGTAAAACCGCTCGTTTTGACATGTATCTTTCCGCCTCGTTCCGCGAGAGGAAGTGACATTCCTTTTCCACCGCGCTTAGATGAAATTATGATTGGCGCTGATTCCGCAAAATCGGACTTCAACAAAGTGATCCAGCCTTCTCAGTTCGCTGACTCGAACATGATTGGGATTTGCACTTTCGATTTCAACGGCCGTGTTCTCGAGGCGAATGAGTACGTGGCGAAACTTTCGGGATATTCGCTTGATGAGATTCGCAAAGGCCATTTGGATTGGATAAAAGCGACGCCTCCTGAACAGCACGGAGTCGTCAGCGCCGCGATCCATGAGCTACGAGAGCGTGGGGTCTGCACGCCCTTCGAAATCGAACACATCAACCGCTCAGGCGTGCGGGTTCCTATTTTGATCGGTGGATCGGTCCTCAACGATGATCGGCAATCAGGTATCTGTTTTGTCGTCGATATCACAGCTCTCCGCGAGGCTCACACCCTGATACGTGAGGGTGAAGAGCGGTTTCGCGCTCTTTCAGAGAATGCCTCGGTTGGGGTGATCGAAGCCAATTTAGACCTTCAAATTCGTTTCGCGAACTTAACGGGTTTAGCTTGGTTCGGCGCAAAAAGTCTTGATGAAGTCATTGGACGGTCGATTACTGATTTCATCTCTCCCGAGAGTCTTCCGCGCGTGCGTGATCAGCTCCGTAAGCGGCTTGCGGGCGAGCCTTCTTCTTATGAGGTCACGCTCGTCAGCAAGGGCGGGCAGGAAAGAAACATCTTGGTTTCTGGTTCGCCGATTCGTGATCAAGATGGAAAAACTAAAAGCATGATCGCAACGTTTCTCGACATCACGCCGATCCGCAATTCGGTGACGGTTTTGGAAACGACGGTCGAGGCCGTGCCTGACGGCATTCTCGTCTTCAACGAAAAAGACGACAATGTGATCGCATACAACCGGAAGTTTCTCGACATTTGGCACGTCCCGGAAGACTTGATCACGAGAAGAAGTCATGAAGCGATCCTTGCTCATTGCATGTCGACGATGTGCGAACCCGAGGTTTTGAAAGAGGCACGTGAGAAGAACTTTTCCCTAGGTGGACTCTCGTTTGAGAAACCTTTTGAACTTAAAGATGGCCGATTCGTCGAGGTCACAAGCCGGGTCGCCAACCTTGGGCCAGCTGAGCAAGTGAAAGTCGTTTGTGTTCGCGACGTCACCGAGAAGAAGAAAGTTGAAGAACGACTTCTTCATGCGGATCGAATGACCGTAGTAGGAACGCTAGCTGCAGGTATCGCCCACGAAATCAATAATCCGCTTACGCATCTTGTCTGTGGCCTAGAGCTGATTTCGAAAGATCTAGAAACGTCAGCGCTCAAAACTGACATCGACGCACTTTTGCGAAGTGCGGGACGCATCGCGGATATCGTCAAGGATCTGAAAGTCTTCTCCCGGTCGTCGACCGAGCAGGTTGATCCCGTTGATATCATCAGTGCGTTTGAAGCTACGCTCCCGATGGTGAACAACGAAATCAAACGGCGCACACGCTTTGAAACCAATTTTTCGCCGGCTCCACTCGTCATGGCGAACGAAGGGCGGCTTGGTCAAATCTTCCTGAATCTCCTAGTTAACTCTTTGCAAGCTCTGCGGTTTGATGATCCAACGGCGAATCTCATCTCTGTCACGACCAGGACCGATGCGCGCGGGTACGCTTGCGTTGAAGTGAGTGACAATGGCCAAGGAATCGCGAAAGAACACCTGCGCCAAGTTTTTGAGCCGTTTTTCACGACGAAGAAAATGGGCAGCGGAACGGGTCTTGGCCTTTCGATTTGTTACACCATTGTTCAAAGATTTCATGGGGAAATCGAAGTCGAAAGTGAACTGGGCGTTGGAACCAAATTTTCTGTTCGTTTTCCGCCTGCGCCTTCCATGATTTTAAAGAGTCATGCGACATCTACGGTTCGAAGCGCACCGAGTCCTCGTCGACGAATCCTCGTCATTGATGACGAGCCTTCGATTGGTGAAGTGATTCACGATGGATTGGAAGATGAGCACGACGTCACTTACTGCGACAACGGAGTTCAAGCCGAAAAGGTTCTTCGCGAGAACCCGCACTTCGACCTAATTCTCTGTGATCTCACGATGCCGATTCTCGATGGGATGGAGCTTTTCAACCGCATTCGCATCTCGAGCCCGCACCTCGTGGAGAAGTTCGTTTTCATGACTGGTGGAGCCGTCACGCCGGCCGCGTGCGCTTTTTTAGAAGCCGTGCAAGATCGCGTGCTCTACAAGCCGTTTACTTTAAGTATGGTTCGATCGATCGTTGAGAAGATCGAATCACACTCAGGCTGAAGCGGCCGAAATCCGCCGGTAAACTTCTTCTATCAAAATTCTGCGTCGGGGCGACCGCGCTCAAGAAGGGCGACAAGTTCATCGTAGAGCTTTGCTAATTCGCTCGGAGAACGATCGCGATCATGAAACGCGTAATATCGTTTCAAATCGGAAAGGGCATGTTTGAAATTACCGAGCCTTCGATGAAGTAAGGCGCGCTCACCTAGTAGCTGAAGATTACTAGGTTGGTATGAGATCAGATTATCTTGAAGCCAGAGATGTTTTTCGGGCTCGTGACCAACGTCGATCGAACTCTTTAAGCAGCGAATATAATCGGCTAAGAAGGTGTCAAAAGAGTAAGTCTCAAGCAAGCTGGCGTTACAAAATGAGGTGAGGCGAAAGCGAGTGTGGAGAGTTTCGATGAGTTCATCACTCGACAGTGTTGAACCGCCGCGAGTGATGTCGACAAAGCGGGAACGGCCGTCTTCCACCCAACGCAAAAAGCACGTCGGTTTCAGATCAACGAAGTCGAGCGAGACGCCGATTTTCTCCGCTAAGTAAGCGTAGATAAGTTCGAGCGCGATCGGGGCACCCCTGCGATCGGAGAGAACACGATTGAGACGATAAGCCTCGCTGGGATCAACGAGCTTCGAAACATCCGTAATGCATTTGAACTTTTTCGTTTCAAAGAAAAACCGATTGAGGAGCCCGAGGCGTTCGGCTTCAGAATGATCGGCATGAATCTCGGATTGAAGCTCGTAAGAAAGAAATTGGACTCGCTTGACCATCCATTCGGCATGGAACTCAGGATCAAGATGCTCGCTGAAGCGACTCACTTCGCGGAGAAGATTGAGCGTTCCTCCGACGGCGCGTTGCACGTCAGCGTGCAAACGCTCTTTCGACCAATGGTGGCTTGGGCGCTCGGAGATTAAATTCGACATCCGTTCTTGATTTATTGGGTTCGGTCCTTCCAGGCAAGGATGAAAAACGACACCTCGGCTTGACAACGGCTAAAGCCGAAGTCGAACCTGGGGAAGTCGGCGGAATTACGCCTAATTGCGGCGCTTATGGAGGCTCGAGCTTCATGTCAGAGAAAGATTCAGCGCTCGTAACGGGTTTGCAACAACGTGTCCGCGAATTAGAGACGGAACTCAGTGACCGCGAAAAAGATCTCGCGGTCTTCCGCGACGAACTCGCGAAGGCAAACTCTCAACTCGAAAGATTTATCCGTCAAATCAGCCAAGAGCTGAAGATGGCGAGTTTGATCCAAAAGGCCCTGGTGCCAACTGAATTCCCGAATATTCCGGGCTTTGAGTTCAGTACCAAATTCACACCGAGTCCAATTTCGGGCGGCGACTACTTCGATATCTTCGAGCACGAGGATAAATTCCGTTTCGGAATCGTGCTCGCGAGTTCATCGGGCTACAGCATGTCAGCTTTGTTCTTGAGCGTTCTTTTGAAGATGACGGGACAGCTCGAAGCGCGCAAAGGGACACCTCCTGATCGCATCCTCGAGATGATGGCTAAAGAACTTGTTCCGACGATTCAGTCCCACGACCAGGCAAATGTCTTCTACGGTGTGATCGATCGTCGTAGCTTCGAATTGACCTATAGCGGCGCAGGCAAAGTGGTTGGTCTCTTATTTAGTTACTCGGCCGGAAAGCTCCAGCGTCTCGAGTGGGAAGCCCAACCTTTTCAGCAGGGCTTTCAATCGGAACTCAAGAGTTCTTCGCTCAGCTTAGGACCACGCGATCGGATCATCCTTTGTTCAGAAGGCGTGATTCGCGCGATGAATTCCAAAGGCGAAGCGTTCGGCGAAGAACGTCTCTATAAGTCGATTCTCGCCGCGCCTCGTCTCGGGGTTCACGATTTGCGTAACGAGATCTTCTACCAGCTCGAGAGATTCACGCAGAGTCGTGACCTCCCGCAGGATGTCACAGTCGTGGTGACAGAGGTGAAAGATCGCGTGATTAAACTCGCAAAGAGTGTTGAATAAAGCGGCAGGCGCGAAAATCACTGTGGTGCTTTTTGTGCCTTTTGCGCGTGTTTTCTTTTGTCTCTCAGTTATATGAAACTCGACCACCGAAAGAGTGCAACTCAAGAGCAAAAACGTTACTTTCAAGAGTGTTGTCAAAGAGTAAGCCGGTTGTTAGACCTCACTCTCGATTGCTACTTTTAGAGGATTTGAAAGGATAAGCCATGGCAGAAGCAGCACCCATCTATGAAGGCGCCCTCGACCGCGGGTTAGAAGGCGTCGTCGCGTGCACGACAAAAATCTCGTTCATCGTCGGCGCGACCTTGAACTACCGTGGTTACACGATTGAAGATTTGGCAGCTCATTCCACGTTCGAAGAAACGATTTTCTTGCTGTGGAACGATCGCCTTCCGAAGCAGGATGAGCTCGATAAACTTCGCAAAGAGCTCGGCGCCGAAATGACGCTCGATGCGCAACTCATCTCGACATTGAAGACGTTGCCCACGAAAGGCGTTCACCCGATGGCTTGGTTGCGTTCGGCAACGAGCGCGATGGGCCTCTACGACAAAGAAGCTCAAGACGATTCAAAAGAAGCGAACTACCGCAAAGCGCTCCGCCTCACCGCGAAGATGGGTATGCTCGTTACGGCGTTCGAGCGTCTCCGCACCGGCAAAGAGATCATCTCGCCCAATCCGTCGAAGTCGATCGCGTGGAACTTCTTCTACACGATGACCGGCAACGAACCGGATGCGGAAATTGTAAAACAGTTCGACGTCTGCTTGATCTTGCACGCCGATCACGAGTTGAACTGCTCGGCATTCGCGGCGCGTGTGACAGCTTCTTCTCTCTCGGATGTTTACTCGGCAGTCGTTTCCGCGATCTCTGCGTTGAAAGGCCCGCTCCACGGCGGTGCCAACGAGCAAGTCATGTTGATGTTGAAAGACATCGGCACGATCGAGAAAGCGAAGTCGTGGATCGAAGACGCTCTCAACAACAAAGCGAAAGTCATGGGCTTCGGTCACCGCGTTTATAAAAACGGCGATCCGCGCGCAAAGATCCTTCGCTCGATGTCGGAGAAGTTGACGGCGAAAATGGGCCAGCCGCACTGGTACCAAATGTCGGACATGATCGACGATGTCATGCAGAACAAAAAAGGTCTGCTCCCGAACGTCGACTTCTACTCGGCGACTGTTTACTACTCGATGGGCATTCCGATCGATCTCTACACTCCGATCTTCGCGGCTTCGCGCGTATCGGGTTGGCTTGCGCACATCTTCGAGCAGTGGACAAACAACCGTATCTACCGTCCTCGCGGAAAGTGGGCGGGCAAAGAAGGTTTGAACTGGGTTCCGCCGGCTCAACGCTAATTGCAAGTCGACATGACTGAGTCTCGCCTTGTATTATTGACGAAGACTCCTCAAGCTCGCGCGGAACTGACGCGCGAGCTTGAAATTCTCAAAGACGAATTTCCCAATCTCGTCATCTCGGGTTTAGATCTTTCCCTTTCGGCCGCCGTTGCCGACAAATCGCCTCAGGCTATCGTTCTTGATCTTGAGGATTGGACTCCTTCTGATGAACTCGTTTTGTTAGAGCTGCGAGGCCACGGTTACGCCGGCCCAATTCTTGTTTTATCTAAGCGTGCGATCTCGGTTGAGACTCCCGATAAAGGAACTCCCGATCGTGACGTCGTTTTGGTAAAGCCATTTGCGCGCATGGAACTTCTCGGGATCGTTCGGCGCATGATCCTAGCTCCGCTCGTGGCGAGTCGTCGGCACACGCGACATCCGACAAATGAAATGGGTGAGCTTCGAATCACCGGTAAACAGGGCTTTCTCCCGTGTCGAGTGCGCAATCTTTCTAAAGGCGGCGCATACATTGAACTGGATCACCCTCTGAGCCTCCGCATTGGTGATGAATTAGTCGTGAAAGTGCGTTTAGCTGCGATGGGCCGCTCTTACGAGATGCGCGCGCGTGTTGCGTGGATGAACGCACGAGGTACGGGTCTCGGCGTTGAGTTCGCGTCGAGCTAGAGGTTCTCGTTTCGAGACGCGCTTAAGAGTTCGACACCGATGTCGTTTTCCTGAGTCGAAGAAGTCTAGTTTTCCTCGTCTTGCCACGCCATTTGCGTGGGTTGCATCGCTTTCTCAAGTTGCGACTTTCTCTGTGTGGGTGTGGCTCCGATAGGCAATGAGTCCGCGCGAGCGAAAGGACGAGCCGCCCATGCAGAACTTCTACGTTTATCTGGCTAGCAAAACCGAACAAGAAAATCAGATTCTAAGCCGCAAGCTGGATGTGCTTGAACCTGAGTTCCCGGGTTTGCGATTCATCAGTCTGCATCCGCAGGGGTTAGCCTCATCGGTCGCGGAAACGATGGCCGTTGTCGTGATCAACGTCCAAGAGTGGAATCGTTCGGAGGCCATCTCGCTCGTGCAGCTTCGCGAAGCCGGTTACCGAGGGCAAGTTCTCGTTATGGCGAAAGCAAACGCGACGGCGGCGGTAAAATCCCTTCAAGCGATGGACGGGGTTGTCTTTCTAGAGAAGCCCTTCGAAGCGAAAGACCTCATCGGAATCGTACGCAAGATGCTGACCGAGCGCGCGGTCGCGCAACGTGTGCACCGTCGCTACAACACCAACGAGTCGGCGGAAGTTGAACTCTACGGTCGTAGCGATCGATTCCTCACGAAGGTTCATAACATGTCAAAGGGTGGCGCTTATCTTGAGTTCCAACAGCCGACCGCTTTGAAGGTCGGCGATATGGTGCGGGTGAAGGTTGAGCTCAAAGACGTCAACCGGATCTATACGATGCCGGCACGAGTGGTTTGGACTTCGCGTGCGGCTTCGGTTCGCGGTGGAATCGGCGCTGGAGTTGAATTCATCGGCACTCCCGATGTAAAAAAGACGATCCTGAAGTCGTTCTGAACTCTTTCGTGAGGTGACGCGATTGTCGTTGATCAAATCAAAGCTTGAGGAGCAAATCCTCACGATCGAATTCGGCGACACCACTTCTCGCAACAGCTTTAGCCTCAAAGCCGCCGAAGAGTTGAAGGCGGTCCTCGATCAGAATCGATCGAAATTCGGTGCGCTTGTTTTCACGGCGCCCGGCCGAGTGTTCTGTTCGGGCGGAAACTTAACTGACTACGCAGCCATGACTAGCCCCGAAGAAGGAAAGCGCGTCAATCGCAAGATCGCGGCGATCCTTGACGAAGTTTCGCGTTTACCGGTTCCGACGGTCTGCGCGGTCACTGGAGATTGCTTCGGCGGCGGTGTGGAAGTTATCAGTGCATTTGATGTCGTGTTGTCGGTGCCGCACGCGATGTTCGCTCTGTGGCAGCGAAAGATTGGTTTGAGCTTCGGGTGGGGCGGTGGCAAGCGCCTCGAGAGTCGACTTGGAATTCATAAATTGCGGCAGCTCGCGCTTTCGGCAAATTCGTTATCGGCACTCGAAGCGATGAAGCTCGGCTTGATCGACGCCGTTTCCATCGATGAGCGTCTTCTGGAAGATGCTCGCGCCTGTGCAGCGGGTATGAGTGCTTTGCCAAAAGCACCCGTGGCTTCGTTGAAATCTTACACGCCTGAAAAAGAAAAAGAGATGTTCGAATCCTTGTGGCTCAACGAGGAGCACGCGAAGGTCTTGGCGGGGAAGAAGAAGTAGTGTGGGCATACTCCGGAACTTGTCGCCTTATAAGCAGACAAGTTCCAGAGCACAGAACTTACTTCTTGAGCGAACGTTCTTCTTTATTGCGCTCGATCGCGAGCTGAATCAGGCGATCAATCAAATCCGAGTAACCGATGCCAGTAGCGCCCATCATCTTCGGGTACATGCTGATTTTCGTGAAGCCCGGGATCGTGTTGATCTCGTTCACCATCAGCTGACCGTTCTTCTTCAAGAAGAAATCCACGCGCGACAAGCCTTCGCACTCGAGAGTGCGGAAGACCTTAACCGCCATCGCCTTCACTTCCGAAACTTGGGCATCTGTCAATTTCGCTGGAATCTCGAGGCGGGCACCATTTTCGTCGAGGTACTTTGCTTCGTACGAGTAAAACTCGTGCTGAGGCATGACTTCGCCAGGCACCGACGCGATGAAGTCTTTGTTGCCGAGAACTGCGCACTCAACTTCGCGCGCTTCGACGAACTCTTCCACCATGATCTTCGTATCGTATTGGAAGGCGTCTTTGATCGCTTTCTTAAAACCTTCTTCGTTGCTCACTTTGTGCACGCCGACCGATGAGCCCATGTTCGCGGGCTTCAAGAAGAAAGGAAGCCCGAGCGCCGCCTTCAACTGATTGAAATCGTGTGAAGCTGTCTCGTGGCGTTTCAGGGCCACGAACTTCGGAATCGGCAAACCTGCTTGCGCGAGCAGACGCTTGGTCACGTCTTTGTCCAT
>SYLX01000146.1 GCA_005808505.1 Bdellovibrionales bacterium | reverse complement strand
GCGCTCGGGCAAGAACTCGAGTTGTGACTGAGTTCCTTTGCGAAATCCTTTACCGAAAACTTTTCCGGATCCAACCGCAATTTTCGATTGGATCGAGTTATAACCTTTTCCGCGAGGATCGCGGTTCGGATCAAGGAAGGTGTAAACCCGGTCGCGCTGATATTCGCGAAGACCGAAGAACCAACCGCCAAGACCCGCCAAGAAGAACGCGATACAAACGCCGATCAAGATTTTGCGTTTAATCCGCAAGAAGAAGAGGATCGAGCCACCGATGATCAAAAGCATCATCGCCGTTCCTAGGTCCGGCTGCTCAGCGGTGATGAAGAACGGAACGCCGATCAAAATGAGCAGCGGAAACGCCAGTTCTTTAAACCCGAGACCTTCCGGAAAAGATTTCTGCGACATCACGCGTGCGAGCACTAATACGAGCGCGACTTTCATCGTTTCCGACGGCTGGTAGCTGAAGAAGCCGAAATCTAGCCAACGTTGGGCTCCGAGCGCGACCTTCCCGACAAACATGACGGCAACTAGCGCGATCAGGTTCAGCACGTAAACAACTGGGGCCATGCGGATAAACAGCTGGTAATCGATCAGCGTCGTGACCATGTAGATCGTCCAGCCCGTAAAGAGCCAGAAGATCTGCGAGATGAACAAGCGATTCGTACCGACATCGCCGTGCCCGTGAGTTGCGCTGTAAAGATTGATGAGGCCGATCACGTTGAGCGCGAGGATGACGCCCGCGAAGTTCCAATCGATGCGGCGTAAGAACGTTCTGTTTTCTACCTGGATTCTGTTGGAGCCGATCATTCGCCTTCGATCCTTTCGCTTTCAACCGGGCTGGCTTCTACCGGTTCGGGGCGACCTTTTTTCTTCACGGGCTCGCGCGTGAGCCACTCGGGATGATACTTAGCCACGTAAGCGCGAACGATTTCGCGAGCAACGGGTGATGCAGCCGATCCGTGGCAGGAGTGTTCAGAAAGAATTCCGAATGCGATCTCGGGCTTATCCGCCGGAGCGTATCCGATGAACCAACCGTGGTGACGTTGGTGTTTGGGGCGCGTTTCGCACGTAACGTAAATTTGATCGGCCGAGAACGACATGACCTGTGAAGTTCCCGTCTTACCGGCAATCTCCACGAAGCTCAGTTTTCCGCGACCGCGAGCCGTACCTCGATCGCCGTTGACGACGAGGCGCAAACCTTCGCGAACGGTATCGAAGACTTCTTTTTTGATCGTGACGGGGCCAGAACCATCGCCAAGATCACGAGCCAGTGAAGGTTCGACTTCTTTGACGACCTTGTTGTCGGAAGTCATGATCTTTTTGATGATGTGGGGCTTAACGACTTTCCCGTAAGTGCCTACCGCGTTGTACGCCACGGCCATCTGAAGCGGCGTCGTCAAAACGAAACCTTGTCCGATGGCGACCGAGAGATTCTCACCAGGTTGCCACTCTTCGCCGATCGTTTCTTGCTTCCAGGCTGCGCTCGGCATGAGGCCGGCGCGTTCACCCTGCAGTTCAACTTCTGTCTTGCGGCCGATGCCGAAGGCGTCGAGATATTTGAACATGCGATCGATGCCGAGAGCGATACCCATCTTATAGAAGAAGATGTTCGACGAGCGCTCGATCGCTTGGGTGACGACGAGGTTCCCGTGACCGTGTTTGAGCGAGTCGTGGTAGGGACGACCCGCAAAACGCATGACGCCTGGGCACGCGACCACGGTGTGGGGCGTGATGATGTTTTCTGAAAGTGCGGCCACCGCCATCAGCGGCTTAAAGGTCGATCCAGGTGAGTTGTGATCTTGAATCACCTTGTTCCGAAGTGGGCGGTCCGGATCGTTGATGAGCTTCGACCAAATCTGCGGAGAGATCCCGGTCGAGAATTCGTTCGGATCAAACGAAGGTCCGCTCACCCAAGCCAGAATTTCTCCGTTCGTTTTCATCGCGACGGCGCCACCGATGTGACCCTGCCCGATGAAGGCGTTGAACGCCGCCTCTTGAATGTCTTTATCGATCGTCAACATGACGTTGTGACCCGGCGAAGCAGGCGTGATGCCGGCGAGGCTTCCGAGGAGATTCGTAGAGCTCACGGCTTCGCGTCCGCGAGCATCGACTTGCTGAACGGAGATGCCGTCTTTCCCGCGGATCTGGAGATCTAAAACTTCTTCAAGACCGGCTTTCCCGATGATGTCGCCTTGCGCGAACTTGAACTTGTCTCCGTACTTTTCGTTCAAGACGGGGAGCTGACGTTTGGAAATCTCACCGACGTAACCAAAGAGCTGAGCCGCGTTTGATTTAAGGGGATAGCTGCGGACAACGTTTTCTTTGATGTCGAGACCCGAGTAGTCCTGTTTGATGATCTCGAGGTTGAAGATCTCATCACGGCTCAAGTTGTCTTTGATTTTGACGGGCCGGAAGGGCCCGTTCATCCGCTTGCTCTTTTGGACAAGCTGAATCACGGCTTGAGGCTGCATGTTCAAAGCTTTCGCCACGGCATCAGCCGTCACGTTGAGATCCGTCACGTACTGCGGAGAGATCGTGACTTCGAAACCGGGAAGGTTCTCGACAAGAATCTCACCGTTTCGGTCATAGACGATTCCGCGAGGCGCGGGGATCTTTGTTTCTTTGATCGAGTTCTGCTCGGAGAACTGTCTAAGTTCAGTTCCGTTGATGATCTGTAAGAACCACAACCGCGTGAAAAACACGGTCACGGTAAATCCGATCAGGCCGTAGAGCAGCTTGTACCTGGGGAGGTATTCTTTTGCTTCTTGTTCGCTGTTTAAATATTGGCTCATGATACTTGCGATGAATATTCAGTTGAAGGTTCACGATCCGTGATTCTGTCGAACCAACGGAACACCGGGAAAAGCGGTGGAGCGGCGAGCGGCGTGAGAAGAGCTTCGATCAACCAGTCCATCACTTGAGGACTCGTGATCGGATGGTCGCCGAGCACGTAAGAAACTCCCCAGTGAAGAAGGTGGAAGATCAAGGCTGCGAGTCCGCACACCATCATGTAGTAGCTAGAACTCGACCAGAAGATGCGTCGCTTAAAGAGTTGCGTCGCGAGCGTCAGGCCTAAACAGAT
Organism: Bdellovibrionales bacterium; assembly: GCA_005808505.1. Classification (GTDB taxonomy): domain Bacteria; phylum Bdellovibrionota; class Bdellovibrionia; order Bdellovibrionales; family JAMPXM01; genus SYLX01. Next base: position 16,739 of record SYLX01000146.1, on the reverse strand, counting down.
CGTGATAAGGATGCCTTCGGGCATCGCGGTCATCGTCGAGAGCGCGAAGCCGATGAGGTACGAAAAGAAAATCGCCTCGAGCGTTGAGCGAAAAAGCGCGATGTAGATCAGCACCGGGATCCAGAGCGCGGGTCCGCGGAAGGAGCCGAAGATCTGGAACCACAACGACGTTTGGATACTTGCCAGCAGCAACGTCGCAAACGCAAAGAGCGTGACGTTCGCTAGCAACAAGAGGCGTTCTTTCATTCACGTGCTCCCGCGGGCACGGCGGCCGCAGGTTCGTTGTTGGCGGAAACCGGTTTCACGGCCGGAGCGTTCGCGGTCGGTGCGGCTACAGGATTCGCCGCTTCAGGTTTGGGCTCCGGATTCGCTTTCGACAAAAGCGGGGGGCCGAAATCCGAGTCGCCAAAGCGTTCGTTGAAATCTTCTTGGCCCGATTTGAGGACGACGAAAACTTCTTCCAGATTCGAAGGGTTGACGACCGGCTGAAGCTCCGCTTCTTGACTGATTCCGTAGTCGGTTTTGCGCACGCTCGTGAGTTTTCCGATCGGAAAACCTTTTGGGAAGTAACCTTGCAAACCGCTGGTCACGATCATATCGCCTGCAGCAACGTCATCGGCACGCTCAAGGTAGCGCAATCGGCAAGTTGAGTTGCTCTTTCCGCTGACCAGCCCGCGCGCCCGCGTGCGCTGAACGATGGCGTCGATGGCGGCCGAGCGGTCGGTGAGGAGCAGGACTTGGGATGATTCGTAATCAGCCTTCATGACGTAGCCGACAACGCCTTCAACCGTGATGACGCCTTGGAGTTTTTTGAGACCGTGGCGCGTTCCGCGATTGATGCGAATCGAGTTGTGGTCAGGCGTGAGATCGAGCGCGATCACTTTCGCCGCCAAAAGTTCCATGCTTGTGCTGCGCTTGAAGTCGAGAAGTTTGGTCAAACGCTCGTTCTCGAGTTTCAACTCCGTGAGGGCGCCGAGTTTTGCGCGTAGCTCTTCGTTTTCGTGAAGGAGGGCTTGGTTTTCTTTTTTGATCCCAATCAGTTTGAGATACATCGACGTTGTTCCGCGAACGCCGCTCGTGAAGCTCGAATAGCCGCCCTGCACGACGCTGACCGTAGCGCTGAATGGTTTTTTATACCAAGGGTCTTCCCCAGGGCTTCGCTTCATGTTGATCGAAAGTAACGGGAGAGCGATGACGATGAGAACGATCAACGCTTTGCGGATATCGAACGCGAAGAAATTCAAGTTAACTGCTCCTTGTAAACCAACAACGCCTCCGGCGTTGCGCTCGTTCCACGTCGCGGTTCCCAAATCGCGAAGCGGGCCGTTCGATCGACAAGCAACCAGGCGGTTTTGGCAATCACCTAACTGGCAACGCCCAAAATTCCGCGAGATCTAGTGTGAGCGAATTCAGCAGGCTTTCGCCCGGCGATTGCCTAAGCATGAAGCGGAGCTGATCCCGAAGGGGCAACTCTCCACCTCGATCGCATCTAAAAAAATCCCTCGGTCACAACCTCTCGCGGCAACTTTTTTTGTTGAGCAGCTGGTCAGCTATCTCGCATTTTTTGCGAGACGCACGTTCTGCCTAACGGATTTGCCATTAGAGTCATTTCCGAGATCGTCTTTGAAGACGCTGCTAGCGGCTCACGTTCGTCGATTCTCGATACGTTCAACGGTAACAAAGAGGGGTCTTGATTCCAACAAATCTCCTTGAATATTCACATAAAACTAGCTTGTATACGAACTCAGCCTAACGAGAGCGATCAGCGATCCCGGAGGACATCATGTTCGAAAAGTTCAAGTATGACTTGAGACATAACAGAAAAAGCGTCACCCGTGCGGTTACGGCGTGGCTCATCTTCGGCGCGATCATTCTCGTCTTCGTCTTTGCCGAACTGAATCCGAATCGCCAGGGCGTTGCGGAAGGCGGAACAGCCGCCGAAGTGAACGGCGAAATTATTTCGTTAGCCGAATACTCGCAAGCGCTTGAGCGCATGCGCCGTGACCCTCGCTTCGAGCAGCTTCAAGCGCTTGGCGGCGATGCGGGTCGCCAGATGATGCAGCAGCAAACGATCGCTCAGCTGGTTGATTCCGAGCTGATCCGTCAAGCTGCGGAAAGAAACCGGCTCCTCACGACGGATGCGGAAGTTCGCGATGTCATCTTCAACATCCCGCAGTTTCAGGAACAGGGTCAGTTCAAACCGTCGATTTATCGCGCTACGCTCGAGGCGAATCGCCTTTCACCCGCCCAGTTCGAAGAAGACATTCGCAACGATCAGTCGCGCCAACGGGCGTTTCGTCTGTTCAGCACGGCTTTGAAGCCTTTGAAAATCGAAGACGAAAAAGTGAAAGAGCTTTCGTCGATGAAAGCGAACGTCGAGTTCGTCTCCGTACCGACCGAGAACCTCGTCATGCCGGAATCCATCAACGAAGGCGATGTTAAAGCCTTCCTTGCGCAAGCCGGGAACGACACGAAGGTTAAAGATTACTACGAAAGCCATAAAGAAGAATTCTCTACTCCCGAACGCGTAAAAGTCCGCCACATCCTCGTGCGCGCTCAAGCCGGCGATGCGGAAGCGGAGAAAAAAGCCCTCGCGAAAATCCAAGACATCGCGGCGAAGGCCAAGTCGGGCGACTTCGCGAAGCTGGCGTCGCAATTCAGCGAAGATCCAGGTTCGAAGGCGAACGGTGGCCTTATCGACTTCTTTGCCCGCGGAAAAATGGTGCCTGAGTTTGAGCAAGTCGCGTTTAGCCAAGCACCGAATACGATCAGCGCCCCGGTGAAGACGGAGTATGGTTATCACCTCATTCAAGTTCTCGAGAAGAAGCCGGCTTCAAGCCGCAACCTCGAAGAGGCCCGCGAAGAAATCGCGAGTACGTTGATCGCAAAAGAGCGTTCGCGCGTTGCGGTCGATGCGCTGAACGAGATGTTGAAAAAGGGCGATGATGCCGGCGTCCGTAAATTTGTGACGGATCATAAGTTGAAGTGGGAAGAGACCGGCGCCTTCTCGATCGACTCCGACAACGTTCCTAATATCGGTCCCAACGAGGAAGTCGTCCGCCAAGCTTTCAGCTTAACGGCTGAAAAGCCTCTCGCGAACGCCCTCGTTCGAGAAGGCGGCCGAGCTTTGATCGTTCGCCATAAAGCGGTTCCTGCCGAGAAAACTCCCGCAGTAAAAGAACCGAAGAACGATCTCATGGCCGAGATGATGGCTAGCCGTCGCAGTGAAGAGACAATTCGCCGCTGGGTCGACGGCATGAAGAAAGACGCAAAGATCAGCATGAACCCGCGTGTACTGAACCAGTAAATAGAAAAAGCTTAGCTGTAGATTTGAGAAAGCTCGACCAAGGTCGGGCTTTTTTATTGCGCATACAGACTCAATCTAATTGCTTTAGTTATTTGTGTCAGATTGGAACGGAAAACGACTCCCTTTCGGCGCCTCTCATTTTGAGACGCCCCATTTCGAACGGCGTTGGCCGATAGATTCGAGATCGCCGACAAAAGTCGAGACATTGTCACGACTTTCCTCAAATTCCCCCGCCTTTGGGCCGATGAGCTTCTGAACGGACTTTTAGTCAGGTCTGTTCGTTCTCGTTTTTTCTAAACGTGCCGGAAACGGTTCGGAGGCTTCGAGTGGGCAGTCAGCGCCGAGTTCAGAAGTTTAAATCGACCTATGCCGTATTAACATTCTCGACCTTGGCTTTGTGGGGTGCCTCCGCCCAAGCCCAGCAGCAGAGCCCCGAGTACGTCCCGGGCGAAATCATCGTCAAACTCAAAAGCAAATCGAAGTCGATGCAAGCTCAGGCGTTCATCGGAAAAGCCGTTTCCGAAAAATCGATGAGTTTGAAGGGAACGTGGTCCGGGCTTAATATGCACCACTTCGCTCTTAAGCCGGGGCAAAGCGTTGAGTCGATCGTGGCCGAATTAAAAGCGGATCCCGAAGTCGAGTACGCAGAACCCAACTATATATTGAAGCGCCAGAGCGCAGGCTTTGAAGGCGAGCCGATGGCGATGAGCGATGTCCGCGCGGCTGCTTCATCCGATTATTCCGCCTTTGCGCAAACAAATGCCCCCATCCAAGCTTCACAAGCGTGGAGCGCGGCTTCTTCGAGCGCAACTCCTCCGGTAGTAGCTGTCATTGATACGGGTCTCGATATCAATCACGATGTTTTCGTGCAATCCGGCTCTGTGTGGACGAATCCGGGAGAGATCCCAAACAACGGAATCGATGACGATCGTAACGGCTACGTTGACGACGTTCACGGTTGGAACTTCGTAAGTAATTCAGCTGCGATGGTCGACGACGACGGTCACGGCACTCACGTTTCGGGCATCGTGCTCGGGGCAACCCAAGACATCACGGCCATTCCGCTTGAGCCTGCGAAAATTCGCATCATGCCTTTGAAGTTCCTCGACGGAAACGGCTCAGGCTCGACGAGCGATGCGGTGAAGGCGATTTATTACGCCGTTAATAACGGTGCAAAAGTTCTCTCAAACTCCTGGGGAGGCGGTGGCTTCTCGAACTCACTTCTCGACGCCATCGCTTACGCTTACGAAAAGAAGGTCGTTTTCGTAGCCGCCGCCGGGAACGCCTCGAGCAATAACGACTCGGCTCCGACTTATCCCGCAAACTATGCCGTACCGAATTTGATTTCCGTTGCGGCTACGACGGATCTCGATGGCCTGGCGAGCTTCTCGAACTATGGCTCGCGCACGGTTCATATGGGAAGCCCTGGTTCAAGCATCTGGTCGACTTATCCGAACGATCTTTACGGTCGTGCTTCGGGAACTTCGATGGCAACACCCTTCGTTTCTGGCCTTGCGGCGCTCATGGTGCGCGAAGCTCCGACGATGAACGGCTATCAAGTCAAGCAACTCATCTTCAACGCTTCGGTTCCGGTTTCAAGCTTGAGCTCAAAGACGGTAACGAAAGCGCGTTTGAATATTTATAACGGTTTGATGAGTGCGAAAGGGGCCTCGGTTGACCCCAGCCAACCGGAATTCAACGCAGCCTCTATCCGTGCGCCGAGCAGTTTGGCTGATCCGGGCGCGGGCGCGATCGGTGGATGTGGCCTCGTTACAAAGATGGCCCTTGATGCATCAGGCGGAGGCCCGGGTGGTCTCTCGGGTCCGCAGAAAAACTTAGCCTTCTTTGCGCTCATGATTGTGCTGATCTCGCCGGTTCTCCTCAGCGTGGCGATGCGCCAACGCAGTGGCAAGAATCAACGTCGTTACACTCGCTACCAAATCGACTCTTCGGTTCGCGTGAAGTTCGGCGATCGCGAGTTGGTCGGCCAAGTCAGCACGATCTCGCTCGGCGGGGTTCAGCTGAATACGGATGCATGGCTCGAGAAGGGCGGTATCGTGAAGATGTCGATCCAGAGCCCTGATGGTCGCGACCAGATTGAGGTCGAAGGTAAGGTCGTCTGGAGCGAAGAGCAAAAACGTTACGGCGTGGCCTTCGCGAACGCAAACGACACTGTTATGAGCGCGATCAACCGCTGGTCGCAGACTCTGCTGAAAGCTTAATACTAGCTTAGATAAAGCTTGCGATCACGAAGCCCCGGTGTGAAAACCCGGGGCTTTTTCTTTTTTAGTCACAGATCTTTAGATCATTCTTCGATTTGAGTTCCCGGTTGCTCACGCCGAGCCCGCGAGGTAAATCTCTCGTCTTTCAAACGGGGAGCGAAAGAGATGAATAACGAATTAGCTACGACAGGCCCAACTCTCGTCAAGCGCCGCAATATGTGGCTGCAGGTTGTTTTGATGGTTGTGACGTTCGGGATTTATTCCATCTACTGGTTTTACCAAACAGGTAAAGAGATGAAGGCTCTCACTCGGGATGAGTCCGCTCAACCAATTTTGTGGACGGTGCTTCTCTTCGTGCCGCTTTTGAATTTCTACGCAACTTACAAGCACTCGGAGCTTTTTGAACAAGTTTCGTCCGAGCGGCTCAATCGTTGGATCGTCTTCTTGCTTTGGATCGCGTTTACACCTGCTGTTTGGCTGATCGTGCAGATGGATTTGAACGAAAAAGCCAAGCCCAAGTTGCAACAAAGTGTTCCTACCGCGGTCTGATCTTCTAAACGGGGTGGATTGACTCCGACTTCTTTCGGGTGAATGCTCTTTTCCGAAACCGCATCACGAAAGGAACAACGAATGAAATCCATCCTTCTTGCGCTCGCCCTCACGCTCGCGGCTCCATTTGTCCAAGCTCAATCGGTCAGCACTCCGGTGAAAACATCAGCAGCGAAGCGCGATCTCGCTAGCGGCGATTACTTCGATTTCCAAGTAGCCTCTTACTGCGTGGGCTGCATTAGCTTTGTCGAATATCTCGCTGCTCCTGGCTTTCCGCACTTCGTTGAAGGGACCGCCACGAAAGTCCGCCTCTACTATTCAAACTACGATTTCTCCGATATCTCGATGGCGTCGCCTTACCTCGAGCTTGGTATTCAAAACGGACCAGGTGGCGTGTCGCTCCCCACGATTTCGTTCGGGAACTGGCCGAGCGGTCAGCGCGTTTACTTCAAAGTTGCGCTCGTCGCCGACAGCGGTCGCATGATTTTCATGACACCCAACTCGAGCTCGGATTACTACCGCCATTCCGTGCTAGTTCGCTAAGTATTCAGATGATTGAGGGGCTGAATCATCTCACGTTTGCGACTTCGGATTTAGAGCGAGCCTTTCGCTTTTACCGCGACGTGCTTGGCTTCAGGCCACTCGCAAAGTGGGCGCGCGGCGCCTACTTTCTTGCGGGTCGCGAAGGGGCGGAACTTTGGTGCTGCCTCTCACTAGATCCGGATTCGCGCAAAACCCCGCACACCGATTACACGCACACGGCATTTGCCGTCTCTCCGCAGAACTTTGAAGAGGCGTCTCAAAAAATTCGCGATTCGGGTGCCCCGATCTGGAAGGAGAATAAAAGCGAAGGAGACTCGCTTTACTTCCTCGATCCAGATGGTCACAAGCTAGAAATCCACGCAACTTCCTGGCGCGAAAGACTTGCGAGCACAAAGATCAAGCCTTACGACGGCATGGTTTTCTTCGAATAAGATTCGCTGAGAAATTCAAGTGCAGCCTTCAGCGCGCGATTCGATCCGCGTTGTTTCATCACGTGCGAGAACACCGTGTAATCGCACTCATACCAACTCGCGTTCAAAATACGCAGGCCCTTGCTCGGCTCTTTTTGCAGGATGAGCTCGGGAACCAAACCCACGCCAAAGCCGTCGCGTGCAAGTTGCGCAATCGACTCCCAACTGCGGATCTCAAGGTGATTCTGAAGGGGAGTTCTAAACTTTTTGTAGTACTCGCGCTTCAGAAGCTCAGTTTCGAAACGAGCTTCCGTGAGAAGAAACGACTTTTCTTCCCACCTCTCCTTGCGGGTGCGCGCTTGATCTGCCTCGACAAGAGTAAAGGAGCCCGACGCGAATTTCTCTTGTTTAAGCGTCGGTAATCCCTGCGTGCCGATCGTGAGGCCAAGATCTATCGTGCCACGCGAAACGTTTTCGACAATCTCCGCTGTTGTTCCGAATCGAACGTTGGCACGCATTTTCGGAAACTGCGAGTGAAGTGTGCGCAAGAGCGGGTAGAGGTAAGCTTTTGCAAGAGTTCGCGATAAACCGATGCTGATCTCACCTTGGAGATCGGATTCATCTCTCAGATTCGACGACTGAAACTTCTTTGCGGCCGCAAGAAGGGTACGCGCTTGTTCAAGAAGACGTAGTCCCTCAGACGTAAGCTGAAAGGATCGCTTCTGGTGAACCAAAAGCTCTACGCCGAGCTGACTTTCGAGAGCTACAATCGCTCGGCTCACCGCCGGATGGGTCACGTGATTGCGTTGAGCAGCCGCGCTGATGCTACCGAGTTCCGCAGCATCGCAAAAGTACTTCAAATGATCGAGATTGGGATATGTCATAAAATGTTACATAATGAGTGAGCATTATGAAATTTTCAATTACTAGCTTTCGGAGTAGTGATTCTACATGCCGAATCCAATTCAAAGTTTTCACGCTCTTCTTTGCGAAGGCGAAGCGTTTCTTAATGATCTTCTTGAAGAGCTCGAGTCCAAAGGAATGGTGGTCAACCACCTAAAAGCGGACCATCTCTGCTACCGCGTGGCCACAGAAGGCGAATACCAAGACCTCAAAAACAATCTGCTCAATCACGCAAGGCTCCTCACGGAGGCTCACGTCAACGGACGACCCATCTGCACGTTTGAACTCTCGACGCCATTTCGAACCCACGGCCATGAGGTCCGCTTATTAGAGCTACCCGCACCAAAACCCGGCACCAATTACCCCACAGGTTTTGAGCACGCGGAATTTCTTATCGACGAAAGCTTTAGAAGTTTTTCGGGCCGCTTTCCTCAAGTCTCGTTTGAGCCGGCTTTGTCGAAAGCGCTCAATCCCGAACTGGCGGTTAAACTCCGGAACAAACAAGCGAAGTTTCACCATCTCCCTCTCTCGCGAGTCATTGAAATCGAGGAGTCGAAAATCCGACACGTCGTCTTTGATCTCGATGGGACTTTGATCAACTCTCACGACGCGATTTTGGAGATCAATCGCAAAGTCTTCTCCCAATTCCTCCATCGCGAAGTGAACTTGACCGAGGCACGTGAAAAATTCCGACCGGGCTTCGCGGCCCTCTGCACGGCATTCGGAATTGAAAAGGAAAACGAGCGCGAACAAGTTGTCGCCGCTTGGAGCCGGTTGGCCGATCAATTTCACTATTCCACATTCGATGGTGTCAAAGAGTTGCTGCGGACCTTAAAGCAAGCTGGCTTGCGACTCCATCTCTGGACTGCGCGTGATGAGCGTTCGGCAAAACAGATTTTGCTTACAAACGAACTTATCGATAGCTTCGATAGCTTTAGCTTCGGAACTTCAACTCTCGCAAAGCCCCAGCTCAAAAGTCTCAACGTCGATTGGAAAACCGAACCCACTGGATCAATCGTCATGCTCGGCGATAGCGGGCACGACATGGAAGGCGGGCGCAATATACATGCGATTTGCGTCGGTGCTCTTTGGGAACCAGCAGTGAGCGAAGACTCTCTTCGCCAAGCCGGAGCTGAACTTGTATTTAAAGAGCCCGCTGAATTTGCAAACTGGATTCTCTCCTGAAAAGATGTCTGGGAGAGGAAACATGAACTCCGCCAAAAACCTCACTCCGATAATCCGTCCAGCTCGCGAGATCGAAGCCCAAGCACTTACCGACATCGCTGCTCGGTCAAAAGCCTATTGGCCGTATGACAAAGATTACCTCGAGCTCGCTCGACAAGTGACTCTCGTGACGCCAGAGGATATCCGCGACTGGCCATTCATTGTCGCTGAACTCAAAGGCCGCATCGTAGGCTTCGCCGGCGTCTGCAAAGTGCGGGGAGAAGACATGCTCGATCATCTCTGGATAGAACCCGAGTTCATCGGAGGCGGCATCGGGCGCGTGCTCTTCAGCCACGCGTGTGAGGCTGCGAGAGCTCTCGGTTGGAAGAGCTTTACGATTGCGGCCGATCCTTACGCCGAGAAATTCTATTTGAAAAAAGGTGCGTGCAGGATCGGGCAGAGAGAATCCAAGGTGCGACCTGGCTTCTTCCTACCATTATTAGAATTTCATCTTTGAAATACGATCTTAGTATAGAGAAATGGTGGCCTCGGTCAGACTCGAACTGACACGTCCTTGCGGACATTGGATTTTGAGTCCAACGCGTCTACCAATTCCACCACGAGGCCAATAGACTTAAGAGACCAGAGTATTCGCCGCAAAGATTTCCATTGTCAAACGTCTCTCCCGCAAAGCTCGAAAAAACCGCCGCACTCCGGGTATTTGGGCGCAATGCTTGCCCACGAAATTGGCAAACATCATGCGCGCCACCGCTTCGACAACCAAGAAGAGTTTTCAGGGAGCTTTTGAGAGTTCTTCATTCTGGTCAGTTTGACTCCTAGGTAAAGCTGCAAACTCGAAACCTCAGCTCGAATATAACCCGTCGCTACCCACGATTATTAAGGTCTCCCAGGCGCTGTCTGGCGGCACATGTCTTGCTCTTCTTCCGGGACGTCAATGTTCGTCAGACCAGCCGAATCTCCTCAAGTGAGGCTCGGCCATTTAGGAGTCAGTGATATGAAATCAGTTATCGCTCTCTTGGCATTCGTGATGGTGGCGCAAGCCAACGCACAGAACGGCCAAGGTTACGTTCAGGGTGAGACCGTCGTCGTACCGGCGCCGAATGCAGAAGTGCAGTCGATTCCCGGCTCGAGCTCGGGCAACCCCATCTATATTTTGAATAACCAGCGTCAACAGGGCTACCAAGGTACGACCCAGACAACTGGTCAAACTGCGATCCAGGAGCAGCCGGTATCGGTGATCCAGGAAGCTCCACTTCGCGTATCGCCCGCGGAAAACATGCGCCGCAAGCGCCAGGAATCCGAGGCCGCTACTGAAGACGGAATCGTGCAAGCGCTTGAGCGCGCCCGCATCGAAGATGAGATGCGCCGTCGCGATAAGTTCAACAGCGCGATCAATACGCAAGCTAACGGCGCAACGGTCGTTGGCGACAACAACACGGTTCAACAAACCAACGTTGTTGCGCAACAACAGCAGATCCAAGAGGTCGTGACTGTGCCCGTTGCTAAGCCGAAGAAAAAGATCCACGTCGTTGAAGAAGAAAGCGATGAGTCGGATTTCGAAATCGTAGAGACGAAAACTAAGTCGCGCTCGCGCGGTGAGATCAGCACATCGATCGGCGATTACTATCGTCACGACGACTTCAACGCTCACACGTATATCTCGGGTCTCGTCAGCTACGGCGCCTACGATAACGTTCTGAACATGCGCGGTAATGTCGGCGGCGGTTTCGCCTTCGGTATGGTGACTGCGGACCGCATCGTTGCGGAAGGCTCGTTCCTCTACGGACAGTACGAGATCGAGAACCTCTTCTCGCAAGGTTGCGGTGGTTGCGGCGTTGGTGGCTACGGCCCCATGATCGTCGATATGACTCAGTACAACTTCGTTGCGGCAGCTAAGTACCAAATCTTGCCTGGCAAATTCCGCCCGGTAGCTGGTGCTGCGCTCTCGTACACGCGTCGTAGCTACAGCTACGAGTTCTACAACTGGAACATGCGTACGTCTGACGCTCTCGACGTCGGCGGTATCGTCGGTGCTGATCTTCAGATCTCGCAAGGTTTTGCGATTGGCCTCGACTTCCGTTACTTCACGAATCTTGGCTACCGCCAAAATTCGGAGCGTCGTGAGTCGTTCACGTATCGCCAAGACCGCAATGATCCCGAAAAGCTCGACTATTACCAGACGAGCTTGACCGGCAAGTTCACGTTCTAATCAGTTTTACGACTGACTGAAAATTTGGACCTCGACCTGATCCAGGTCTGAACTGGCTCCCGTGGCACTGACTCCCGGGAGCCTTTTCTTTTTGGGCCAGAAGTGTAAAACTGGCTTTCGTGCAAAACACATCTCCATTTTTTAAGCTAGCGATCGCGACCTTGTCTTCGCTCCTGGTAACGGGCGCAGTTTCATCGGCCTTGGCTCAAGATGCCGCGCCGACGGCTCAGGCGACACCTTCTCCGAAGCCTGAAGCAAAAACTGAAGCAGCTCCCGCGAAACCCACTTCACTTACACTTCTCACTCGAGCGGTGGGCGAAGTCTCCGATCGCATCGTCACGAGCCGCGAGGTGCGCATTAACGATGCCATCGAACAAGCGTTGACCGAAAAAGCGGCTTCTCCAGAAGGCTTTCGATTGCTGACGGGTCAGGAGAAAGCGTTTCCCGGCGAAGTGTCGCGCGTGCTCGATGAGTGGATCGTGTTCCTTGAGGCGAAAACGCTTTCAAGCCAAGGGGCCTCGAAGGCCGACGTGAACGCTGGTGTAAAAGCGGTTCAAGATCTTTGGGGTGGAAAATCGACTTGGCTTGAACTCGAAGTCAGCGCCGATGAGATCAAAGATATTATCGAGCGAAAGCTTGTCTCAAAAAATTTCGAGAAGCTAAAGAGCGATCCGCAGCTTGCGCCCGTCAGCGATGACGATGCGCTTGCGTATTACCGCAAGAATCGGCTGCGTTTCGGCAGCCTTCCTTTTTCTTCCTTCAAAGACAACATCAAGACGTTTTTGGTAAAGCAGCAAACCGAACGTCGACTTGCGGAGTGGCGGGAAGTGCTTCGTCGTAAGTACAAAGTACGCAACTTCATCGCGGGTTAACGCTTTGAGTTCAATGTCTCGAATTCGTCCCGTCGCCCTCAACGATGCAGCCTCCCTTTTCTCGATCATCGAGGAGGCACACCGCACCACTTCGGTGCCCTTCGGACCCGCGTGGACTCTAAAACAAGTTCAAGAAGAGTGTGGCCAAGGTGGACTCGTGCTTTGTGACGCTGATCCATTCTCCAGCGAGGTGTTGGCTTTCGTGCTCTATCGAGATGTAGGGGAAGCGTTGGAAATCAGCTTTCTTGCTACAGCGCGCAATCATTTGGGAAAAGGGCATATGGCAGAGCTTCTTAGCTCATGGATTAAGCAGAAACCCGAGAGCAAGGCCATCTGGTTGGAAGTGCATGAGAAGAACGTTCCCGCGCGGAAACTCTACGAAAAGTTGGGTTTTCGCGAGAGTGGAAAACGGCCGCGGTACTACGCCGATGGGGGCGCGGCAGTCCTTTATAACTACGGATAAACTTTTGCTTTCTCTTGATTTAAACAAATCGGTTTGATATTTAACGAGCCATCGTAGATGGCCCTGAAGGGCCTTTTTTTTTAAGTTTTGATTCGGTGGCGATCCGGGTTTCGACTCGCGATCAATCTCCTGAGCCGGAGACGAAAGCCGGATAAACTGCACGCGAACTGAGGAAGATGAACGGTTCTTTCATGAACGATATCCGCCGCATGGCGGAGGAAGTTTCCGCCCGCCAGGGCTGCTACCTGTACGACATTGAGTTTGTCGGCGGGGGCCAGGGCCGTACTTTGCGCGTGTTCATCGACAAAGAAGTGGAAGCCGGAAAAGAAGCGGGAGTCTCGATCGAGGATTGCTCGAACGTTTCTCGTGGTCTGAACGAACTTCTCGATGCAGTTGAAAACGAAATTCCCGGCGGTGCCTACAGCTTGGAAGTCTCGAGCCCCGGGCTTGAGCGGGTCCTTAAAGAACCCAAACACTACCAGGCCGCCATCGGGAAGAAGATCTCGGCGAAAACGTTCGCACCGCTCCTTGATTTCAACGCCAGCGTTCCGGCCTTGGGTAAAGCCAAGACCGTTGAGGGCAAGCTTCTGTCTTTCGACGACAAAGGCTTGAAGGTGGAATTCCACGCCCCGAAAGTGGAGCCGGCTGAAGTCTTTGTTCCTTTTGATCAAATCACGAAAGCACACGTCGTGTACGAGTTTGCCGATCCTTCAGAAATGAAGGGCGCCGCCAAAGGCGGTCCGAAAAACGGAAAGGGCAAAAAGTAAACACGAGGGCGGGTCGCCAGAGGCGATCCGTCCCTGCGGGCCTTTGGGGCTCGTGGGGGTGGTGGGTTTTGCGAAGAGCACGCTCACCGAAACGAAAAGAAGAACCTGAAACGCTCGAGACCATAGGGCTCGAGTGGAGTCGCTGAAGAGAGGGAAAGCTGAAATGGCTGCAGATAATTTCTCTGACCTGAGCCGGATGATCGAACAAGTCGGCAAAGACAAAGGCATCGATAAACAAGTCGTTATCGATGCGGTCATCCAAGGGATGCTCGTTGCTGCCCGCAAGAAATACGGCACGTATCGCGAGATTGAAGCCCAGTACAATGAAGAGACGGGCGAAGTTGAACTCTACGAGTTCAAAGAAGTCGTGCGCCCCGAAGATTTCATCGACGAAGAAATTGAAATCACTCTCGACGAAGCGCGCGAGTTGAACCCCGACATCCAGGTCAACGACTCGATCGGTATCAAACTCGATTCGACTGAGCTCGGCCGTATCGCCGCGCAGACTGCGAAACAGATCATCACTCAGCGCGTTCGCGATGCGGAGCGCGAGATTATTTTCAATGAATTCGAAGCTCGCAAAGGCGAAATCGCTTCGGGGATCGCTCGCCGCGTAGAACGCGGAGCGATCGTCGTCGACCTCGGTCGTACCGAAGCGTACATCCCACCGCGTGAACAAATCCCCGGGGAAGTGTATAAACCAGGAGACCGCATTCAGGGTTACCTCTCCGACGTGCGCCAGACAACGCGCGGGCCGCAGATCATCATGACTCGCGCAAGCGAGCAGTACCTCATCAAGCTCTTTGAAATGGAAGTTCCCGAAATTTACGACGGGATCGTTCAAATCATGGCGGCGGCTCGCGAGCCCGGTGCCCGCGCGAAAATCGCGGTCTACTCGAAAGACCCGTCGGTCGATCCTGTAGGCGCGTGCGTTGGTATGAAAGGTTCGCGCGTTCAGAACATCGTTCAAGAGCTCCGCGGCGAAAAGATCGATATCGTTCCTTGGGACGAAGACATCACTCGTTTCGCCTGCAACGCTCTGGCTCCTGCCGAGATCTCGCGTGTCTTCGTCGACGAAGCGAACAAAGAGATGGAGATCGTCGTTCCTGACAACATGCTCTCTTTGGCGATCGGTAAAAAAGGTCAGAACGTGCGCTTGGCGGCAAAGCTTACGGGTTGGAAGCTCGATATCTTGAGCGAAGCAAACCTCGCGGCGAAGACGGCAGAAGCAATCTTCAACCTCATGCTCATCCCGGGCATGACGGAGACGATGGCTCAAAGCATCTTCCAGAGCGGTTTCGGAAGCTTCCAGAGTATCGCTTCGGCAAGCGCTGCCGATTTGATGGCGATCCCTGGTTACGATTCGCCCGAGAAAGCGGAAAAGCTCATCGCCGATGCAAAAGCATTGATCGAGAAGTACGAGCGCGAGGGAATTGCGGTTCCGACGGCGCCTGTGGCGGCTTCGGCTCCGAAAGGCCCGGTGGGCAGCGCGAAATCCCAAGCGGACGAGCGTCTGCGTGCGGAGCTCGCAGCTCTGGCTGGCAAAGAAGCGTCGCCTGAGGGCGATGGCCAGGCGAAGCAAGATTAAGGTTCCTTGGTGTCTTTGAGGGCGTCCGCCGGAGGTTGGCGCCAACTGGAGAGCCCCGCTCGCATAACAACGTGAGGGCAGGGCAAGCGGAAGATCGCCGCATTAAGCGACGGGCCATCCGCGAAATAAACAAACGAGATGGAAAACGTGAGTCAACCGAAGGTATTTGAATTCGCAAAAGAGATCGGCATGGAGACGCTGGCGCTCATGGATAAGATCCGTGAATGGAAGCTTCCCGTGCGTAGCCACATGGCCGAGCTCAATCCCGAGATGCTCGAAACGATCCGCACGCGTCTGAAAGACGATGCGAACGGCAAGGCTGCCGAACCCGCGAAAAAGAAAAAAGTCGCCGCGAAAAAAGCGGCACCGGCCGAGGGCGAAGGGGTCAAAGTCCCGGGTCCGAAAAAGACGGCCGCGAAAAAAACGGCGGCGGCACCGGCTGCAGCGGCAGCTCCGGCGGCGGAAGCACCTGCATCCGCGAAGTCGAAAGTTGTCGTTAAGAAAGCTCCGGCAAAAGTCGTCATTCGTCGCAAAGCCGACGAAGAAGAAGCTGCAGCAGCCGCACAAGCGGCAGCAGCGCCGGCCCTCGAAGCTGAGCCCGCTCAACACGAAGAGGAAGCTCTCGAAGCCGCTCCCGTCGCTGAGCCCAAAGCTCGCGTTGAAGATGAGCGCCCTGCAGCTCCTCAAGCAACAGCTGTCGAGGCAAAGGCGCCTGAAGCGCGTACAGAGACGCGTACGGAGGCTCGTTCAGAGACTCGCCAAGAAGCTCGCACCGAAACTCGAACGGAAGAAAAGGCGGCACCAGCGGTCGAAACGGCTCCGGCCCATGTTTCGACGCCTGAGCCGGCAGCTCCCGTTACTGCGCAGCCGACGCCGGTTGCGCCCGCAGCAGCGACGGCTCCAACTGCCGCTGCCGCAGCAGGTCCCACAACTCAGCCCGCAGATGCGGCGACCGGAGCTTCCGGCCCAACACCCAGCCGTAAGCGCGAGGTAGTCATGACAAGCCAAGGACCCACAAGCGGGATTCGTTCCGAAGCTCCGAGACGAAATATCGTCGGACGCATGGATCTGTCTCGCGTTCAGCCTCCGCCGAGTGCTCGTCCGATTCCGGGCGGCGGTGGCCCGAGCGCAGGTCCTGGTCCTCGCGGCATGGGTCCTCGTCCGCTCCGTACTGGTTTCATTGCTTCGGCTCCTGTTGAAGCGCCCGTTGAGGGCGGTGACGATCGTCGCAGCAAATTCGAAGACCGTCGTCGCGCGAAAGCTCCGGCACCTGGCGCAAGCCCGAACCCGGCCGCTCGCGGTGAAAAAGAAGAAGAAGTGGTGCACTTCTCCGCTACGGAATTCCGTAAGCGCGAGATGGTGTTCCAACCTAAAAAGAAAAAAGGCTCGCTTAATCGCGAAGCTCGTCAGACGCAGATCACGACTCCGAAAGCGTCGAAGCGTGTCGTTCGCATCGATCAAAGCATGAAGCTCTCGGATCTCGCCAACGAGATGGGCGTAAAAGCCGGTCAGTTGACGAAGACGCTCATGACGAACGGTGTGATGGCGACGATGAACACGGTTCTCGACTTCGACACGATCGCGTTGATCGTGCCCGAATTCGGATACGAAGCCGTCAACGTCCACAAGACAGTTGATGAGCTCATCGAGGCGACTGCTTTCGGAAACCTCGAGAGCGAGAACATCACGCGTCCGCCGGTTGTGACCATCATGGGTCACGT
>SYLX01000013.1 GCA_005808505.1 Bdellovibrionales bacterium | reverse complement strand
TCTAAAAACAAAAACGCCGGGTTTGGGCCCGGCGTTTCTGCATCCACACTCAAGTTGCGACTATTCTTTCAGTCGCTTGATATCCGCACCGAGCGAGCTGAGCTTTGCTTCGAGCGCCTCGTAGCCGCGATCTAGGTGGTAGATTCGGTTTACCAACGTTTCGTTCTTTGCGACTAAGCCCGCGAGAACAAGCGATGCACTCGCACGAAGATCCGTCGCCATGACCGGCGCGCCTTCGAGCAAACCCGGCTTTCCACGCACAACGGCAACGCGAGCCTTCGGTGTGATATCGGCTCCTAAGCGCGCAAGCTCCGTGACGTGCATGAAGCGGTTTTCAAAAACCGTCTCGGTGATCACGCTCGTGCCTTGTGCAACCGTCATGAGCGTCATGAACTGCGCCTGCAAATCAGTGGGAAACCCTGGATGCGGAGCTGTTGAAACATCGACGCCTTTCCACTCTTTGCAGGGACGTACCGTCATCGATGTTTTTTCGGTGTCGATCGTGAATCCGCTCTCACGCATTTTAAGAATCAGGGCATCGAGATGCTCGGGAACGCACTTCTTCACGGTGACTTCGCCGCCGGTAATCGCACCGGCGATGAGAAGCGTGCCCGCTTCGATGCGATCCGGAACAACTTCGTGTTCAGCCGGCGTGAGTTTCTCCACGCCAGTCACTCGGATGATAGCGGTGCCTGCACCTTCGATCTTCGCACCCATCTTGTTGAGATAGTTCGCAAGGTCGACGATCTCGGGTTCTTTCGCCGCGTTTTCGATAATCGTCACGCCTTCAGCAAGAGTTGCTGCCATCATGACGTTCTCGGTTCCACCAACGGTTGCAAATTCAAATAGGATGCTCGCACCTTGGAGACGACCCGAAGCAGATCCTGCTTTCGCGTGAACGTAACCTTGGTGAAGTTCAATTTCCGCACCCATCGCCTTCATGCCCTGAAGATGTAGGTCGATTGGACGGCTTCCGATTGCGCATCCACCAGGAAGACTGACTTGCGCCTGACCGTACTTTGCGAGCAGGGGCCCAAGGCAAAGGATACTAGCGCGCATCTTACGTACGAGGTCGTAGTGAGCTTCAAACGAGCCGGGCTTCTTCACGTCTACGATGAGCGTCTTCCCTTTGCGTTCGACCGAGCAGTTCAAGCTCTCGAGGAGTTGAGCGGAAGAAATGATATCTTGGAGTTCGGGCACGTTGTGAAAAACGTGTCGGCCTTCGGCAAGCAAACTTGCGAACAACATCTTCAGCGCTGAGTTCTTCGCACCGCTGGTCGAAACTTCGCCATTCAAGCGACGGCCGCCGCGCACTAACATTTTATCCATGGATCAGTTCTCCTCAGAACGAAGGGCACGAACAAAGCGTTCGCGACCCGACAGGTCTTTTACAATTTGTACGCCAGTGAATGAGCCCGTGGCTTCAAAGATATCACGAGCGGCGCGACCTTGCTCATGTCCGATTTCGAACATGATAAAACCACCGCCACGCAGGAGCTCCGCCGCCTTTGCCGCCCAGAGCTTGATGTGTTGCAGACCCTGCTCAGGCGAAAAGAGAGCCGTCGCGGGCTCAAATTTTTTCACGTTGGCTTCAACTTGCGGATCGTTCTCCGCAATGTAAGGGGGATTCGCGACGATCACATCCGCGAGACCGCCAAGCAGAGGGCTCACTTGATCTACCTGGAGCTCCGCCACATCGTGCTCGATAAAATGAACGCGGTCGCTGAGCGACAAACTCTCCGCATTCTTTGCTGCGACTTCGATTGCGCCCTTCGAAATATCAACGGCAACCAACTTCGATTCTGAAGACTCCGCAAGAAGGCTTAAGCCCAAACAACCAGAACCGGTTCCGAAGTCGATGAGGCGCGGAGCCTCGATGCCAGAAGTTTTGATCCACTTTGCGGCTTCTTCCACGATGTGTTCGGTCTCGGGTCGAGGAATCAAAACCGAAGAGTTCACGAAGAATGTGTGGTTGTAGAAGTCGCGTTTCCCGAGGATGTACGCAACCGGCTCACCTTGCGAGCGACGTCGCACGAACTCGCGACAAGCTGAGACTTCATCCTCAGTAAGGGGGTATTCGTAATTAAGGTAGAGCTTCATCCGCTCCCAGTTGAGCACGGCCGAAATGAGAAGCTCGGAGTCTAGGCGAGCCGTCTCGATGCCTTTGTTGCGGAAGAACTGCGTGGTCTTTTGGAGGATGTCTTTGACCTGCATGGCGCTTCTTACCTCAACGTCTTTCTCAGGCGCATGCTCTTTGGCTCTGAATTAGTCTTTTTGAGCCTTGAGCTGCTCGGCCTGAAAGTGGGCGATCAAAGGATCGATGACATATTCGAACGCTCCACCCATCACTTGGTCAAGCTGATGAATCGTAAGGCCGATTCGGTGATCGGTGATTCGTGATTGAGGGTAGTTGTATGTGCGGATGCGCTCGGATCGATCGCCAGTTCCGATTTGCGCGAGGCGCGCTTCGGATGCATTTTTGACGGCTTTTTCTTCTTCCGCCGCTTTCAAGCGAGCGTAAAGGACTTTGAGCGCTTTCGATTTGTTTTTGATCTGAGACTTTTCATCCTGACAGATGACTACGGTGTTCGTCGGTAAGTGCGTGACCCGAACGGCGGAGTCGGTCGTATTGACGGATTGACCTCCGGAGCCTTGGCTTCGGAAGACGTCGATTTTCAGATCGTTGGGATTGATTTGAACGTCGATTTCGTCGACCTCGGGGAGAACCGCAACCGTCACTGTTGATGTATGAACGCGTCCCTGGGTTTCGGTTTTCGGTACGCGTTGAACGCGGTGAACTCCGCTCTCAAACTTCAACCGGCTGAAGACGCGGTCGCCACTTATGGAAGCTATGACTTCGCGGAAGCCTCCGGCGTTTCCTTCTGATGCCGACATCACTTCCACTCTCCAGCTCTGGGTGCTCGCAAAATGCGTGTAAGCCGTAAAAAGCTGCTGCGCAAAGAGGGCAGCTTCGTCTCCACCGGCACCACCGCGGATTTCGAGAATGATGTTCTTTTCGTCGTTGGGATCTTTGGGAAGCAAGAGAAGTTTGATTTGCTCTTCGAGGCTCTCGCGCTCTTTTTCGAGCTGTGCAAGGTCTTCTTTTGCCAACTGCCGAAGCTCATCGTCGGATTCGTTTTCAAGAATCTCGCGATTGTCTTGGATCTGCGTTTTCACCGACTTGTATCGACGATAGGCCGCGACGACATCTTGGAGGTCGGCGACTTCCTTCATGAGCCCACGATACTTTTTTTGATCCTGGGTGATCTCGGGATTCTGAAGCTGGTGATTGACGGATTCGAATCGGGCTTCGACGTCATCGAGTTTTTGAAACATGGCTTTAACTTCGACTCTCGATAGCGATCAGTGGCGTGATGAGAAAGAAGGTTCGCAGATCAGTGAAGCCCATCCATGAAAAAAGCCCGCTTTGAAAAGCGGGCTTTGATCGGTTGCTCAAGGTGACGTCGACAGTGACTTTCGTCCAGCTCCACGCCACCCGCAACGACAGGCCAAAAAAGCGATTACTTCGCTTTTGCTGTGTTGCCGCCGTATTTTTTACGGAAGCGGTCGATACGACCTTCAGTGTCCATGAGCTTCTGTTTGCCCGTGAAGAATGGATGGCAAGCAGAGCAGATGTCGACGCGAACTTCTTTTTGAGTCGAGCCTGTCTTGAACGTGTTGCCGCAAACGCAGGTTACAGTCGCGTCAGCGTAATACTGGGGATGAATCGCTTCTTTCATAATTAACTCCAAATTTGGCCTGAAGAACTCGGGAACCTATCACACCGCTTGCGCAATTGTCGAGCAGGATCTAACGAGTCCAAACTTTCGATTTCATTGGCAACTCCACAGAGTTATCCACAGGCGCCGCAAAACTTACGGCGCCTTTTTACGAAATCGACGGGATTTTTTGTTCAGAAAAAGTCTAATCAATACAGCGACTTAATTAGCCGCTCATATTGTTAAGGAAGTCTCCATTAGTCTTGCTGCCCTGAAGTTTGTCTAGCAGGAACTCCATGCTATCCACAACGTTCATCGGAGCAAGGACCTTGCGGAGGATCCAGAGGCGGTTCAGATCTGCTCGTTCAACGAGCAAATCCTCTTTTCGCGTGCCGGACTTGTTGATGTCCATGCACGGGAAGATCCGCTTCTCCATGAGCTTACGGTCGAGGTGGATTTCCGAGTTACCGGTTCCTTTGAATTCCTCGAAGATAACTTCATCCATACGCGAGCCCGTGTCGATGAGGGCTGTGGCGATAATGGTCAAGCTTCCGCCCTCTTCGATGTTTCGTGCAGCACCAAAGAAGCGTTTCGGCTTATGGAGGGCGTTGGAGTCAACACCACCTGAAAGAATCTTGCCTGAAGGTGGAACGACCGTGTTGTAAGCACGAGCGAGACGAGTGATCGAGTCGAG
>SYLX01000145.1 GCA_005808505.1 Bdellovibrionales bacterium | reverse complement strand
GACGGTCATCGAAGCGATGCGTGCCGATCAGATGGACATCGCGCACTACTGCTGGCACCCGGGCTTGAGCGTTGCGGGCGTTTGCCGTCTTTGCATGGTTGAAATCCAAACTCCGCCGCCGCCGAATGCTCCTGCGGGAACACCGATGGCTCCGGGCCGTTTGATGATCGCGTGTAACACCGCGGTCACCGAAGGCATGGTCATTAACAACACGAGCGATAAGGTTAAGGATGCAGTGAAGTGGGGTCTCGACTTCCACTTGATCAACCATCCGCTTGATTGCCCGATCTGTGACCAAGCCGGTGAGTGCGGACTTCAAGATCAGTACATGAAGTACGGTCAGTACGATCCTGAGATGGCCGAAGCAAAAGTAAAGAAGCACAAGGTTGTCGATCTCGGTCCTACTGTCGTTCTCGACTCTGAACGTTGCATTCTTTGCTCGCGTTGCGTGCGCTTCACCAATGAAGTTACTAAGACCGACGAGCTTGGAATTTTCAATCGGGGTGACCGCGCCGAAATCGGCACGTTCAACGGCAAGCCTCTCGACAACAACTACTCGCTCAACACGGTCGATATCTGCCCGGTTGGCGCGTTGACGTCGAAAGACTTCCGCTTCCGTCAGCGTGTTTGGTTCTTGAAAGAGCACCAAACCATCTGCACGGGTTGCTCGACGGGCTGTAACGTAAAAGTTCATTACAATAAAGAAGGCGCCTTCCGCGTGAAGCCTGTCTTCAACGAAAAGATCAACGGGCACTGGATGTGCGACGTGGGTCGCGACGTCTATAAGTTTGTGAATCGTCCCGCGCGTCTTCTCGATGCGAAGGTTACGACAAACGGCACGGCGGAGTGGGTTCTTCCCACCACTGCGGCTAAAAAGACGGGCGAAGCCCTTCGCGCAAACAAAGGTAAACACATTGCTCTCGTTCTCACTGGCCAACACTCGGTCGAGGAGTACGAAGCACTTGTTAGCCTGTTCAAAAATGAACTCGGCAGCGATCGCATCTTCCACTGGAAGAACAACCCCGAGAAGTTCGACGACTTCGACGGCCTTCTTCTCCGTGGCGATTTGAACCCGAACACACGCGGCCTTATGGATGTTCTCTCGAAGCACGGTGTAAAAACCGAGTGGAAAGAACTTACCGAAGGTCTCCAATCGGGCGCGATCAAAACGGTTGTCGTTGCGGGTCCTGAGAACCAAGCGTTCTTCCCCGACATGCAAGCGAAGGTGAGCGAGCTTTCGAAAGCCGCTAAACTCGTTTGGCTGACGGCTGGCAAAAACGAAGCTCTCGAAGCCCTCAAGGGCGACGTCACACTTATTCCTCTCAAGACGTACCTCGAAAAGACGGGCACGTACGTCAACTATGCTGGGATTGCACAAACGGCAAAAAAAGGTCTCACGATCGTGCCGAATACGCTCTCGCTCACGGAGGTCGCGGACCTCTTCGCGGGTCGCGAAGTGCAGCCTGAGCAGGCCCACAACAAGATCGGCTACGGCCGCATCACTAACGAAGCTTACGCGACAAGAGGTTCATTATGAGCCTGGTGAAAAGACCAAAACCAGTTTCATCGTGGTTTCTGCCGGGGATCCTCTCCGGCATGGGACTCACGTTTTCGAAGATGATAGCGAACATCGCGACGTACGTGACGGGCAACCGCCGTATTCCGACGTTGAACTATCCAGAAGAAAAGTACGAGTATTCGCCTCGTTTCAAAGGCAACCACGTCTTGACGGTTAAGAAAGACGGCTCGCTCCGCTGCACGGCTTGTATGCTTTGCGCGACGAACTGTCCTGCGGACTGCATCAAGATCACGGCGGCCGAGCACGAGGATCCGACGGTCGAGAAGTTCCCGATCTCTTACGAGATCGACGTTCTTCGCTGCGTCTTCTGCGGCTTCTGCGAAGAGGCTTGCCCCGTTGACGCCATCCGGATGGGACCTGAGTGGCAAACTCCTGGACTCAACGGCGCGCAGTTTGTTTATGACATTAAGCAACTCGCTTACCGTCCGCAGCTGAAAGGCGGCGTGGTTTCCGTCGTTGACGAAAACGAACGCCACAAAGAAGGCATCTGATCCCTTTTGGGGTACCAGTTTCCGATTGCAGAAGCGGTGCTTCTGCAATCGGAAACTGGTACCCTTAAGCTATGCGTATAGATCTTCCTGTTGTCGGCGAATGGAATAAGGTTTCCGAGAAGTTTCGCGAGAAACTTCCCTTTCAAGATCCCCTCGTTCTCGTGCAGGCCTACATGGGCTATCAGCACGCGCTCCACGAATCCACGCTCGGAGTCGCGAGACTCTTCTCCCACAACAAGACGATCGCGATTGTTGAGAACGCGGAACCAGCCCTTCAGGAAATCGCTGTTGGATTCTCCGAAGAAGGCTACACGGTTAAAACCCTTAAAGCCGCGGATCTTGCGAACGGTGCGGAGTGGTTAGCACCGATCCAGAACGAACTTTTGCTCGTCTTGTTTTCTCAAGATGATCCGATCACAGGGCGACGCTACGACGGTTCGCCCATCGATCAGCTCCTGAAAGATAAACGCATTTTTCGCGTTTCCGTCTCGCACACGGTGCACGAGTTCGAGCCGATCAAGCGGCCCGAGCTCTTTGAGATTCGTATCCTCTCACTCACGCCCGGTTTTAGCCTGCTAGTTGCGGGGGAGCGCTACCGCGTGCCGCCGGTGATTGCGCCACGACTTCCTTGGGCGCATGTTGATCTCACAGAGCCCCTTTCAAAAGTCGGCTCAATACGCGACTCCGAAAAGCATAAGCAAGCTGTCTTGAATTTCGAGAGCGCGTTACCACAAGGATTTACACCCTTCTTTGCGCAAGGTGATTTGCGGATCTTCGATCGTGCGGTCATTGTTAACGAGGGTATGGATGGATCGGCGGTAATCGAGCATCTCGGTCCGATCGCGAACTATCCCGCCGCTGCACTCGATACGAGCAGCCCCTGCCGTTGGAATAACACCAAGTACATCGATTGGTTGATCTCGAGGGGAGAGAAGCCCGAAACCGTGCGAGGTCTTGTCGTGATCGCAGCCGAAGCGCTGACCGAAAAAACTCCCGAGCAGCTCGCCGCGGCCGCCGTGAAGATCACTCAATTGCAAGAAGGTATTTAGCCTAAGGTCGGAGCAACGATTCCGTCTGGCGAAGCGCTGAGTTCACTGCGGAAGTAAGTAAGGCACTCGCGAAGACCATCTTCGAGCGAAACTTTCGGTTTCCAACCCAAAACGGATTCGGCGCGAGCGATGTCGGGCTTGCGTTGCTTCGGATCGTTCTCCGGAAGCGCCAAATGACGAAGCGAAGCTTTGTTTCCTGTCAAAGAGTTTACCGCTAACGCAATCTCCATCACCGTACGCTCAAGTGGATTTCCGATATTCACCGGGAATTTCTCTGAGCTGCGCATGAGCTTGATAATTCCGTCCACAAGATCCGTCACGAAGCAGAAGCTCCGCGTTTGTTTGCCTTCACCATAAACCGAGAGCGGTTGATTCTGCAGAGCCTGAATAAAGAAGTTCGGAATGATGCGCCCATCATCAGGACGCATGCGCGAACCGTAAGTATTGAAGATCCGCGCGATGCGAGTTTCAACGCCGAACTCACGATGGTACGCAACCGTGAGAGCTTCGCCGAATCGCTTGGCCTCATCGTAGCATGAGCGATGGCCAATCGGATTCACGTTACCAAAGTACGTTTCAACTTGCGGATGAACGAGCGGGTCACCGTAAACTTCGCTGGTCGATGCGAAGAGAATGCGAGCCTTCTGCTCACGCGCAAGCTCAAGCAGATGGCGATGACCATCGGCTGACGTAGTGAGGATGAAAATGGGCATCTTCGCGAAATCCACGGGTGATGCCGGCGAGGCCATGTTGTAAATCTCGTCGAATTTTCCGAGATCTCGCGACCATTCTTTCAAGGGCGAGTTGATGTCCGCTCGAACGAACTTAAGTCCGCGAGCGCGAGCGCTTTCGAGATTTTTCTCGCGTCCCGTGACGAGGCTATCAATCGCGGTAACTTCAAATCCTTGATCGAGAAGCGCATCGCAAAGATGACTTCCGATGAAACCAGCGCCTCCGGCTACTAACGCACGCGGCATGGCTTATACCTTCTCTTTGCGACCAGTTTGGTCAGAAACTTGACCTACCGCTTGGCGACCGATGCAGTAGTAAGTGAAACCAACTTTGGAAGCTTTCACCGGATCCAGAACGTTTCGTCCGTCAAAGACTACGGGCTGCTTCAATAAAGTTTTGAGTTGCTCTAGATCAGGTGAACGGAACTCGTTCCATTCGGTCACGATCGCAAGAGCGTCGGCACCTTTAACGCAATCAAGTGCCGTCGCTGCCTCCTCGTACTTCACGCTTGAGGCGACACGAGCCGTTTCCATCGCAACTGGATCGTAAGCACGAACCGTTGCTCCTGCACGCACGAGCTTTTCAATGATGTACAAAGCTGGCGCCTCACGAACGTCATCCGTACGAGGCTTGAAAGCCAATCCCCAAACCGCAATTGTGCGACCTTTGAGATCACCTTTGAAGTGCTTCTCGATGCGATCATACAAAACAAGCTTCTGACGATCGTTCGCCTCATCTGCGGCTTGCACGACAGCCATCGGCACACCGGCCGCACGCCCCGTGTGTACCAAGGCTTTTACGTCTTTCGGGAAGCAACTTCCGCCAAAGCCTACTCCAGGGTGGAAGAACGCAGGATTAATTCTCTTATCCGAGGTGAAGCCTTTGCGAACTTGATTGATGTCGGCACCCAATTCATCCGCAAGAAGCGCAAGCTCGTTAATGAAGCTGATCTTCACCGACAAAAACGCGTTAGCCGCGTACTTTGTCATTTCGGCCGAGGCATTATCCATAAACAAAATCGGATTACCGTTCTTCACAAATGGATCATAGAGCTCACGCATGACGTCTTCGGCATCTTGAGTCGCGCAGCCGATGACGACGCGGTCGGGACGAAGGAAGTCATCAATCGCCGCACCCTCTTTTAAGAACTCAGGGTTGGAGACGATTTCCATCGGGTGCTTCGTGAGTTCCGCCACGCGAGCTTTGACGATCTTCGCCGTACCCACAGGGACGGTGCTCTTCAGAACGATATATTTCTTCTCGTTAGCCGCGGTACAAATCGCTTCAACAACCGCCATCGTGGGCGCCATGTCCGCACTTCCGTCAGCTTTCTCCGGCGTTCCAACCGCTACAAAAACCACCTTCGCCGCGCGAACGGCAGCTGCCGTGTCAGTCGTAAATTCTAGTCGAGCGCGAGATTGGTGGAGAAGGTCTTCAAGACCGGGCTCATAAATCGGGATGCGGCCTTCTTTGAGGCTTGCGATCTTGCTTGCATCACGGTCAACGCAAAGAACGTGGTGCCCTGCATCGGCAAAGCAAACGCCAGCCACCAGGCCTACGTATCCGGTTCCGATCACAGCAATTTTCATTTGGGAGTTGCTCCTCTGGTTGGCAAACCCTGATGTTCAGCGTATGAATGCGGTAGCATGTCAAACCAGCGAACTCAAGCCAGCTCAGGGCGTTTAAACCCTTGGGTTGTCTGGTAAAAGCTTAGGATCGAGAAGGATCCCGGCCTCAACCTGAGTTCCGCAGCCAGACCGAAACGCGAGCGATTCAGGGAATGACCAAATCATCGATCAAAAACGTCACAAAGACAGTACTGAAGATCCTTTTCGCTGTCGCGCTTATTTACTGGATGATTCGGAAAGGCGCCCTCGACTTAAACGTCTTCAAAGAGATCGCGTCGGTGCCGCTCATCGCCTTCTGCCTAGGTTGCGTGCTGCTGCAAGTCGTGATCAACAACTACCGCTGGTTGATTCTCCTCCGTGCTCAGAACTTCGAAAGTTCGGTCGGTCGAACACTACCATTGTCGTTCATCAGCCTATTCTTTAGCTTCGTCATGCCTGGTGGAGTAGGCGGGGACGTGATGAAAGGCTATTACCTCCTTCAAGATCATCCCAAACAAAAGTTCGCGGCCGTCATTAGTATCTTCATGGACCGCATGGTGGGATTCTTCGTCATGGTCGCCACCACGTTCTTTGCTTTGTTCTTCAATTGGAACGATGTCTCCCACAGCCGGGAACTTCAATCCGTAGCGGTGGCCGTAACACTCCTCTTTACGGCCTTTATCGTGTTCTTTTCTCTGTCTCTTTCCCGACGAATTTCTCAGCGTGTCCTAGATTCATGGATCGGAAGACTCATTTTCGAACGCATGCCTGGAGCTGCTAAACTCCGTCGCATTTACGAGAACGTACATGCTTACCGGAACAAACCTTCCGCTTTCTTCATTGCGATCGCCCTGAGCGTAGTGAACCAGCTTCTGATCGTTGCGTTCATTGTTGCGATCGCAAATGCCATGGGTGTCGAAGGAATTCCGCTGATGGTTTACTTCTTCCTCGTGCCGGTAGGGATCGTGGTGTTGGCGCTTCCGATCTCGCCAGCGGGCATCGGTGTCGGGCAAGCTGCGTTCTACTTCCTCTTCAGCCTTTACCTAGGTAAATCGAGCCAACTTGGGCCAACTGCGGTAACGGCGATGCAAATCATCAACTTCGCGTGGGGTCTTGTAGGCGCTTACTTCTATCTTCACCGTAAACGCCCCGATGTTCCGGCCGACGCTGTTCCAGAAGGGCTCTGAAAGCGACGTTCAGGCCGCTTCGGTCCCGTCTTTCCGAGCTGAAAATCAGCGCCATTCGTGCCATGATGGGCGGCCATGCAGGTCAAAGAAAAAGTCTTTATCCTTCGCAAAACTCGATACGGCGACGCCGACCTGATCCTCAACTGCTTAACGCCGCGAGGAGCTCGTATCAGTCTCTATGCACGCTCGGCTCTCCGGAGTAAGAAGCGTTTCGGCGGTGGCGTGCTAGAACCGACTCACTACGTGCATGTCCTGTACGAAGATAAAAGTGGAACGTCTGCCGCCGAACAGCCGCTCCATACGTTGAAAGAAGCAACGTTGATCGAAGGCTTCGACGGTTTGCGCACCGATTACTCGCGAATCGAACTTGGGTTGCACTTCGTGAGACTTATTTCGGAAGTTGTTCGCGAGGGTGAGGTCGATTCCGAGGATCTGTTTAATCTTCTCGGCAACACGTTGCGAATCGCGCAGACTAGCGAGAAACTCGACCGCTTGCGCACGCATTTCGAAGTAAAGCTTCTCGCAAATCAGGGCGTTCTGCCGGTGGAGCTCGAAGAAGAGTTTCTGCTGAAGACACCAATTTCTGAACACGAAAAGTTGCCGCTCAGCGAAGGGCAGTGGCAGATTTTACGCATGCGAGTGAAGCGTGTCCTGAGTGAGTATCTGCAAGCAGCGCATTAACGTCTCGATCTGATACGGCTCTTCAGTAGCGGCTTTCCGGTCGATTGAGTCCATGCGAAAATAAACTCATGAGCATCCTCACGTTTACGCAAGACCAATTGTTGTGGAGCATCTTTGCATTTGGTTTTCTTTGGGTGACGTACTCCGTTTTTTGGGGTGGAGCGACACAAGAGAAAGATCAAGCTGACACCAGCTTTGGCTTCATCGATGACGTTATAGGCGATTTCAAAGATAAACTGTGATTTAGACCGTGTCGGAAGCCCATCGGAATCTGTCACGAACGGTTAGGTAAAAATCCTGACAATCTCCTGAAGACATCAAAAATCTCATCTGCTATTTTCCGCGCACATCAAACGGCCTTCGTTGAGGAGGCACACTAAGGAGAATAGTGATGAAATTCGCATTGCTCGCAGCTTTGACTCTTGCTGCTCCCGCTGCATTCGCAGAATACGGTGAATCTGCTCACCGTGCAGAAGTCCTCGCAGTAGCGGCTGGCGCTTACGATGCAGCTGTCCTCGGTCACCACAATGCAACTTACCTCGTTCGCACACCTGCTGGTTGCTCGAACGCTGGCGATCAAACAGCTCGTCCTGTTTACGCTACAAAAAAGAACGGTAAAGTTGTTCTCGTTGGTTACGAGTGCATCCAAGACAACCGTGGCGGCGGAAACGGCGGTTGATTCTAATTCGCTAACGCGAATGAAAAAGCCCGGCTTAGGCCGGGTTTTTTTTTGATCTAAGTTGTTCTTTCGAAATCAGAAGGCGTAAAGCGCCGAGAAGGTGAGAAGTGCCGTCCACTTCTTGTACTGATTCGCTTCATCGTTCGAACTGTTGATGTTGTAGCTCGTCACCAATCCCGCCGAATAAATGTCGCTGATTTTTTTGCTCGCACCTGCCGTCATCGTATAGCTGTTATCGAAGCGCGCCCCGATTTTCGAAGGATAGTTGAGAGAGAAGTAACCGAGCTTCAGCGTTGAAGTCGTATCCCAGAAAGTGGGCTGGATGTATCCAATCGCGAGATCATAACGATCGTAAATCGCGTTGCGCCCTTGCGCTTGGTTCTGTGTGAGCGCGATCTCGGAAGTCAGAATCTTCGATTTGTCGTCAGTCAAAAAATGCAAGTTGCTGTTCGTGAGCTTTACCTTGATGGCCGTCGCGTCGTCATCGGAAGTCGGTGCTGAGAGATTTGACTGGTCACGACGAATTTCAACATTGAAATTCGAATACAGCGTGTCGCTCATGATGAAGAGATTCGAAATATTCAAAAGAACCGACGAGATGATTTGCTTGTTCTCGCTGTTTTCAACGCTCATCCAAATCGATTCGTATCCGGGTGCTACGTCGAGCTTGTAACCCTTCCCGAAGAGCAAACCTTTGCGGCTCCAGGGAAGCGTGAGAGTCGCGACCGTCGGATCTGTGTCACGCAACGATTGGTTGGATTGGAATGACTTATCGAGTGTATAGAGAGTCAGCACGTCGAGCTGAACGGCGAACTCTTTTGTCTCCTCATAAATCGGACGGTAACGAGCAGAGCCTGAGAAAAGCGAACGGTAGCCTTCGACGTTCGAAGCATTCCCCTGACTGAGACTTGAGTCCGATGAGAGCAGCACGTTTGAGTCGTACATCTCACCAATCGTGGCCGCGAGCTGCCACTTGCGCGATTTTTCGAGTTCGAACTGTTGGAGCCTAAGGATTTGTTCAACATAGGCTTCGGCTCGCTCGTCTAAGCGAGCGTCTTTCGATGTATCTAGAACGGCTTGGAAGGCGTTTTTTGCTTCATCCCACTTCTTATCTTCGAAGAAGATGACGCCTTTATAAAATTGCGCCGAAGGACTGATCTCCGCGTTCTTCGCCGCCACGACTTTGTCGAAGCTCGCGAGAGCGTTGTCGTATTCTTTCAAACGGAAGTGGTTCAAGGCGATGAAGTAGTCTTTTTCAACTTGGTTGACTTGTGGGCCATCGGCCAAGTTCAAGAGAACGAGCGAGCGGTTGAATTGCTCGGTTTTGTAAAGCGAGACGCCGTATTGGAAGTAGTAACCCTTGTTGTCGGGATCGAGTTCGATCGCTTTATCAAATTTCGCAGTAGCTTCCGGATACTTCTCGCTTTGGTAAAGCGCCAGTGCATCGGCAGCGAGCTGTTGGGCCTCTTGTTTGCGACGCGCTTTTTCTTGAGCATTGAGTTCCGCTTCGCGTGCGAGGAGGTCGGCAATGCGTTTCGCCTCAAGCTGTTCGAGACGAATGCGTTCCGCCACCGCCGCTGCGGCGGCTTCTTTCTCTTTTAGATCAGCTGCGAGTTTTGCAGTTTCAACTTGTTGATCTGAAGGGATCTTTTTGTTTTGAAGCGCGATCTGCTGTTCAGCGCGGTAGGCTTTCAGTGCCGCTTGCGCCTGCTCGCGCGTATCGAAAACTTCGATCGTCTGCGCGCCGCTCGGAGTTCGGCGCAAAATGAAAGGGTTGCGCTTCAATTGGCCACCCGTGATCATCGCCGAAAGTTTCTTAAGGCCTTCGTTTGTTTCGAGAAGATCTTGCGGCGGAATATAGAACTCAGTCTTGAGTCGTTCGATGTTCTGCCAATTGATCGAGTAGAGGCCCGAGAATACGGACGAATCAGGATCCGTTTCCACCAAGTTGATCTGCACAAGACGGCCTGAAGATCCTTCTCTCATGAGGATGGAAGCTGAATCGACCTGCGTGGGGCTTTTGTTCCAAGCTTTGAATCCGTAGTTCACTCGCAGGGCCGTAGAAGGATCAACCTGCGATCCGCGAACTCGGCGACTATTTTCGATGGTTGCGGGGGCGTCAGGTGCGGCTGTTTTCTTTTCCGGGAGCTTTGCCGGCTGAGCTGTGGGCGTTTGGGCATAGGCCGCAACACCGAAACAAAGAAGCGCGGTTGCGGACAAACAGAACTGATTGAGAGTCGCGAGCGGACGGCGCAGCTTCACGGGCAGGGTCTCCTTGAAGTCGAATCAAGAGGTGTGACCCTATTCTATCTGTTGCGGTGGGAATGTTAAAACGATGTGAGGAGACCCAACCTTTGGGCTGGGTCTCTCAGCAGAAGCTCACTGCTCGATGCGGACCCGCAGGTTAACCTTCGTATTGCCTTTTTGGATGGCGTCGATGCAATGAGGGCAGTCGATCTTGGGCAAATTGGAATTGTTGGAAATAACGGGCGGTAGACGTGGACCGGTTCCCTCTATATTTCGCGGCAAGACCGGAGCTTTATCTCCCTTGCCTAAGTCATCCGCGCCGATCATCGAAGGGCCTTTCGGCTGAGTCGAAGAAGCCGGCGCCGATGCAGGAGCTCGATCGCCGCCTGGCGAAGGCGATTTGGCCTGATCGGAGCCTTTTTTATCGTCTCCACTCGAGAGTCCAGGAGCTGCACCAGCCACTGGCGCCGAACCCGAACCACTATTCGATCCCAAATCCACCTTTGAATCTGAATTCAGTTGCTGGAACTCACCTGCTTCAACTGGCTTCGGCGGCGCAGCCCTTTGACCAGGCGCAAGCTCCGAGCGTTGACCAGCACCAACCATCACGGAGTTCACGATCTTACCGCCGGGTCCGAGTTGTCCGACTTCGACCTGACCTTTGAACGTCAAAACTTCCGTTTTCTTTGTCTTCGCGTCGAAGCCTGTCAAGAAGTCTGTTCCGCGAACTCCCGCGACCGCCGACTTCGTGCGAACTTGGAAAGTGTTCGCCGCGCCGTCTTTAGCTTTGTCGTTGTACATGTTCTCTTGTTTAGTCGCCGCGCGGACTTTGCCTTGAAGGATGTTGAGCATCACCTTCTTCTTGTTCTCGGCGGGATTGTATTGGTATGTCTCGAGCACGATCTTGGATTCAGGCGAGATGTTGAGCTCGTTCCCGTCTTCCATCTTCAGCTTCGCGCGTGAGTCTTTTTCCGCGATGATCGTGTCGCCGGAGCAGATCTTCGAGCCTACTTTCGCGGCCTCAATCGTTTTTGTTTGCCCCGACTGGATTTTGATATCGCCTTTAGCAACTTCTACCTGTCCGCAGGCGGCGCGAGCGGAATCGAACGCAAGCGTTACCAAAGCGGCACCCATGAAAACAGCAAGGCTTCTCATCGCAAACTCCCTCGGTAGAGGTCGCAGTCAGAAAGAACTGAAGTCTCTTGTATTTTTCGGAGTACCAGCCAACGAACTTGATCAAATCTCAACAGAGAACGGAGTCGGCCCGGTTTAGCGACAAGCGGCGACTCGCCCTAAGGCGTCCCGATCTGAGACGCCTCACGATCGTTCACTCGCGATCATTCGCGAGGATAAATTCGGCCATGTGCAGAACATCGCGCGCAACGAAAGTGGGAGGCGGGAAGGCCGACTGAGAAGGAACATCTGTTCCGTCCAAAAGAATCGTGCGGCATCCAGCGCGTCGACCCGCTTCGATATCACTCATGCGATCTCCGATCATCCAGCTTCGCGCTAAGTCAGCTCCATGGTCGCGCGCTCCCGCGAGCAACATTCCCGGATTGGGTTTGCGCATCGGATGATCGCTGTCACTCGGTTGGGGAGCAAAGTAGATTCCGGCGAACTGAATTCCGTGCCGACCAAATTCGGCGATCATTCGGCGATGGATTTCCTCCAAATTCGCAGGGCTCACTAATCCCTTTGCGATCCCGGCTTGATTGGTCACCATCACAAACTGAAAACCCGCATCTCGCAAGCGACCGAGCGCTTCAAAAACGCCTTCAAGATAAAAGATCTTCTCGGGGTCGTTGAGATAATTCATATCGATGATCAACGTGCCATCGCGATCAAAGAAGATCGTTTTCTTGCCGCTCATTTCGAAAAGGCCTTTTTCTTGCGGGTCCAAAATCTAAGGTAAGTCGGCATCCTATACAGACGCGAATATGGCTGCCAATCAAGATCTCCGCTTCTTCGCCGAAGGCGACGTTCCCGCCTCACTTCCTAAAGGATGAAAGCTCTCAAGTGTTCGCGCCAGTTGATCAATGCCGAGATGAGTATAACGTTGCGTCGCTTGCAACGTTTGGTGGCCCAAAAGCTCTTGGAGAGTCCGCAAGTTCGCGCCGCTCGAAAGTAGGTGAGTTGCAAAGCTGTGCCTCAAGGCATGCGGATGCAGGGGTTGCAGAAGTCCAGCTTGTGCTCCGCGCGTGCGAACAATCTCGTAAGCAACTCGCGTGGAAAGCGGGGCCTCTCCAAAAACAAACGATCCTTTTCGAGGGAGCTTCATCACCGCGGAAGCCGTTAGAGGTGGCAACGCGACCAATCGCTCTTTTGAGCCCTTACCTTTGATGCGCGCGACGCGGCCAGATTTTTCCAGCTGGGCCCAAGTCAGAGCGCACGCTTCGCTTACGCGTAAGCCACCTCCATAAAGAAGTAGCACTAACGCAAGATCGCGCTCCGCTTTTAACCGCTCTTCCGTTGATCCCGCACTCTGGACGCCGCTCTGAAGCGACTTCAGCAAGGCCATCGCCTCATCCACAGAAAGATGATGCGGAAGCCGCACCGGGACCTTAGGCGAGTGAATATGGAGAGCCAAATCGCGGTCGATCGCTCCTTCCTCATATAACCATCCGAGGAAGCTCTTTAATGTCGCAGCCTTTCGATTCCGACTTGCAGGAGCCAAGTTCGCCCAACTATGTAGGGCCGCTCGGCAGGTCTCCATTAAGGAGGTCTCTTCGAGCTTTGAAGGCTTGCGCAGACCAACCGAACTAGTCCCTGAATTCGGTTCAGAGCCGGCCTGAATCTCTTCCACGCGTGGAAGTTCTTCCTCCCTCAACCCAAAAGCTTGGCGCAAATCACTTCGGTAGGAGCGGATGGTGTCGATCGATGCGGATCGGACAAAACTCATAAAAAACAAGAACTTAGAAGCCGTTTGGGCCAAATCAGGGCGGGGCGAAAAAGCCGTTTTTAGGCTCATGCAAACACCACTAGGGTAAATAATTTAGCGCGCTGCAAAAAGTTCCTTGCATTTCTAACACGGTGCGTTTAGTTTAACTTCCGTAACGCGGCGTATCGAAATGAGACGTTTGTCCAAATCGGTTGCGCTGACATGAACCAGAAAACTGAAAACCCATATCTGTCGATCAACCTATAAGGCGGTACGTATGTCACAGATCGAAAGCACCCCGATCCTTCCTACCAGCGCCACGCTCCCTGTTGGCGGGCAAAATGCTGGAGCTGCCGAGGAGACTCGCTCTTCTCAAAGTTTAGATACAAAGACGATCGTCTACAAATCTGAAGTCATGAAGCAGCTCATGAAAATGATCGATCGCGTATCGCCCTCAGGCGCGACAGTCTTGGTTCTTGGCGAATCGGGAACAGGCAAAGAGCTCATCGCTCGTGCGATCCATGATCGTTCAAACCGCCGCAACAAGCCTTTCGTCGCGATCAACTGCGGTGCGCTCCGCGAAACTCTTCTTGAGTCCGAACTCTTCGGTCACGAGAAAGGTTCCTTCACCGGCGCTTACACTCGCAAAATCGGTCTCGCAGAAGCGGCTAACGGTGGAACACTCTTCCTCGACGAAATCGGTGAGTTGAGCCCCGGCATCCAAGCGAAGCTTCTCCGCTTCATCCAAGAAGGCGAAATCTTCCGCGTGGGTGGAAAAGACCCGATCAAAGTCGACATCCGTTTGATCTCGGCAACGAATCGCGAGCTTGACCAAGAAGTCACGCGCGGCAACTTCCGCGAAGACTTGTACTACCGGATCAACACGATCACGGTTCACTCTCCGCCGCTCCGTCGTCGTAAGGAAGACATCCAGCTTCTCGTCGAGCACTTCCTCGCTCGCGGAAGCCACCGCATCTTGAACCGCGGTCGTCAGATGAGCGAAGAGGCGATGAAGATCCTCATGCGCTACGACTGGCCGGGTAACATTCGTGAACTTCAAAACGTTTGCGAACGCTTGCAGATTTTGGCTGACGGTCACACGATCATGCCCGGAGACCTTCCGGAAAATATCGTGAACCCTGAGCAGAAGATCGTGACGGATGATTACGATCCGACAGTCACTCTCTATGAACTCGAGAAGCGTTACATCCTGAAGGCTCTCAACTATTTCGACGGCAACAAGACTCAAGCCGCGAACGCGTTGGGTATCACGATCAAGACGCTTTATAACAAACTCCACGAGTACGGTGAGTTTGAAAAATACGCTGTTCACTCGAAGCCGGTAAAGTAATCCGACTCCGACAGAAGGCGAGGGCCTCAGAGGCGAGGCCAAACAAAAAGGCGAACCGGATCCGGTTCGCCTTTTTTATTTCGATCTCTTTGAATCAGAGAAGCGAGCAAGAAAACTTAGAAGTAACCTTCGTCGTCGTCGCCGCCTTCGAAATCTTCATCATCTTCGTCGTCGTCATCATCGTTGATGCTTTCGATTTCAGTTTCAGCGAACTGATCGTCTTCCATGTCTTCCGATTCGTTCGATTCTTGGTCCTCAAGGCCTTCGTTTTCTTCGTCGTGGCCTTCGTAACCTTCGTCAGCCATCGCGCCGCCAGCCATTCCGCCCGCAACGCCGCCGAGACCGGCTTTCGTCATCGTCTCTTTCTCAGAAGACTTCGACGTTTTTTTCTCGGCCTTCTTTGCGGGAGCTTTCTTCGCCGCTGTTTTTTTCGCAGCTTTAGGAGCTGCCTTGGGCGCCGCTTTCTTAGTGGCTTTCTTCGCCGCTTTTTTCGCGGGAGCCTTTTTGCTCGCTTTTTTAGCAGGGGCTTTTTTCGCCGTAGCTTTTTTAGCGGTTTTCTTTGCTGCTTTCTTCGGTGCTGCTTTAGCGGCTTTTTTAGTCGCTTTCTTCTTCGCCATTCTCGCTTCTCCTTCGAGCTAATTTAGCGCAGTTTCAATCTCTTTAGAGTGATCTTCTTAAAGTGATCTTCGGTGTCTTAACGGGTGTCTCAACACTTCAAAATTCAACTCTTGGTGTTCTAACTCTTTCAGTGTTCGTCAGTCGTCGAGTTCTATTCGCCGTCTGTCCGTCTACGAGCCGTCTTCAAACCGTCTTCCAGCAATCGTCGGGATCGAGAAGCTGCTGCACGCGAAAGTTGCGCCGCCGGGAAATTACGCTTTCGATGCCGATTCCATAAATCCGGGTTCTAGAAAAGTTCCAGTTCCGAATCCAAAAACGAACAAGGACGACTCTCTGCCAATGCTGTCGCTAAATGCAAACGAATTCCGTCGAGCGGTGGCTCTGAAGTTGAGTCAGCGCCCTGGTTCCAGCAGGTCTCACTGTAAACTAAATTTTCTGGCGTTGCCTAGCAAAAAACGGAATCGGTCCTAGGTGAATCCCCTGGGCAAAACGCGCTTTTCAACGCTGGGAAAGCCTTCTGCGCCCAGGTATTCGAAGGTGACAAAAACAAAACGCGCCGGAAGTCCGGCGCGCTTCAAAGTTGGAAGTTGTTTTCAACTCTCAACAACTCAGTCTTAGAGATGGTCGTCGATGAAGCGAGCGATATCGTTCGGGAGTACGAAGGACAGGAAGAATCCACCGTCGTTCGTTCCCTTTACGGGAACCGTCGAAACGTATCCATAGGTCTTAGTTCCGTCCTTGTTGCGGATCGGCGCGGAAATCGTGAGGTAAGGATTGAAGGGAGTGTTGACAAAAATTCCCACTGCCGACGTTCCGACGTAGATAGCGGCTTTGATGTCTTTGCCGAGATTGCTCAATTGAATAGCCAGGGCAGGGAGCTCGCTCGCCGGCATCTTTGGAAGCGGATCACCGTTCGGAAGACGCGCAGGCTCAAGGAAATCGACGCCCTTAGTAACGTAATGAAGAGGAAGCCGCAGAACGAGGGCCGAGCCGCCGTCGGGCATAGCTTCCAGACCAATCGACGCGCCCGGAAGATCCGGGAGTGGACCCGCGATGCTCAAACCATCAAGGTAAGGGTTTGCGAGCATCGGCAAACGAAGGACGAGTTCTTTCGTAGCTTTGTCGATATCAACCGCTTTTTCCCCAGCGAAAAGCTGCGATTTTTGATCGACCGAGCCCTCCATCTTGAAGTTCTCCCAAGTGTTCGGAGCGGGGGTCGTGGGGGCGACGGTCGTGTTACCACCAGATTTGTTTAAGCCTTCGCCCGAAGTCGATGTGAAAGGAGTTCCGCAAGCTGCCAACGCGAGCAGCGAAGTGCAGAGCAGGGCTGCTGTCGTTTTCTGAGTAATGTTGATTTTGCGTGTCATGGTTTTCTCCCTCGCCGAGCCCCAATTCTTGCGGGCCGACAGTGAACCTTTCGGTGACACCCGGACTGGACTTAAATCTAATACCGCGGAATCACTGGAGTTAACTCGTTCGAATTGTCGATCGTTTCGACAGGACCAACGTTTCAACTGTCAAAAACATGAAAACGTCGGAAAAATCTGTCGAGTCCTCAGACGATTCGCGAGCGAGATTGAAACGCCGGGCGAAAAAGAAAACTCGAAAATAAAAACCCGGATCAATGATCCGGGCTGAGTTTGTCTTTTGGATTCTACAGATCGAACGCCTCACTTTTTGGCGAGGCGTCCGTCGGAACCAGAATCAACCGATCAGCTTGAGAGCCAATTGATCTTTTTGGTTCGCTTGCGCAAGAGTCGAAGTCGACGCTTGGAGCAAGATGCTGTTGCGGGTCATTTCCGCTGTCGAAGCCGCTACGTCCGTGTCGCGGATTCGGCTGTTTGCAGCCGAGAGGTTCTCTTCCGCGACGCCCAAGTTGTTGATCGTCGAAGTCAAACGGTTCTGAAGAGCACCGAGGTTCGAGCGCATGCGGTTCACGCTAGTTTGAGCTTCATCGAGCGAAGAAAGAGCTGTTTGTGCGCCTTCTTTCGACGTGTAGTCAACGCCAGCCAAGCCAAGTGCGTCGATCGTAGCTGTGTTCTCAGAAGCGACGTAAGAGATACGGTCTTCGCCTTCGTTGTTGTAAACACCGATTTGGAAGTCGTAAGTCGGAGTCGATCCGTCGAGGAGCTTAGTTTTGCCCCAAGTAGTAACCTGAGCGATACGTTGCATCTCGTCCTTGAGCTGCGTGACTTCCTTATTGATGAAATCGCGTTCGTTTTCACCGACAGTGTCAGAAGCAGCTTGGATACCGAGTTCACGCAAACGAACGATGATGTTACCGATCTCGTTCAAACCACCTTCAGCTGTTTGTACGAGCGACACGCCGTCAGCAGCGTTGCGGTTCGCTTGACGAGTCGAGCGGATCTGCGCCTTCATGTTTTCGCTGATAGCGAGACCTGCTGCATCGTCAGCAGCTTTGTTGATGCGGCTACCGGAAGCGAGCTGCGCCATGCTGTTTTGAGCCTTGGACTGCGTCTCGTTCAAGTTGCGTTGTGCGTTTACAGAAGCGACGTTAGTAGAAATACGAAAACCCATTATTATCCTCCGTTAATCAATTTCATTTCTAATTCCTTCCTTGTGTATTCATCCCCGTCTTGTTTTGCGCGCGGGGCGTGGCATCCGAGCCATGTTTGTACGATCGTGTGAGAAACAATCTTCATCCTTGTACAAAAACTCTTCCTTGAAGCGCCTCCTTCCTCAGTTTCTGATCAATCGAGAGAGAGTCTGACCAAACCCCCTGGCGCTCCTGCACCTAGTGGATCGGACCACCTGACTCATGAAGTCGCTCACTCCAGGGAGTGTTGCGGTTTCACATCAGCGGTCACGCGAAACTATTCGGGCTCGGGGGTGGATTCTTGACAGGACATGAGACCGGTTCGAGAGCTTTGACAGGACGAAGATGCAAAATCGGAGGAAAGTCGCGTCCAGCAAAGCGCTCCGTACGAGGGAAAAATCGCGTTTTCGCCTTGGAAACCCGACGATCGACCGATCGAGGTCGAGGCTCTCCTGGCTCTTTGACGAGCCGAAAAATCAACGCTCACGCAGGCAGATCAAGACTTTCGATGAGCCGAAAAATTGTCGAGCGGAGCATGAGGAGCTTTAAATACGTCAGGTTTACTGGTCAGTTCTTATCGTCGAATTATTCTTGCTGGTAGGTTTCCAAAGCGTCGGCAATCCACTGCGGCTCATCTTCCATGATGTGGTGGCCGCCTTCGGGATGCGTGAGCAATCGCGCGTTTGGAATGAGTTTAAGAAGTCGGTCAATACTTCGGCGAGGCACCATCATGTCGCGCTCTCCGTAGATGATCAGGATCTTTGCGGCGAGATCTTTGAGGCCACTCGGAAGGCGGCGATCTGAAAGAAGAGAGGTTGCCGACCAGAATGCGCGAACCCCGTCTCCTTTATCGAGGAAGGGCTCGAGATAAGCGTCGACGACTTTTTCCGTGATGAGGTCTCGACGCGTGAGCACCCGGCCCAAGATCGCGCGCATCGTTCTCTTGTTCAGAGCTCTTCGCAAAAGGGGCGCGGCCGTTGCGAAATGTTGGACCGCCGACGGAACCAAACTTCGGTCGGTCGCTGGACTAAGAGCCGCAATTTTTTTGAACCGCTCAGGATACAGCTTTGCTAGCCAAAGCGAAATTGCTCCTCCCATTGAGCTTCCCACAATGAGCGGTTCGTTGATGTTCAGAGTCGTGAGCGTTTGCGCAATCATCTCGGTTTGCGCATCTAAGCCGTAATCGCGCTTGGCTTCTTTGCAGCTTTTGCCAAAACCTGGAAGATCGATGGCCGTGACCCGGTAGCGAACTTGAAGGAGCGGGAACACAAACCGCCAGATAAACACGGATGCACCGATTCCGTGGAGGAGGACCACGTCAGGTCCTTCGCCCGCCTGAATATAGTGGATACGAGCTCCGTTGACGTCTACGAATTTGGAATCTGGAACTAACGCCTCGAGGGCCTCGGGCGTCGTCGGCGTTTCGATCTTTTTGCGAGACCGGTTTTTTGCGATTCGGTAGGTAACAACCAAGCCGGCCGCACCCAGTCCGATCAGAGTGGCAGGAAGAATCCAAGAAGCGGGGCTACCGACTCCTTCGCCTGCCGTCATAATCAGTCGATCTCCATGAAGCGGCAGAAAGCGAGTGATCCGGTCAGATTATATAGTGCCATTTGTTCGCGCTGCGTGTGTTGCGGAACATAGCCGATCGTGCAGCGAGCGTTGGTCGAATCAAAGTGCGAACACTGATCACAGAAAAAACGGACGTCGTAGCGTGCGAGATCCGCAGCTTGAACGCGATCCGCTTTGATGCTGCGACGATGGCGTTTGGGCAAGTAAGGTCTCACGATGGGGTCGCCAGCATTCGTCGCCGGTGGGAGACGCAACTTGCGCGAAAGCTTATTCTTTTGCTTTGCAGCCTTTTCGGCATTCGGTTCAGCTTTC
Organism: Bdellovibrionales bacterium; assembly: GCA_005808505.1. Lineage (GTDB taxonomy): Bacteria > Bdellovibrionota > Bdellovibrionia > Bdellovibrionales > JAMPXM01 > SYLX01. The sequence goes on along the minus strand of SYLX01000145.1, from coordinate 309 downwards.
GAAGCTGAATTAGATTGATTGGCGTTATCCGCTGCGTCCACTCGGTATCCTGTCAAATTTGGGTCAGTGACCCTGGTCTCTTTGAACCTGATCTCTTTGATCCTGATGGCCTAGGGCTCCTGGCTAAACAAGCATTCACCACGGGCTCATCTTCGGCCAATCTTGGGGTCAACACGTCAGCCCAAAACGCCGTCGCGTTGACAAGTCGCCAAGAGGCCTCATCTTAGTGTTTGTAGGCCTCAAAGTCCACGAGCGCTTTTAAAGCGTCACAGCTCCAAATCGCTCGTGCGTGACGCATTGAGGGCTTTG
>SYLX01000144.1 GCA_005808505.1 Bdellovibrionales bacterium | reverse complement strand
TTCTGGCGGAAGAAGGCTTTGCCGTCACTCCCGCTGATCTTCTGCCTTGCGCGATTCCCGATGGTCGCGTGACCGAAGAAGGCGTCAGCAACAACATCTCGGTAGCTCTTCACTACATCAGCTCGTGGCTTCAAGGCATGGGAGCAGTTGCAATTAATAACTTGATGGAAGATGCGGCCACCGCCGAAATTGCTCGCGCCGAGCTTTGGCAGTGGGTGAAGTTTGAAGTCACATTGCGTGAAGGCACAAGACTCACTCGTCACGAGTTCCGCCGACGTCTTGATCACGAGCGCGCCCGCTTTGCGGGTCACGCCGAACGCGGTCGCTTGAGCGAAGCGTGTCGACTTCTCGAGACACTCGTGCTGGGCGAGGAGTTCCAAGAGTTCCTCACGCTTCCGGCTTACCAAATCCTTGAGAAACAAGCTTTTGACTGCTGATCCAACAGAAAGCTCGTGGATTTACGTCCGCGGCCTGAACCTCAACGAAAGGGAAACATCATGATCAGAGAAAACATTCAAACAGCTGAGGGATTGAAAGCCGCGTGGTCGAGCGATCGTCGCTGGCACGGTATCACGCGCCCTTACTCGGCAGAAGAAGTTCTGAAACTTCGACCCTCCGTTCAGGTGAAGCATACGCTAGCCGAGCGCGGAGCTCTTCGTTTGTGGGATCTTTTGAACACCGAAACATACGTGCACACCATGGGCGCGATGACGGGTGCGCAAGCGGTGCAGATGGTAAAGGGCGGATTGAAAGCTCTGTATCTCAGCGGGTGGCAAGTGGCGGCGGATGCAAATCTCTCGTCGCAAACGTATCCGGATCAGAGCTTGTATCCTTCAAACAGTGTTCCGGCAGTTGTTCGTCGAATCAACAACGCGCTCACGCGCGCGGACCAAGTTGAAAAAGTCGAGGGCGGCGGACGCAGCGGTCACGATTGGTACGCACCGATCGTTGCCGACGCAGAGGCTGGGTTCGGCGGACCATTGCACGCGTTTGAACTTATGAAAAACATGATTGAGGCAGGTGCTGCGGGAGTTCACTTCGAAGATCAGCTCGCTGCCGAAAAGAAGTGCGGACATCTCGGTGGAAAAGTTTTGATTCCGACGAGCGCTTTCGTGCGCACGCTTGTATCGGCACGACTTGCGGCGGACGTGTTGAACGTCCCGACGATGATCATCGCGCGGACCGATTCTCTCGGAGCTACGCTGATCACGAGTGATATCGATCCGTACGATCGTGAATTCCTCACGGGTGAACGCACAAGCGAAGGGTACTACCGCGTAAAACCCGGAATGGCTGCGGCGATCGCGCGAGGCCTTGCTTATGCTCCGTACGCGGATCTTCTGTGGGTTGAAACTTCGAAGCCGGATTTGAAAGAGGCGCGTGAATTTGCCGAAGCGATTCATGCGAAATACCCAGGCAAGATGCTCGCTTATAACTGCTCGCCTTCTTTCAATTGGAAAAAGAACCTCGACGCTCGAACAATCGAGACGTTCCAAAAAGAATTAGCGGCGATGGGCTACAAATTCCAGTTCATCACCCTTGCTGGCTGGCATCTTCTTAACTATCACTCGTTTGCTCTCGCAGAAGCTTATGCCGCGCAAGGTATGCCGGCGTACGTGGATCTTCAAGAAGCCGAGTTCGCAAAAGAGAAAGCCGGCTACACGGCGACTCGACATCAACGCGAAGTCGGAACCGGTTATTTTGATCGCGTCTTGATGACGGTGAGTGAAGGAAAAGCTTCAACAGGAGCGCTTGAGCACTCAACCGAAAGTGAGCAGTTTGAGGAGCACGCAGTGCCGAGCCGCTCCATGGTTGTGGAAGGGATCGAAGGCGCCGGAAAGCCGGCAAGCGTTTACATGTAAGCCTTGTTTCTGATGAGCCTCCGCTTTTTCGGAGGCTTTTTCCTGAGTGGATCAGAAGTAGAATTGGAATCCCAGGCTAGGGAGTATTTGCCAGGGAAGCTGGCCGTCATGAAAGGGGAGTGCCTGCGCTTCGAGATCAAGTCGCAGCCTCTCGAGCACAAGCCAACTGAAACCAGGTTGGATCACGATCCCGCGGCATGTAGCGGCTTTCGGAGTTTCACCTTCACGACAACCACTAAAATACGGATCAGTAGCGGCACTGTACTGATAGCCCACGAGGATGCGTGCGCGCGTTTGCAAGAATGAATTTGAGAGTGAAAAAAGCGAGCGTTCAAAACCAGCAAGGAGTGCTGGCGAAACCGAACCGGCTCCCGGCCCTAACCACGCATTCATATTTTGAAGTTGAATCACACCTAATGCACGCCATGGCGGCGGATAATCGCGGCTCGATTGGAGCTGCGTAACTCCTATCTTAAAGGCCGGGCCCCAAGTCACGAACGTTTCGTTCTCGGTGGGCAGGCGTTCGAGTGAGTTGAAGAGCAAAGGGGCTGAGGCCTGTGCCACCAAGCGATCATCGGCGGGTTGAGAATCCGCAATTCTGAAAAGAGATGCGAGCGCGCCGGATTTAATTTTCGTTGCGGCAGAAGCGGCTTCTTCAGGCGCTAATCCCAAATCACGATACTCGAAGTCAAGTCGGGCGAGGAGTCGCAGGGTGTAGCCAAAATCTGTTTCGCCTCGCTCACGGCGAAACGGCAGAGAACGTTTCAACCGAACGCAAGATGTATCGGCGATGGATGTTTCCGCGCGCTCGCAGAATGCCTGAAGCCTCGCGAGGCTGACATCGGCGAGAACCATGAGATTGCGATTCCCAACGCAAGCTTCCGCGGAGCCCAGATTTTGTTCCAGCCGAGCTGCCACACATCGGTAAGCTTGCCATCCGGCTCCCTTCGCCAGTGACCCCTCGGGTAAGCGAAGGCGCGCCGCCAGCGGCTGTTGGCCACGGTAAAGCGACTTCGCAAGACGAGACTCGATGAACTCGCGTGCTTCGTACATCCCTAGATAGAAATCGAAGGCGCGAAAATCTCTTTCAAAAAATCCAAAGAATCCGAAGAGCGCGTCACCCGCACGAGGATAAAGATTCTTTGCGGCAGCAACTTGTCCCGCCAGGCGCGGATTGTTTTCAAACGCGGCGAGCGTGTCTTTCGCACGTGAAGTTTCATAGAGGCCATTGATGAACGCATTCACGAAGGGAAGAAGATCCGCTTCGGGTCTTCCCTCGTCTCCACGGGTCGGATAAGCGAGAGAATTAATGTCCGAGTAGAGAAAGAGCACGCTATCGTTGGCTAAAGGAGAGCGCTGCGTGATTTGCGGAATTTCTTTCCAAGTTGCGGGCTCGCAGCGTTTTGATTCTAAGCCGGTGCGTGAGAGTTTCTCAGCGAGACCGAGAGGACGGTTATCGAGAATTCCACCATCTAAGAACTCAGCTTCTTCGATCTCATTCGGTTTGCAAGTGAGCGGGTAATCCGCGTGGATCCAGCGAACGGCGGAGGGGTCGGCTGCGCAGTACTTTAACTTCTGCGGAGAGAACACGAGCGGAAAAGCGGACGTCGCAAACATCAAGTCGCGAAGCGCTTCAAAGTTTTGTTCATCGTTGTTCGGAGTCAGCGCAAGGAGAGGCTGGCTTCCACTTTGGAGAGCGTTGACGTAGTTCGTGACAAGCGGAGGTCGGCCTTCGCCGCGCCCGCGGACACGCAGGGTGAACTTCTCTTCCTGTTTTCCGAAAGAAAGATCATCAGAGAGGCGAACCGGCTGCGGACGAAGTCGCGTTGCCGAAACTCCCACTACGATGTCGCACGTGCGGGGAAGACCTTTGTTCCATTCCTCACGGATTCCATCGGCGATCTCTAAAAAAGCACGTCGTGGAACGAGCGCGCGTCGATCTCCGGCAGGGCCTGCGAGATCTTCGGCTTTCAGGCGCATCCAGGCTTCCCACAGAGCGCTTTGTTTAGGATCAGGTGAGGGCTTTCCGCAAAACGAAAGAATGGAAAGCAAAGTGTTGAGTCCTCCGGCAGACGATCCTGTCAAAAGCTTCGCCGAGAGAAGCTCAGGATTTTCGTGGAAGACTAAACTTGTGTAATAGAGATAACCCGCTTGGTAAGCGCCGAGCGAAACTCCGCCACTCAACGTAAGCGAAACAGGAATTGCAGGTTCATTCTTCGTGGGGCAGGCCTCTGCGCTTACACGCAAAGTGTCCTGTGCTGAAGCCTTCAAGATGAAAAAGAAAACGAACGCCGCTGCGAGCGAACTTAAATGCGAAAATGATTTTTTTAAGAGGGGCGAGCGCCGCATTTCCATCAGGTTATCAGAGCGATTTGCAAGAGGCCGTGTATTCTTCACCTAGCGATTGAAAATGGTTCCTAGGGCCAGCGACCCTTTTTGCGTCACCGTTTTGTATATTTAGGAAGGTTTGCTATAAGCCCTTGGTCGACACAATTTTCGACGTTCTCTCTTAAGGTTTAAGGAGATTCTATGAGATCGCTTCTCCCTCTCCTCGCGGCGGCTTCGATGAGCGGCGCGATGATCGCCCCGACTCCGGTCAAGGCGGAAGTCTCCTCGCTCCTCTTCACTTGTAACTTGAGTTTTCAAGCGAGCGGAAAATCGATCTATCTCGGAGTCGGCTTCACCGATGTTTACGGCAAGGGTCAGATCTCTTGCTACGACTACGGAACCGGAGCTACCCAGCACATTCCGATCAAAATTACGGCGCGTGGTCCAGGCGCAGGTCTTGGAGTCACGGGACTCGCGATTTCAGGCGGCGCAACCGGAATCGGTCTTGCGAAAGGGCCTGAAGCGTTACTTGGTCGCTACGTCGCCGTTCGCGGTGGAGCGGCCGCAGGAGTCGGTGTCGGTGCGGCAGTCGCACTTCGTTTGAGTAACGGGGCTGCCACGATCGACGCGAGCATTCAGGCACAAGGTGGGCTCGGAGCTGGTGTTGATCTTTTGTGGATCGATATCCAAGCCGACGGAGAAACGAAAGCGCAATTGGCGCCACCGGCTCAGGCAGCACCGACTGTTGTTCCGGCAGCGGCACCCGTGGTTGCGGCGACACCTGCACCAACGGCTCCTCCCGGAGTGGCTCCGCTAGCTAGGCCCGTCACAAAAGTTGTTTACGTCTCGGAAAATCAACCCGTTCACGTGATGGATTCTCAAGGTCGGCTGCTCCAGGTTCTTTACCTGAAACGCAAGTAAAGCCGCCTTCTTCTCAGCTCTTCGTTTTCGAAAAAGAAAAACCCCGGTCCTCGTGAGAGGAGCCGGGGTTTTAATTGGAGGGGACGGGGAGGAACTCTGTCTTTATCTAATCGCGATCGATTACGCGCCTTTTTGTAAACGCACGATACGATCTTGAAGGTCAGGGTGCGTAGAGAAGAGTGAAAGGAATTTGCTTCCTTTTGTCGCCGAGATTTTTAAGCTCGCGACGGCCGCAGCACCTTCAGGTTGCGCCACTTGGTAGTTCACGCTGGAAACACGTTGCAGCGACTGGAGGGCCGAAACCATCTTGTCGCGACCCGCATAGCGAGCGCCACCGGCATCCGCGCGATACTCGCGTTGGCGCGAGAACCAAGCCAGCAAGATCTGACCAAAGAGCATGAACACGATTTCGAGGACGAACGTGATCACGTAAAACGCGAGGGTATTGATACCGCCGCCTTCTTCATCACGGTCTCCGCGCAAGAAGTTCGAAATTGCGAACGCCACAATTCGAGCCGCCGCCATCACGAACGCGTTCACGACACCTTGGAGAAGCGTCATCGTGACCATATCGCCGTTTGCAATGTGGGCGACTTCGTGTCCGAGAACACCTTCAACAGATCGCTGATCCATGCTGTTGAGAAGTCCTGTGCTCACCGCAACGAGTGAGTTGTTTTTCGAGGGACCTGTTGCGAAAGCGTTCACTTCAGCAGAGTCGTAGATACCAACTTCAGGCATCTTCTTAAGACCAGCTTGGCGAGCCAGTTGGTGAACGGTATCAACGAGCTGACGAGCTTCTCCGCTTGAGGAGCGCGGATCGATGATCTTTACGCCCATCATCCACTTCGCCATCACTTTCGAGAGAGCTAAGCTGATGAACGCACCACCCATACCCCAGACCAAACAGAATGCCATCAGCATCGGGTAGTTAAGACCCTGAGCCGTTAAGTAGGGGCGGATACCGAGAAGGCTCGTGATCAAGCTCAATGCGAGCACAACGCAGATGTTGAGCCCGATGAAAAACGCGAAACGTCTAAACATAGCCATTTGGAAAACTCCTGTTCGAAGCTAGTCGAACTCCTATTCAATCGATCTCAATCTCTCCCTCAAGATCTTACGATCTGCAGGGTAGAGAATCAGAAGGCCTTGGCTGGACCCTTATGAACAAAATCGGTCCGATTTCAGATCCGTCAAGCCAACCAAAAGACGAGGGTCAAATGAATGACCCGTCTCTGTTCTCGCCTTGCCCACCTAGCTTTCGCCAGAAGGTAACGGCCTTCCGTGTTTCCATTATGGGGAAGTTAGGTTCTTTTGGAAAATAGATAATTGGAATCTAAGTATTTGGATAAAGCGATTAAATCTCGAAATTCAAATTGAGACCGCAAGTTAGGCCTCCGAGGGAGCTTGCGGATTCGCCACCGACAAACGCTAAGTATTCCAGACTGAGGTCGAGCGCCACAGTCGGGCTGAAGTGAATCCGCCCGCCAGCAAACGGAGCGAGAAGTGCGGAGCCCGATTTTAAATGTTCTTTGAACGTGATCGTTGAGCCATCAACAGAGCGGTAACTCCGAACATTGTGACTCGCGTAACCTAAGCCTACACCAGCCATAGGTTGGAAAGTGCCGGGCATAAAGAAGTAGACGCCGTCGATGCGAACGAGACTCATGCGAGTGTTTTGCAGATTTACTTCTTGGTCGAATCCATGGCCGAGCTCGAGACTCAGCCGACCTTCGATGTTCAAATCGATTGCGTAGAAAAGACCTAGGCCGAGTGTGGTCGCCCCATTTTCTAATCGACTTTCGAGATCGCTGTACTTGGCGCTTACGTAAGAAGTGCGGGTGGCTAGGCGAAAGGGACGAGCCGTCAGCGGATCTGGTGCGGTAGTTCGAGTTACGACAGTGACCGCCGGAGTCGTTGAAGGTGCTTTCGCCGGTGCAACTTGCTGAGATGCAGTTGGTGGAAGGGCTTTTTGAACAGCCGGAGCTGGAAGAGGCGCAGGTTGAGCCATTGGTTTCACCTGCGGGGCAGCTTCGACTTTAGCAACAGGAGCTTTCGCGACGGGAGAAGTCGGCTGTGGGCGTACCGGTTGTGTTTGCGGAGCCGGAGTTTGGATTGCAATTTCAATTGGCTCCAGCTCTTGCGAGCGCTGCGGAAGAAATTCGATCTTAGGAGAAGGTTCAACTCGCGAAGGAGTTTTCACGACAACTTCTTCTAAAGGCTTTTGGGCTTGGCGAGCGGCTGCTTGATCATCGAGCGCTTTTTCAAGCGGGAGCGGCGTGCGAGCAATGACCGTCGTCACGTGAGTGCCCGAGTTGTTTTCAAAGTCGAGCGAGACTTTTTTCTTCCCCTTGTAGGCAGGAAGTTTCGTGGGAAGTTTTGGATTTGCGTCCGCAACTTTCTTCTGTTTGGCTGCAGGTTTTTTCGCGGCTTCTGCTAGAGGCAAATTTGGAAACAACAGTATCACTGCGATCGCTAGTGCGAGTTTCATGGTTTCACCCACTCGCTAGCTTCGTAGACCGTGTTGCCAACGCTCACCCGGTTGATAAAAGTTGTCGAA
>SYLX01000143.1 GCA_005808505.1 Bdellovibrionales bacterium | reverse complement strand
CAACGGCTCTCGACGTGACGATCCAAGCGCAGATCTTGGCGCTACTCAAAAAACTTCAGGCCGAGCGCAAGATGGGTTTGATCCTCATCACGCACGACATCGGAGTTGTGGCGCAGATGGCGGACGACATCCTCGTTCTCTACGCGGGTCACGCGATGGAGCTGGGTCCAAAAGAACAAGTGATCAAGAATCCGCGGCATCCGTATACGAAGGCTCTTTTGGCTTCGCTTCCGGGAAGCCATGGACTTTCGGAGTTCCGCACGCGTCTTCCGACGATCGCAGGACTTGTGCCTGATCTTCTGAAGCGGCCTTCGGGTTGTCAGCTGAATCCACGTTGCGAGTACGCGGTCGATCGCTGCCGTGCCGAAGTTCCGAAAGTGAACGAGATCGACAGCGCTAAAGTGAAATGTCACATCCCTCTAGAAATTAACCATCGTTGAAGGAGCATAAGATGAAGGGATTCTTCTCTGTTCTGGTCTTCGTTTTGGTCTTCAATCTAGTCGTCGCGTTGATGATGACGTCGACAAGCTTAGCGGCCACAGATAAAGCCGCTGCGAACACCGACTGGCAAACGGACCGCGCGGAATTTAAGAAAGATATGGAAGATGAGCTCTCCAAGATCCGCAAGCAGATCGGTGAATTGGAAACGCAAGTCGGCGAAGCTTCGGGCAAAGCAAAAGTGGAATTGAACAAGCAACTCGACTCGCTTGAAAAGCGCCGCATGATTTTGTCTCGTCGTCTTGATGCCGCTTCGAAAACTTCGGGCCGGGCTTGGGATAAGATGAAGGTCGGACTCGAAAAAGCGATGGTCGAACTCAAGATGGCCTACGGTGCCGCGAAAAAAGAGTTCGACGAAAAAACGGACGAGCCGTCTAATGACAACTCGAAAACAAAAGAGTGAACCAAGTGTCCAACGCCCCACTCCTCGAGGTTAAAGACCTCCGCAAATACTACGAAGTGAAAAGCTTCCTCAAAGCGCCGAAGGCCGTAAAGGCCCTCGACGGCGTGAGTTTCAGTCTCGCGCGCGGGAAAACTTTGGCCGTCGTAGGGGAGTCGGGCTGCGGAAAAAGTACGCTCGCGAAAACTCTCATGCTCATCGAAGAGCCGACCTCCGGAGAAGTTTTCTTAGAAGGCAAGGCAATGAGTGCGCTACCGGCTGCGGATTGGCGCAAGTCGGTGCAGATGATCTTCCAAGATCCTTACTCGTCGCTAAACCCGAGAAAGAAAGCACTCGACATCATCGCGGAACCGCTGGTGATCGCAGGAGGCCTCTCGAAAGACGAAATTTACGATCGCGCTCGCAAGATGATGCAAAAAGTGGGTTTGCGTCCCGAATTTGAGCAGCGTTACCCGCACATGTTCAGCGGTGGACAACGCCAACGTCTCGGGATTGCGCGCGCTCTCATGCTGCAGCCAAAAGTTCTCATCTGCGATGAGCCAGTTTCGGCGCTCGACGTGTCGATCCAAGCTCAAGTTTTGAACTTGCTCATGGATCTTCAGGACGAGTTTCAACTGAGCTACCTGTTTATCTCGCACGATCTCTCAATCGTTCGCCACATCGCGGACGACGTTCTCGTGATGTACCTCGGGCAAATCATGGAGAAGGGTCCACGAGATCGGGTTTTCGCAAACCCACAGCATCCCTACACGAGGGCGCTGCTTGCGAGTCATCCGGATCTGACAGCAATGAAGGGACCTCGCGCCACTCTCGAGGGAGAGTTGCCTTCTCCTTTGAATCCTCCGTTAGGTTGCCCATTCCAAGGGCGTTGTCCCTACGTGATGCTCGTTTGCCGTGACATCCGGCCGCCGCTTTACGAAGTCGATGGTCGTCGTTCTGCGTGTCATCTGCACGCACCTGATCTGAAGGCGGGTGAAGCTTCAGGCTCTAAACCCGAAATCGCTCGTCGCGACGGAATCCTGACAGCAAGTTTATGAGCCGATAAGTTGCCAGAGAGTTGCAAAGAAAGCCTCGGGCGATGAGAATGGCTGTCGAATGGCGGCTTCATTCTTGAACTCTCAGCTCGTGTTTTCATCTTCTTTCGCCGACTCTAAACTTGAGTCCCAGAATACACTCGTCATCTACGACCGGATTCTCGAAAAGGTCTCGAAGGAGTTTCGCGGTTGGGTTCGCAATTTTCCTGCGCGTTATGGCGTGGTCTCTGGCGAGGACCTCAAAGACATCGAAGCTTTTCCGGCTCATTTGACCAAACTCGCAAACCTATCGGCAGATTTTCCTGCGCGGAAGATGACGGTCCTCGCAATCGGCGGAGGATCCGTTGGCGATTTTGCCGGATTTTTCGCAAGCATCTACAAACGTGGCGTGCGACTGATCCATGTTCCGTCGACGTGGCTTGCTGCGATCGACTCAAGCCACGGTGGAAAGACTGCGCTCAACTTCGCAGGCGCAAAGAATCAGATCGGCACTTTCTATCCGGCCTCGCAAGTGGTTTTGATTCGCTCACTTCTCGCGAGCCAACCGCGCGCCCGCATTGAAGATGCGATGGGGGAGCTCGGAAAGATCGCGCTTATCGACGGCGGAGCTTGGACAAAGAAGCTTGAGTCCTCAAAACTCCGCGGCGAAGATTTGCTCTGGGCGTTTTTGAAACCCGCGATCCTCTCAAAACTTAAGGTCGTTGAGAAAGATCCGCGCGAGATTAGCGGCATTCGGCAGATTTTGAATCTTGGTCACACGGTTGGTCACGTGATCGAAGCTGATTTAGGTCTCTCGCATGGAGCTGCGGTCGGCCAAGGTTTGTACTTCGCTTTGGATTACAGCGAAGAGCGCGGTTACTTGAAGTCCCGAGATGCCGATCGTGCAAGGAGACTGCTTTTCGAGGTGATGGAAATCCAGCCTCATCCGCGGCTTATTCGGTCGAGACGTTTCGTCGAGCTTCTGGCAAAAGATAAAAAGTCAGCGGCCGCTGGTGAAGTGACGTTCATCTTCCTTGAGAAGTGGGGACGCACTCGCCGTGAGTCCGTTTCGGTCTCTTCAATTCTGAATGAAGCGAAAAGACAAGGGTGGGCCAAATGAGTTCCTTCCACTTTCGCGGAACGATTCCGGCGTCAAAATCGATTTTGAATCGACTGCTCATCATTCGCTCTTTTGATTCGCGTTTTGAAATCGATGGCGACTCGATTGCCGATGATGTCGAAAAGATGAAGGGTGCTATCGAAGCGATTCGTCTTGGGCTTCCGGCTGACTGCGGAGCTGCGGGAACAACTCTCCGTTTCCTTGCGCTTCGTGCTTCACGCCTCAAAGGAACGCACCGGCTTGTCGGCTCAGAGCGTTTGTTCGAGAGACCTCAACAAGAGATCGCAAAACTTCTCGAACAACTTGGTTGCGAAGTGCGCTTTGAACCTGGCGCTCTGGTCATCGAGGGTGAAGGTTGGGATATTCCCGATACCGGCATCGTCATTGATCGATCGATCTCAAGTCAGTTTGCGAGCGCGGTGGTTTTAAGTGCGTGGGATCTACCGGATCCTTTGATGCTTAAGTTTGAAGGCGACGCTGTCTCGCAAGGCTATCTCCAAATGACTCTCGAGATCGTAAAACGCGCCGGCATGTGGTTAGGCGTGGAGGAGAACAGCGCTCTCTTGATTCCTGCCGGCGCGAGAGTGCGTGCTCAGACCGTTCAAGCCGAGATGGACGTAAGCTCCGCCTTTGCGGTCGCAGCTCTTGCCGCAGTCGATGGAGAAGCAACGCTTGAATCATGGCCAGCTAAAAGCTTGCAGCCTGATTCTGTGTTTCCCGACATTTTAAAAGCGATGGGCGTGGAAGTTCGTGGATCAAAATCTTCAATCACGATTCGCAAACCGAAGAGCTTGCGAGGCGTGCAGTGGAACTTGAAAAACTCACCGGATCTTTTTCCAGTTCTTTCGGTTCTCTGCGCGGTTGCGGATTCACCGTCTTCGTTAACGGGAGCACCGCATTTGGTTCACAAGGAATCAGCGCGCATCACAAAGAGTGCCGAACTTCTCCGTTTGATGGGAGCGGAAGTCGAAATTCTTTCGGACGGAATGAAGATCAAACCGGCGGCCGCTCCTCAAGGCAAGCCGGTGAGCTTTGATCCCGAGCACGATCACCGTATGGCCATGGCGGCTGCCGTTGCTCGACGAGCCGGGCACCGCATTGAGATTTTGCATAAAGACGTTGTGGCGAAAAGTTTCCCTGAGTTCTGGACAATTGCTGGAGAAAGCTGATGCGCACGGCACTGATCGGTCACCGCGGAGTAGGAAAAACATCGTTGCTAAAGCGGATCGAAGCCTATTTCCGCGAGTCGGGACGTGACGTGCATTGTTTCGATCTCGATCGCGAGATCGAGAAGCGAACCGGACGAACGGTTGCCGATATTTTTGCAACGGACGGTGAAGCGGCGTTTCGCCAAAAAGAGCGCGATGTTTTCGATGAACTAAGTGTTGTTCACGGGCGAGTGTTTCTTGCGCTCGGTGCGGGATTTAGTCCGACAAAAGTTCCGCAATCTTGGCGTACTCTTTGGGTTCGACGGGTCAGTGATCCGCAAGGCCGCATCTTCACGGATCGACCCCGATTGAATCCGCGGGTCTCGGCGCTCGAAGAGTATCTCGAGCGTTTTGACGGACGAAACAAAACGTATTTAGCTCGCGCCGACGAAGTTTTGATTGTCGATGAGGGACTTGAAGAGCCTGAAGCCGCCGAAGGCGATTTCTTCTTAGATCGTTTCGAGAACCTCGGCGGAGCGCTGACGATTTTCCCCACCGACCTCAAACCGCATCGTTTTGTTGATTTTCTTCAGCGTCGTGAACGTTGGGGCATCAAGTGGTTTGAGCTGCGCGATGATCTTCTCACTGAGGAAGAAATGGATCGTGTCATCGACATCGTTGCACCTGAGCGGATCCTCATGAGCTTCCGCGCACGGGACCGCCAAGCGTCCTCGCGTGAGCGTGTGGAGAAACACCAGCTCGCTTTCGATTGGCCAATGGAGATGGGAGATTGCTCCTGGGCAAAACCGACATTCCGCTCACTTCATGAACGTACCGGCACACTTGCGGAAGCATTGACCCGCTTGCAATCAGCTGGTGACGGTCTCTTGAAAGCAGCACTCCCGGTGAAAACTTTCGCTGAACTTCGCGAGGGTTGGCTTTGGCATAAGCAGGATCCTGAGAAGCGAGCGTTTCTCCCTTTGTCGGAAGACGGGCGCTGGTCGTGGTTTCGAACGCTTGCGCTCGGTGATCAGGCATTGAATTTCTTCCGCGAATCCGACGGCTCCGGAAAAGATCAACCGACGCTTCTTCAATGGCGTCGCGCTCACAAGCGAGCGGAGTTCGCAGCAGTCCTTGGTGACCCGGTTTCTCACAGCCGTACGCCTATTGAGCAGTTCGCATTTTTTGATTCGCGTAAAAATTCAGTCGTTAGCGTTCGGGTGAGCGAAGAAGAGTGGGATCAAAGCGCTGTCGAAGTTCTTCGCGAGATGGGACTTCGCTGGGCAGCCGTCACTTCTCCTTTGAAAGAAAAAGCGTATGCGCTCGCTGAGAAAGACCCGACGGCCGAGACGCTGAAGGCCGTGAACACGCTAGTGTGGCGCCAAGGCAAGTGGCAAGGAACGAACACCGATCTTGCGGGTCTTCAAGAAGCACTGAAAACTCTCGGACCACTTGGCGCTACTGCCGTTTGGGGTGGTGGAGGAACGTTAAACGTCGTGCAGAAGGCGTTGCCGCAAGCGGAACTCTTCTCCGCTCGCACCGGTGAAAACCGTCGTGACGCAAGTAAAGTCGCGAGTGCTTCTTCACCGGAAACGGTGATCTGGGCCGTTGGTCGCGCACGAGCGGGAAGTCAGGAACCTCCCGCGAATTGGAAACCGAAGCTTGTGATTGATCTCAACTATTCTGATGATTCTCCTGGGCGCGAATTCGCGCTGCGTGTGGGTGCTAAATACGCTTCGGGTCTTGCAATGTTCTGCGCGCAAGCTAAAGCACAGCGCGCGTTCTGGGAGAAGTCATGAGCGGCGCAAATTCTTTTGGCCAACGACTTATCCTCACGAGCTTCGGCGAAAGCCACGGCACGGCTCTTGGTTGCGTGCTCGACGGAGTTCCTGCGGGCGTGAAGTGGGATGAAGCTCTTCTTCTTCGCGAGCTGGATCGCCGCAAACCTGGGACATCAAAAATTGTTTCGGGCCGGAGCGAAGCGGATCGTCCCGAAATTCTCAGCGGTGTGTACGAGGGGAAAACTCTTGGAACACCGATTGCCGTGATCATCCGCAATCAAGACGCCCGCTCAGGCGACTACAAAGAGATCGCGAAAAAACCGCGAACGGGTCACGCCGATGATGTTTGGCGCGAGAAGTTCGGTCATTCGGATCCACGGGGAGGCGGTCGCTCCTCAGGGCGCGAAACCGTTTCGCGTGTTGTGGGAGGTGCGGTTGCGCAAATGCTGTTGAAGCAACTTGTACCGAAGCTTCGCGTTCGTGGCTTTGCTCATCAGATCGGTCCGTTCACGCTCACCGATAAAGACCTGCGAGCTCTTAACAAGCCGAAGGTCCAAGCGGATGAGTTCGTGGCGCGTTTCCCATCGGCTTCGCAGCAAGCTTTTGTCGAAAAGCTTTTGAGTGACGCGAAGACCGAAGGAAAGAGCTACGGCGGCGTCGCCGAAATTTGGATCGACGGAGTTCCGAAAAGTCTAGGTCAACCGGTGTTCCACAAATTGAAAGCGGATCTCGCTCAAGCATTCATGAGTGTCGGCGCGACCGCGTCGCTTGAGATCGGTGACGGCCTTTCGGTTACGCAAGCCGAGGGCTCTGAGTTTCATAAATCCGGAGCAAGTGCCGAACGTTACGGCGGCCTTCGCGGCGGAATCACGACGGGCGAGCGTTTGATCGCACGAGTCGGATTCAAACCAACGTCGAGCGTACTCGATGTCGCAAAGAAGGGTCGCCATGATCCTTGTATCGTTCCGCGCGCGATTCCCGTGCTTGAAGCGATGACCTGGTTAGTTTTGGCAGATCATGTCCTCTGGGCGCGAACCGATCGCGTTTAGAAGTCCGCTTTCAAACTTGTATGCTTATAGGCAGACAAGTTCGCAAGGTAGCCCGACATAGGTTTTGAATCGCAGGAATCCATTTCGCGCGACTGCTCATTTGTTACACTAAAAGAGTTCAAACAAATTGAGGACGTCCAAGGAGTGAATAGATGCGATTTACTTTTGCGCTCGCACTGAGCTTGCTCGCTTTGCCCTTCGCGGCTCACGCTGAGCTGAACTTCACAGGTTTGATCGACAACCGCGATATTCAGATGGGTAACGATCTTGTTCCCGTCGTCTTGTCGAACAACAAGCAATACAACATCGACTATCGTAAAAATCCCAAGATG
Source organism: Bdellovibrionales bacterium (assembly GCA_005808505.1). Classification (GTDB taxonomy): domain Bacteria; phylum Bdellovibrionota; class Bdellovibrionia; order Bdellovibrionales; family JAMPXM01; genus SYLX01. The sequence goes on along the minus strand of SYLX01000143.1, from coordinate 1,408 downwards.
GTTGAGGATAAATCAGCGAACCCCAACTACCGCCTGCGCGTTGAAACGAGCAATGGTGGTTTCCACGTTGATGAAATCGGCCAAGGCACCACGCAAGGAGCAAAAGTCGATGTCACTCGCCAGGGCATGCAGACAGCGCACCTTGATGAGCACAAGAAACTTGTCTCACACACGATCTGCGTGGGTCAGTTCAAGAGCTACACGATTTTAAAAGCTCGGAGCCTCGGCGGTTGCATGACCGTGACTCCTGAGCTTTGCCGCGGACTCGAAAAAGTCGGAAACGGCCAGCCTCTCGCGGCTCTGAAACAGCAGAGTGTCGCGTGCGCGGCGACGGCAAATAGTTTACGCGAAGTCTTCTCGAAATTGATCGACGATAAGTTCAAGAAAGAAGAAGCCAACAACATCGAGCGCCTTCGTCTCTTGAGCCGTGAGTCGGCAGACAAGTTCTTCAAGACTTATCTGTATGAGCAAGAAAGCGGTAGCGCACCGATTGGCGGCATCATGCCTGGTAAATCAGGTCAGAAAACATCGGATCGTCTCGAAGAAAAAGGCGACGATGCGATCGCGACGTTCGTGCAGCTTGCGCGCATCTCGAGCGAATGCGAAAAAAAGGCAAAGTACTTCCCTGATGAAACTACGGCAGCCGGATCAGAACTCCGTTCCCAGCAACCCATGCCGAATCCGATGGGAACCGGCGCTGGCATGCGCGGAAACGTGACACAGTAACTCACTTTCTCAAAGCTCCGCTATGAACGCCGCTCGTGATCCGAGTGGCGTTTTTATTTTGTGGCAAGACGCCGCGTGTGCCGTTATGGCGAAAAAATTTCGACAAGACTGAAAGGCAATTTGCTCCACGAGTTCCCAGAATACGGGCCTTGATGGAGGTATTACCGTGAACACCAAGCGCTTAGTTCCCTCAACCGTCGACCGCGTAGCGATGCATACGCCCGACCGTGTGAATCAGCGAATTCTCAATCAGATTGAAACGCGCATCTCGCACTACATGATCCACAAAGGCGAGATCTCGGAGCGTTTGAAAGAACTCAACCGCGAATGGGATATCGACCGGATGGTAGAGACTTTTTCCGCAGGGATTGCCTTCACAGGTTTTACGCTCGGAACAACCGTGAATAAACGCTGGCATTGGATGAGCGGAGTCGTTGCGGGCTTCTTGCTGCAAGCAGCGGTTCAGGGCTGGAGTCCGGGTATCGCGTTCTTCCGTCGGCTTGGCTTCCGCACGGCACGTGAGATTGAGTGTGAGCGCGTTGCTTTGAAGGCAATGAGAGGTGATTTCGAGGAGTTTGATGCGGATCACGTTTCACCGCGGACACTTCTCATGGCCGCGGATCCAACGCTTTATCAGCATGAGTCATTCGGAAACTCGCGCCGTTACTTAACGACGCCTTTG
>SYLX01000142.1 GCA_005808505.1 Bdellovibrionales bacterium | reverse complement strand
CCTTACCGGGTGTTATTCCTGGATTCTTCAGAATCAATAGAGATGATAAGGCAGCTTCGGAATGTCAAAGGTTCAGATCCCATTTAACCGTCCGCCCGTCCAAGGACGCGAGATGGCTTACTTGGAAGAAGTCCTCACAGGACGCCATCTCTCCGGCGACGGTCCCTTCACGAAGCGTTGTCACCAGTGGTTTCACGAAAATCTCGGCGTAAAAAAGAGTCTTTTGACGCACTCATGCACAGCCGCTCTCGAAATGGGCGCTTTGCTGGCCGATCTTGAACCTGGCGATGAAGTTATCATGCCGTCATTCACGTTTGTTTCGACCGCAAACGCGGTTGTGCTTCGTGGTGCGGTCCCCGTTTTCATTGATATCCGCCCAGATACTTTGAACATCGATGAAAAACTGATCGAAGCCGCGATCACACCAAAGACAAAGGCGATTTTCGTGGTTCATTACGCCGGCGTGGGCTGCGAAATGGATGCGATCATGGAAATCGCAAATCGTCGCGGCCTGATCGTCGTTGAAGACGCAGCTCAAGCGATGCTCGCGAAATACAAAGGGCGCGAGCTTGGCACCATCGGACATCTCGGCGCTTTGAGCTTCCACGAGACAAAGAATATCGTCTCGGGTGAAGGCGGCGTGCTTCTCATCAACGACACGCGCTTCTCCGATCGCGCGGAGATCATCCGCGAAAAGGGAACGAACCGGAGCCAGTTCTTCCGCGGCCAAGTTGATAAATATACTTGGGTGGACGTTGGCTCATCGTTTCTCCCAAGCGAGCTGAATGCTGCTGTTCTTTTCGCGCAGTTAGAAAACGCACGTGCGATCACCGATGCGCGCCTTTCGATTTGGAATCGCTACCACGCCGAGTTCGAGGCGCTCGAAAAGCAAGGCTCGGCATCGCGACCGAAGGTGGTCTCGCATTGTCAGCACAATGGTCACATTTATTATCTGATCGCACGCAACTTGGATGAGCGAACAGCGTTGATCTCTCATCTCAAAGCTCGCGGCGTGAGCGCCGTCTTCCACTACGTGCCTTTGCACTCTGCACCTGCGGGCCGCAAATACGGTCGCACTTCGGGAAGTCTCGCTCAAACTGATCGCATCTCCGATACTCTCGTGCGCATGCCTCTTTGGTGGGGAATGAATGAGGAGCAAATCGGCCTCGTTGTCGATACCGTTTATGACTTTTACCGGAGCCGCGCTTGAGCGCTGGTCCGATCAAGATTCTCCACGTCTGCCCACGGCCGAGCTTTTCGGGTCTTGAAGCCTACGCACTTGCGATGGCAACGGCCCAAAGTCAGCTTGGCCATAAGATCGAAATGATTGTTCTTAAAGGTTCACCGTTGGCGGCGAAGGCACAAGCGGCGGGCCTCAAAATTTTCGAGGTTGAATCCGGTACCTCTGCACATCTTCGATTCCTCTCGCAGATGAGTCGACGGCTCCTGGGAGAAGATCGTCCGCAGATTCTTCACCTCCACAGCACGCAGGATATCGACTTTCTTTTGCCCGCAATGATGGCGTCTCGTCTTGCGGGTCGCGCGCGGACAAAAGTCGTTCTGCAAACACACATCTGGATCAGCCATACGAAAAAAGATCCGCTGCACGCGATCGCTTATTCGTTGATCGACGAGCTTTGGTGCTCGAGCGAACCGGCTCGCCAAACTCTCTTTCGTTACATCCCGATCGCACGACGCAAAATCCGGGTCGTCAATTACGGGCGCGAGATCTCGAAAATCGAATCGGGTTTTCTAAATCGAGATGAGGCTCGTCGTGCGCTTGGACTACCTCTGGACGCCATCGTCGTTGCCAATGTCGCGCGCATCGACGAAGGAAAAGGCACCCGCGAACTCCTTGAAGCATCGCTTACTGCAATGGCCGAGGAACCGCGACTTCACTTGATGCTGATCGGTCCGCCAACAGCGGATGACCCCAAAGCTGTCGAGTTTGGTAAACGTATTTTGTCTCGAATCGAGGAGCTTCCGGCCAATCTGAAAGGCCGCGTTCATGCGCCAGGTGCGGTTCCTGAGTCATTCAAGTATTTAAAAGCTTTTGATCTCTTCGCGCTCCCTACTTATCAAGAGTGCTTTGCGCTCTCGCTGCTAGAAGCGCAGCTTGCTGGGCTCCCTTGCCTCGCAACAAACTCGGGCGGATCACCCGAGGTCGTGCGCGAAGGTGAGACCGGATGGCTCTTTGAACCGCGCTCAACGGAAGCTTGCCTGCAAGCTTTAACGAAGGCCTTAGCCGAGAAGTCGAAGTGGGCTGTTTATGGCTCGACGGGGCAGGCGCGGGTCCGCAAGGATTTCGATTTTGAACGTATCCTTCCGACAACGGTTGAGTCCTACGCAAAGCTTCTGGCCTAGAGCTTTGGCTCAGTTTTGATCGCTCATCTCGAGCGTGCGCGCTTATGAAATGTCGCATCACCTTCACTTGAACATTTTGCACCACTCTTCTATGTTGGGAGCTGGATTGGTTTTGATTTTGAGTTTTTGCGTTTAATCCGGCGCACTTTATGGGCCCAAGGCCCTTGAGAAGTGTGCGCAGAAAAACCGCTAAAAACACCCGAGCAAAGCTCTCGGGAGAACTGGAATCCCTAAATGACATCTTTGTATACGGCTGCTCAGCGGGCAGCGCGCACGTCTCAACTGCTTAAAGAAGCTGATTCGCGGATCCTCGTCCTCGACGGAGCTACCGGTACGGCCCTCCAAGGGCTTGACCTAAAAGCCGAAGATTTCGGCGGAGCTGAACTCGAAGGCTGCAACGAGAATCTCGTCCTCACGCGACCCGATGTCGTTGAGCACGTTCATAATCTTTACCTTCAGGCCGGCTGCGACATCGTTGAAACGAACACATTCGGCGCAACTCCGGTTGTTCTCGACGAATACAAAATCGGCGATCGCACTTACGAGATCAACAAACGTGCGGCGCACATCGCGCGCCAAACTTGCGCGAAGTTTGATCAACCCGGTCGCACGCGTTTCGTTGCGGGCTCAATCGGACCAACGACAAAGTCTCTGTCGCTCACGGGCGGCATCACATTCGAAGACCTCGCGAATAACTATTACGAGCAAGTTCGCGGTCTTTTCGATGGCGGCGCTGATTACCTTCTCCTCGAAACGTGTAATGACGCGCGAAACATCAAAGCCGCGTTCATCGGGATCGACCGCCTCTTCAAAGAGCGCGGCGAAAAAATTCCGGTCGCAGTTTCTGCAACGATCGAAAGTTCCGGCACAATGCTCGCAGGTCAATCAATCGAAGCTTTGATGGCTTCGCTCACGCACCGTGAGCTGTTCTACTTGGGCCTCAACTGCGCAACGGGTCCTGAGTTCATGACGGATCACATCCGTTCGCTCGCAAAACTTTCGCCTTTCCGGGTAGCGTGCGTGCCGAACGCAGGGCTTCCTGACGAAGACGGCTGCTATCTCGAAACGCCTGACATGGTTGCCAACACTTTGAACCACTTCGTGAGCGAAGGTTGGATCAACTTGGTTGGCGGTTGCTGCGGAACGCACCACGGTCACGTTCACGCGTTGAAGAACATGGTCGAAGGCAAGAAGCCCCGCGCGATTAAGCTTGAGCCGCGCTCTTACCTTTCGGGCGTCGATTACCTCGAGATCACCGACGAAATGCGCCCCGTAATCGTGGGCGAGCGCACGAACGTCATCGGTAGCCGCAAGTTCAAAGAGATGATCACGGCCGAGAAATACGAAGACGCGGCCGAAATCGCAAAGCTCCAAGTCAAATCCGGAGCCCAAATCATCGACGTGTGTTTGGCCAACCCGGATCGCGACGAACTCCAGGATATGGAGAAGTTCCTCGACCGCGTTGTTAAAAAGATTCGCGTGCCCGTCATGATCGACTCAACCGATGCACACGTTGTCGCAAAGTCGCTCACGTATTGCCAAGGTAAGGCGATCATCAACTCGATCAACCTCGAAGACGGCGAAGAGCGCTTCGAAGAAATCGTACCGCTTGCAAAACAATTCGGTGCGGCCCTCGTTGTCGGCACAATCGACGAAGATCCCGTACAAGGCATGGCCGTTACTCGCGAGCGCAAACTCGAAATTGCTGAGCGGTCGTTCAAACTTCTCACCGAGAAGTACGGCTTCGCTGCCGAAGACATCTATTTCGATCCGCTCGTCTTCCCTTGCGGAACTGGCGATGAGCAGTACCGAACATCTGCTCCCGAGACGATCGAAGGCCTTCGCCTCATTAAAGAAAAATTTCCGATGTGCAAAACGGTGTTGGGAATTTCGAACGTCAGCTTCGGTCTTCCTGCAGCTGGCCGCGAAGTTTTGAACTCGGTTTTCCTCTATCACTGCGTGCAAGCGGGTCTTGACCTTGCTCTTGTGAATTCCGAAAAGCTCGAGCGTTTCGGCTCACTCCCGCAAGAGGACATCGAGATTGCCGAAAACCTTCTCTTCTCACGCGGCGAAGATCCATTAGCAGCCTTTGCGGCAAAGTTCCGCGAGCGTAAAGCTGCGGTCAAAAAAGATCGCTCGCTCATCCCGCTCGATGAGCGCCTCGCTACTTACGTCATCGAAGGCTCCAAAGACGGCCTCCTCGAAGATCTTGCCGAAGCTCTTAAAGGCCGCAAACCACTCGAAGTCATCAACGGTCCTCTCATGGCCGGAATGGATGAAGTCGGTAAGCTCTTCAACGCGAACAAACTCATCGTCGCCGAAGTTCTTCAAAGTGCGGAAGTGATGAAGGCAGCCGTCGCGTTCCTTGAGCCGCACATGGAAAAAGCCGACATCACATCGCGTGGAAAAGTTCTCCTCGCGACCGTAAAAGGTGACGTTCACGACATCGGAAAAAACCTTGTCGATATCATCTTGTCGAACAACGGCTACGAAGTCATAAACCTCGGAATCAAAATTCCGCCGGAGCAATTGATCCAAGCCGTCCGCGAGCACAAACCAGACATGATCGGTTTGTCAGGCCTTCTCGTAAAATCCGCTCACCAAATGGTTACGACAGCAGAAGACCTCGCACGTGCAGGCATCACGACGCCGATCCTCGTCGGTGGCGCTGCACTCTCTCGTAGCTTCACCGAAAAGCGCATCTTGCCTGCATACGGCACGGGTGCCGTGATCTACGCGCAAGACGCGATGAACGGTCTTGATCTCGCAAATCGTGTTTCGGACAAAACGCAGTTCGCTACGCTCCTTGCAGAAATCGAAGAGAAGCGCAAAGCCGCGGGCTCCGACGTTGTCGAAGCTCCGAAAGCAAAAGTCGAAGTTTTGGAAACTCGCTCACACGCCGTGCGCGTACTTGAGTCGAACCCGCAACCGCCGGATTTCAAGCGCCACATCCAAAAGCAGATCCCGATCGAACAAATCTGGAAGTACGTGAATCCCTTGATGCTCTACACACGCCACCTCGGCGTGAAAGCGCGCATGGCCAAGCAGTTCGACCAGATCGCAAAAGATCCTGGTGTCGCTCGCGCGGTGAAGGCCGAAGATCCTTCAGCATACGCCGTTTGGGAAAAAGTCGAAGAACTCAAAGCGGAGTACGCTCACTCGCCGATCTTGGCGACAAAGGCGATCTACCGCTTCTTCCCCGCGGCCGGACTCGGCAACACGGTCCATCTCTACGCAAATCCTGGCGATGAAAAATCAGCCGCGCAGTTCCGCTTCGATCGCCAATCGAAAGGCGAAAAGCTCTGCTTGTCTGATTACCTTTCTCCAGTTGGAGGACCTGCCGACAGCATGGCGATGTTCATCACGACATGCGGTCAAGGTGTGCGCGAGGAAGCTGCTCGTCTCAAAGCAGACGGTCAGTTCCTCAAATCTCATATCCTTCAGGCCGTCGCGATCGAAACTGCGGAAGCCTATGCAGAATGGCTGCATTCGTTCTTGCGTTCATCATGGGGATTCCCCGACCAACCTTCGATGACGATGATGGAGAGGTTCCAAGCGAAGTATCGCGGCAAGCGCTACTCGTTCGGTTACCCCGCCTGCCCGCGCCTCGAAGACCAAGCGATGCTCTTCGAACTTCTGCATCCTGCCGACATCGGCGTGCAGTTGACCGAAGGCTACATGATGGATCCGGAAGCGAGTGTATCGGCCATCGTGTTCCACCATCCCGATGCTAAATATTACGGAGTGAATGGCGATGCGAACTCCTGATCGCAAAATCACCGATATCCTGAATGAGTCGAGCTTCACGCTCTCGGCGGAAATCGTTCCGCCCCGCAACGGCTCAAGCTTTAACGAGATCAACGATCAAATTGATCGTCTGACATCGAGCGGAACGCAATTTCTCGCGGTCACCAAAGGTGCGGGCGGAAGTCTCCGCGGAGGCAGCCTCCCGATCGCCCAGATGATCAAAGACAACTTCGGGAAACCCTGCATCGCGCACTTCACAAGCCGCGATCTGCTCCCCGAAGAAGTCGAGAACCAGCTCATCGACCATCACCTCTTCGGCATCCGCAACATCTTGGCGCTCCGAGGCGACCCGCCTCAAGGTGTTGAGGGCTGGACGCCTCGCGAAGGCTCTTACCCCTACGCGTACCAACTCGTTGAGCAAATCAAAGCCCTCAACGAAGGCCGCTACCTTGAGCGCAAAGGTTTCGCGATCAACGATCCCGAAAAAACTGATTTCTGTGTTGGGGTTGCTTGTTACCCAGATCACACCGTGGCTGAAGAACGCATCCGCTTCTTCAAACAGAAGGTTGATGCCGGAGCAGAGTTCGCCATCTCGCAGATGATCTTCGATGCCGACTCTTACGGCCGCTTCCTAGACGATTGCGCGAAAGCTCGTTGCTACATCCCGGTCCTGCCAGGCACGCGTCTTCTGAAGTCGCGCGCGCAAGCCGCCCGCATGGCTTCGCGCTTCGGCATCCCGATCCCTGAGTGGTACAACAAAATCCTTCCCGAAACGGATAAGGAAGCTAACCCGACCGCATCGCTCGAAGCTTTCCTCACGCTCACCGAGCGTCTAAAGAGCAAAGGTGCGCCCGGCATGCACGTCTTCGTCCTGTCGGATACGGATCTCGCGCAACAAGCGCTGCGCTTCCTTACTCCGGTTGAGGCAAAGCCCCGACAAATTGGGTACGGCCGATTTATTGGTTGAGACCTGATTTGAATCGAAATTTGTCAGCTTCAATGGTCTTCAGGCTTTGGAGACCAAGCTCAACTGCTCGACTTTTTTCGTAGCTCGATCAGCTTTCGTTCCCAATCAAGCGCAGTTTTGCAAATGAGCTCAAGATCATTATGTCGAGGCTGCCAGCCAAGCTTCTCGCGAATTTTGGTATTATCCGCTGCTAAACTAGATGGATCACCTTCGCGTCGAGACCCTTTTTGACTTTTGATTTTGATTCCAGCTGCTGACTCGAAAGCATTGATCACTTCAAGAATCGATGACGACTTCCCGTAACCGACATTGAAAACGTCTGAGCTTCCGCCGCCCTCGAGATATTTGAGAGCATCTAAGTGGGCTTGAGCTAAATCCTCGATGTGTATGTAGTCGCGCATGCAAGTACCGTCTTTAGTCGGGTAGTCGGTTCCAAAGATGGTAATCGACTCTCTTGCTCCTGTTGCAACTTCCGAAAGCGTTTTGATTAAGTGAGTTGCCCTTGGCGTTGACTGGCCTACTTTCAAATCTCGTCGAGCACCTGCCGCATTGAAATATCGAAGAATCACGTAACGAAGTTCTCCGCCCGAACTCTCGGCCAAATCCTGCAGCATCTTTTCGGTCATCAACTTAGAAGCGCCATACGGATTCATTGGTTTGAGCGGAGCCGATTCACTGATCGGCTCTAAGCTAGTTGGTTCACCGTAGACAGCAGCTGTTGACGAGAAAACGACCTTACGAACGCCCGCTTTCAAGCATTCTTCGAAAAGCGTAAGCGAATTGAGAGTATTGTTCTTGTAGTACTTGAGTGGATTGCGAACCGATTCACCGACTTCGATGTGAGCAGCAAAGTGAAGAACGCCGTCAAATTTCTGATCGCTCAAGACTCTTGCCAAAAGCTCTCGATTACCGACGTCACCCTCTACCAGTTGTGCTTTTTCCGGAACCGCCCAGCGATGCCCGGAATAAAAGTTATCGAGAATGGTGACCTGATGGCCGACATCGACAAGTTGATGGGCCGTATGAGACCCGATGTAACCCGCGCCGCCCGTGACAAGAAGCTTCATAGTCCTCCCAAAAAACATCATCGCACTTACGATGGCAAGGATAACCCCTCGTTAACAACCAAGGTCTGATAACTTCAACTCGACAGGTCGCAACGGAAAGAGTTAAAAATCCGCATGGGCACCCATCCACCTTCAGATCGCTCAAGAAAGGGCCTTCTCTTTCTCGGGGATCTACTCGGCATTGCTGTGGCGTATAGTATCGCGTATTCGCTTCGCCTTGGGCATTTCGATGCGACAACTTTGTTCTCGGGGCTTGTACTGTCGTTTGCGACGGTAAATCTTTTTTGCCTTTATCTCTTAGATCTCTATTCGCTCGATCCTCAAACGCCACTCTGGAAGAAGCCCCTCCAAACACTTGGCGCAGTATTCATCTCTGGCTGCGTTATCGTTCTCCTTGCATATTCAAGCGGGGCTGTTGAGTTCAGTGGAATTATTGGACGCGGCGTTCTGATCGGCGCCCAAGTTGTATTCGCCTTTTGGGCTGCGACCCATCGGTTTTGGTTAAGCAAATGGCTTCGCAAATGGAGCAAGCGTTCGAGATGGCTTGTCGTCGGTACAAACGACAATCTCGGTCCATTCATTAAAGACCTCTCGAATAGCCAATTAGCTGGATTGTTCTCATGCCTGACACCGGACGGCCAACCACTTATCATTGATGAAAAGGCAAAAGGGCCCCCTGGGCTCTCGTTTGAGCACAAAGGATTTTGGCGCGACCTCCTTCGTCTAGCGAATGAACCCTGGTCGGGCATTATCGTCTGTGCTGGAAACAATCTTCCTGAAGATCTCGTTGAGATCATGATGGAGATTCGTCTCCGGGGCGTGCGAGTTATCGATCTTGCAGACTTCTACGAGCAGACTTGGTTTAAAGTTCCTGTTTTTTATCTTCAGCGCAGCTGGTTTGCTATGGCTCAAGGATTTCAGCTTTTGCACAATCCGATCGGGCTGCGATTCAAGCGAATCTTCGATGTGGCAGGCGCTCTCCTACTTCTAATACTGTCGTCACCGCTCCTGTTAATCGCAGCTATTCTCGTAAAATTGGAAAGCCCTGGACCACTCATCTTCAAGCAAACCCGCGTGGGAGAAAATGGGAAGCTCTTCACCGTCTATAAGATCCGCTCCATGCGTGCAGACGCGGAGAAAGATGGAGCTCAGTGGGCAAAGGTCGGCGATTCTAGAGTCACGCGGATCGGTGCCTTCATTCGAGCGACACGCATCGACGAGCTACCTCAGCTCTTCAACGTTTTAAGAGGAGAGATGAGCTTCATCGGCCCTCGACCCGAGCGGCCGGAGTTCACAGGAACACTCGAGCAAGAAATCCCTTTCTACAACCTCCGCCATATTCTTCGGCCTGGTGTAACTGGGTGGGCGCAAGTGATGTATCCTTACGGAGCAAACGTCGAAGATGCACAGCAAAAGCTTCAGTTCGAACTCTACTACATTAAGAACTACTCTCTCCTGCTCGATGCAGCGATCGTCTTGAAAACGATCCGAGTCGTGCTGTTTGGAAAAGGGCGATGACTCAATATCCGACCGAATCGGCGTCTCCCGTAGCTGGTCTCGACTCCACACAGTCCCGTATGACCCTCCACCGTCGATTAATTCAGATTTCGCTCTCACTTTATCTGGTGGCTACCTGGACATCGATCGCGGGAATGGAAATTTTCGGATGGCTGACGTTCGTACTCACAATGTCGTATGCCTTCCGGAAGCCGGCTGATTCTCCAGCATCACTGGGAGAACTCTTTAGCTTTCTTCCTTGGAAAGCGATGCTTGGGCTCTACCTCGTCACTATTGTCGGCATCTTTGTTAACGGCTCTCCAGAAGCCGATAAGGTCTTCATCATTGGCAGCCAGCGATGGATCATCCTTTTGATCAGTACAAGCTTCGCTCTTTTTTTGGCTCCGCCGACTCTTCGGGGTTATCGGCTCTTTCTTTTCGTCATGGCTGTTGTTGCCGGCTACGCGATCTTTCAAAGCTTCACCGGTATCGATCTCTTAAGGCCAGGGTCACATAGAGCCGTTCAACCGTTAGCCGTTCGACAAGAAATATCGCTTTGGCGGTCAGCCGGACTTTTTGGAAGTCCGATGCACTACGTGTACATCGTCGGCCAACATGTCTGTTTGCCTCTCGCGGTCTTCTTTGTCTTTCCAAAAACTGCTCAAAGACTGCGTTGGATCTCGTTAGCCGTATTTGCACTCACGGCTGCAAGTTTGATTACGACCTACGTTCGTGGTGGTTGGATCGCGATGGCCGCCGCTTACCTCGTCATGGCCTGGTTGGCGAGTCGCAAAATTTTTCTTTGGGTCGCAGCGAGTGGTGCAGCAGCTTTCACAGCTCTGTTTATTGGGTTGGTTCAATTTCGCGAAAGACTCTTAAGCCTCTTTGACTCTAAATACACAAGCAACTCTGATCGATTGAATCTTTGGAAGATGAATTGGGAGATGTTCAAAGACTATCCCTTTCTAGGAATCGGCTGGGAGGAAAACGAGACTCGCGCATGCGAGTACGTGAATTGTAACGCAATTCCAAAACCTTTCACCGGCCATGCTCACAACAATTACATTCAGGCCTTATCAGGGATGGGCATTGTAGGCTTCGTCTCCTACATGGTCTTCATTGGATTCTTTTTGTGGCTGACCGTTCGACTTTGGAATCGGTTACCAAAAGAATTGTATTGGGCCCGCGCGCTCACCCTTGCTTGTTTAGGTGCCCAAGTCCAACTCCACATCGGAGGTTTCACGGAGTGCAACTTCAAAGCAGGCGCGACGAACCATAACTTCATGGTCGTTCTAGGACTTGTGGCAGCAATGAGCTTAATGGAAGCAAAAGGTCTTATCGGTAAAACATTTGCTACGAAGAATCTAGCAAACTGGCCGCGCGCATGACCGAGCGATCCTGGATCCGGTTCTGCCAAGTCTTAATTGTTATCGGAATCGCGGCACGCTTCTACGGCTTTACAGATCCATGGAAAACGAATGACCATTATAATTTCGGCGGAGTTTGGACAACGACGTACGCCGAATGCTTGAAATCCACGCCACTTGAAGTTTCAAAAGGTATTCCGCATTCCCGCTGTTGGACAGGCGAGCCCGATTACTATCGCGCGCATCCGCCAACGATCTTGTTTGCAATGTGGGGCTGGACGTCCGTTTTTGGCAGCTCCGAAGCTGCGTACAGAGGCTTTACTCTGACTTTTTCCGTTCTGAATATCGCGTTGATCTTCTTCATAGGAAGGTTGGCTCGACCGTCTCCCTTGTTCCCGTGGCTCGCCGCTGCTTTCCAAAGTATTTTCCTAGGAAACATCTACTTCGGAACTCATCTCGACTTCATCAGCGAATTTACGGTCACCTTTGTTCTCTTATCCGCTTGGCTTGCACTCCGCGGACAGATCACATCTGCTGGATTTGCTTCACTCGCAGCAGGTTTGACCGCTTGGCCTGGTTACATCAGTTTTGGTCCGCTTTGGCTTTTTGCTCTCAATATCCGAAAAGGCAGGAAAAGAATTTTCGCCATGGCCGTGTTCGGATTCGCAATGGCTCTCGGCATGATGATGTGGCTCCACCAGAAAACCGACATCATCGATTTTCTTCGCCTCAAACTTCTAAATCCTGGGTACATCAAACAAAAAGAGAAAGGCCTTCTAGAGCCGCTCCGTTTTTTCCAGAACGTCATCTCATCAAATGCAAGATTACTCTCACCCCTCTTTGCCGCTCTAGCGACTTATGAACTCTTCAGAGGCGACGGAAAGACATTCTTCAGCGGGTGGCGCAGCAGGTGGAGAGAGCTGACTCCTTTTCACCACGCGGTCCTTCTGACCGGAGGTACAGGACTCATCTACGCGCTCATTGGCCATGAGTACTTCATGGTACATGTCTTTCTCTATTTGCTAATGACTCCAGGCCTTGCACTGCTAAGTGCGCGTTTCATCGAAAGGAACATTCAAAGCTCGATTGATGGACATGGATTCAAAGCGGACCGAGCTTGGATCTCGATCATCGTACTTTTATTTGCTTCACTTTATCCATACGGCATCTATCGAAGCAGTCTCGCTCACGACGTCATCAACTCTGTGGCACTTATCAGTTCTTCACTCGGATTTTTATGGACCGTTTATCGCACTCAGTACTACAGGCGATCACTTGCAATCATCGTCTCGTTGGCTGCGGCGGCTAACGTTTCACAGACAATCAATTATAGGAACGAACCAGACAAAGAGCGGTCGTTTTGCGAGAAAGCTAGAAACGAATATATTCGAACCAATCAACCGGTGATTACTCAAGAGAAACGCTCTGACGCCAAAGAGTTTATTTACTGCAGAGGAATACCGATTCAGTACGAGAACTGAATCAACTTTTCGGCTTGGCGAGAACTGCGTTCATCCACACGCGATTTTCCAGATACCAGCTCACTGTCGCTCGCAATCCTTCCTCGAAACTCTGGTACTTTCGGCGAAAACCGAGCTCTCTTTCCGCGCGTGAATCATCGATAGCGTAGCGCCAGTCGTGGCCCTTTCGATCCTCTACGTATGTGATGAGTTCTTCGTATGATTTTCCATTCGAACGCGGCTTTCGCTCGTCGAGCGCAGCGCAGATCGCTTTCACGACATCGATGTTTCGACGTTCGGCATTGCCTCCGAAGCAGTAGGCTTCACCGGGTTTCCCTTTTTCAATTGCTGACATGATTCCAGCGCAATGGTCTTCCACATGAATCCAGTCGCGGACGTTTCTTCCATTCCCGTATACCGGCAACGGTTTTTCGCTGAGCGCACAGTTGATCATGTGTGGAATCAATTTCTCTGGAAACTGCCGAGGGCCGTAGTTATTCGAGCAGTTCGTCGTTAAAGTCGGAAGTTTGTACGTGTGGAACCACGCACGTACCAGGTGATCTCCTCCTGCCTTCGATGCAGAATAAGGAGAATTGGGAGCATAGGGAGTTGTTTCGCTAAATTTTCCTTCATCACCGAGAGTGCCGAAGACTTCGTCGGTCGAAACGTGAAGAAAGCGGAAGCTCTCTTTAGCTTGTGCAGTAAGGTTGTTCCAATAGTCTAAGCTCGCCTGAAGAAGCGAGAACACACCCATCACATTTGTACGGACAAAAGAACCTGCATCAGTAATCGAGCGATCAACATGGCTCTCAGCCGCAAAATTCACGACGTGGGTGATCTGATTTTCTTTCAACAATTTAGATACGAGCGATGTATCTGAAATGTCTCCTTGAGCGAATTTGATCTTCGTCCATGCTGGCTCGAGATTTTCCTTGTGACCTGCGTAAGTCATGGCATCGAGAACTACCACTCGATCGCCTTTGGCGATCAACTGGTCGACGAAATTCGAACCAATAAATCCAGCACCACCGGTTACCAGAAATGAGCGCACAAGCATCTCCTAGACAGGGAAAATGGCACCCAGAAAAACAGACACGCCAGGTCAAAGTCAATGCTGAAGCGATCAGGAAGGAAGCGTCGCGAGGAGTTCTTTCATACGTTTTTCGACCATCTTGAGGTCAATGCTCATAACACAGGGACGCTCCTCGCAACCCTGGCGGCCGCCCGGGACCGTACATGGACGACAAGCAAGTTGAATGGTCGGCTCGACGAGAAACGAATGCGGCGAGTAAGGTCTCGTGGTTCTCGGATCGGCAGGTCCAGAGATCGTGAGCACAGGTCTTCCTAATGCAGCCGCAATATGGCTTAAACCTGAATCTGTATTGAGGAAGAGCTTACAACGACTGATTCTTTCTAAGACCTCTTGCAGCTTAAGATGCTTCAAAATTTGGAAACCCTGTCGCCCCTTCAAGGAATCGAATGCTGCTTCGAGGTCCCCTTCGTCGGGCCCGAGCACCACATCTACGGTTTCACCTTTCGCGAGTAGTTCTTCAGCAAGATCGGCAAATCTTTCCGTCGGCCAACGCTTGAAAGCGTTTTTTTTATCGCAACCAGGATGAATGAGAAAATGACCTTCACCAGCGCGACTTGTTGATTCCTGTAAAACCAGTTTCGGAAATCCAACTCGCGGCTGATTCAATCCGATAAGACTCAAGAGTTTCAAATTGTTCTCGACCATGTGAGCAGTCGGATCGTAATTCGATGTGGCGTTTAAAATATGCGGCGTGTACTCACCTGTTCGGAGCGCAATTTTAACTTTTGCGCGAAACAAGAGAGCGGTGAGGTCAGCCTTTTTGGTGGAGATCCCTGCAGTAAAAACCAAGAAATCGTATTTTCTGCGGAACAATTTCGCAGCGATTTTGACGATTCCCAGCGGCTTACTTCGAACGTCAAAAACGTGAAGCTCGGAAATCCCTTCCGCCAACGAAACGATCGCTTTCGTTCCAGGTGTTCCAATAATCACATCGATAGAATGATGAGGATAGCTTTCTCGAATATGATCGAATGTCGGCTTGAAAAAAAGCCAATCCCCGATCCCCCATGTATGGATGATCAGAATTCTTTCGCTTCTCATCCCAGATGCCTTTTCCATTTTCCTCTAACATTACGATAACCGTCTACTAGGCCATCTGAGACGGCTTGCAAAATCTTAAAACTAGAACCGGATCTGTTTCGCAGGAGTCTCCATACTGCCAGAAGAAATCGCGAAGGGAGATAGTATAAGTGAAAAGCCAAACGATAAGGCAGCCCAAGCCAGCGGTTCGCTAATTGTATTCGGTTTCGAGTGATGTAGTAGAAAGGAAGTGGCCTCAGATTTCCAGACGAACTATGCGAACCCATGTGTCGGATGGGAAACGCCGATGTCATGAGGCACCTGAAACCCTTAGATTTCGCGTAGAGCGCGAGATCTACGTCTTCGCAGTACAGGAAGAGACTTTCATCAAACACGCCATCTCTTTCTTGGATCGCGGTCTCACAGAAGTCTTTTGGAAGAATGAGAGCAGAGCCTTCAAGGTAACCACTTTCCCAAACTTCCGGTCTCGGTTCTGGCGTTGCGAATTTCGCGTTGCCGAAAAGCACTCCGGGCCATGAAGCGCCGGTGAATTCCTCTCGTCCGGTTTCCGCATTTAACGTCAGGCATCCAATAAGCGCTTTAGGATGAGACTCGATAACATCCATCAACTTCGCAAATTCAGGAGAGTCCGGCCAAGCATCGTTATTTAGCAAGAAAATGTGCGAGGCGCCCAATTCGAGAGAGCGCTTAATTCCTAAATTACATCCGCCAGCGAAGCCTCGATTGGATTCACTAACGACAAGATGGAATGCTTTCTGATTCCCCGACAGGTTTTCGAGACCACGTTCTAGTTTCTCGCGAGAGCCATCTCGTGAGCCATTCTCTACAATGACGACATGGAACTCACCGCGCGAGTGTCCGAGTACACCCAAACATTTTAAGGTCTGTTCCCAGGCATTCCAATTGAGCACAACTATAGAAAGCATTGTCTCAAGCTCCTTTCCCCGAGATTGGATAGAAGTGCGTAAAAAGCCAGGCTTTAAGATCTTTGCTCAACCAATACTTCCACGACAAAGCGCCAAAAATGACTGCTGCGAGGAATGCAGCTACTGCTCGGTGCGAAAGGTCACTCAGCCAGAGCCCCGGCAACAAAGTGATGGCGGCCAAAACCACTCCCCAATGCTCTCTCCAGAAGCCTTCTCCTTTTTGCAGTCGTTCCGCCAACCAAAACATGATGAAGCAATCAACGAAGACGCGAATGAGCCATGCCCAAGCGGCGCCGGGTGCGCCAAACGAATTTGTGAGCGCAAACAAAATGACTAGATAAAACGGTAGCTCTACTACGTGGGCTTTCGCCGTCAGGTCAGGACGACCAAGACTTTGGATCCTGATAAACGGCACGTGGCAAATTGCATTGAAGAAGTACCCCAAGCCAAGAACCTTGAGAATCGGTGCAGCTTTCAGACCTAAGTCTTTTCCAAGCCAAAGCGCTAAAGCGTTTTCTGAAAAGTAAACCAGCAAAAGTGCAACAGGGAAGATTGCGACGGTCGATAGCGACAGCACCCGCTTTGAAAGCCCCAGCTTCTCGTGAGTCGCAACTGATGACATCTTCGGGAAAAGTGCACGCGCAACAGCCGAAGGAAAAATCAAAAGTCGTGTCACCGCTTCGTGAGGAAGCGCATAAACCGGAACCAAAGCAACATCGATTCGCGAGCCTACAACGAGTCGATCCATATACACCATCACCGGACCGACAACATTCGTTACGGTCGACCAGGTTCCAAATTGAAGAAGCCGACGGTAGGCTAATTTCGTCGTTCTTGGCCGCGCCCACAATCCCGGATACTCGCGAGCCGCCATTAAAAAATGCGCAGCTAAGAGGATCGCCCGAGCAGCAAAGAGCCCCCATGCAATCATCGCGAGATTCGGAGCAAAGAAGGCTATGAGCAACGGAATCAGAACGCTAACGGCGCTCGAAAATCCTTGAAGAACGTTCGCACCAACAAACTTGTGGCGTGCTTCGAGAACACCTCTAAGACAAGATGTTAGAGTGACAAATGGAAGAGAGAGACCAATCGCCACGAAGGCTGATTGAGTCTCAGCACGAAGATTCTCTGGGACATTCAGAAGTAAATCGACAAGATAAGGAGCCGCTATCGAGAGCGAGGAGGCGCCCAAGATGCTAGCGGCACCTACGATACCCAGTGCAGGCCACACGTATGCTGCAACGTCACCGTCTTTGTCGAGGCCACTCTGTTCCGCTACAAAATGAATGACCGCCCGACCAAGCCCCAAATCAAGTAAAAGGAAGTAGCCGACGACAACCCAGATGGTTGTCAGTACGCCCATCCTCTCTGGACCAATAATTTTGAGAATGACCGGCAAGAGAAGAAACGCGAGCACCAATGGCAAACCTTGTCCAAAAAGGTTGAGCCAAGTGTTGCGGTAGAGAGAAGAATTCTTCTTCGTATTCACGCTCAGAATTTTGGATCTTTTAGATATTCGTCCCATGACTGCAGATTTGCATCACGGGCACTGACTAGAGGCTCATTTGTTGGCCAATCGATTTTTAGCTTAGGATCGCTCCAGCGAATACCGCCTTCGCCGCCTGCGTTATAGAAGGCCGTCACCTTATACATCAAATCCGCTCCTTCAGCACTCAAGACCAAGAATCCATGAGCGAATCCAGGCGGTACCCAAAGCCACGTAGGCTTTCCGCTGTCGAGTACGACAGATAATGATTTACCAAAGGTTGAAGAGGATTTCCTAATATCGACGATGACATCTAGGATCCGCCCTGTCGCCGCAGTGACTAGCTTTCCCTGAGGTTTATCGAACTGATAATGAAGACCGCGTAAAACGCCGCCTTGAGAGCGTGAGTAGTTGTCTTGAACGAAGTTCGTGGGCAGTCCAAATTCGCGAAAAAGATCTTCCCGATATCTCTCGGTAAAGAAACCGCGGCTATCGCCATGAACTTTCGGCTCAATCAGTTTCGGCCCTTCAATCGGAAAATCTGTAACTTTCATAGCGGAGACTTACGCCTTTCTGACTATTCCCTTGGGGCTTGGGACTCAGACAACTTCACCATGCACTCGCGAAGCGACTCACGCCAGTGTGGAAGCCGTACTCCAAAAACGCGCTCTAGCTTCGTCGTATCCAGCCTTGAGTTCAAGGGACGCCGAGCCGGAGTTGGATACGCTTCTGTGGGAATTGGTTCGACCGAACGAACACTCAACGAATAACCCAGAGCCTTTGCCTCTTCAAAGATGGCAAGGGCAAACTGATGCCAGCTGGTCTCGCCTTGGGCAGCTAAATGATAGGTTCCCCACTCATCAAACCCCGGCACGAGAGCACGGTGGGTGGCGCTCCACGTCGCTTTCGCAATCTCAATGGCCGACGTTGGCGCACCTATTTGATCACTCACAACCTTCAATTTGTCTCGAGAGACACCCAGCTGGAGCATCGTCTTTACGAAGTTCTTGCCCTCATGAAAGTACACCCACGACGTTCGGAAAATCAGGTGATTGGCTCCCGAGGACCGAATGCGCAACTCACCTTCAGCTTTCGACATTCCATAAACCGATAAAGGAGAAATTGGATCATTCTCCCTCCACGGAGCGATCCCTGTGCCAGGAAACACATAATCAGTTGAGTAATGAATCAACGGAATCCCGAGTTCAGCGCAAGCCGATCCGAGCGCGCCGGGTCCTTCTGCATTGATTAAATATGCGAGGTTCTCTTCTGATTCGGCTTTGTCCACGGCCGTGTAGGCACCAGCATTAATGATCAAATCGGGACGATGCTCTCGAACAAGAGTGGTCAGACTCGTAGGTTGAGCAAGATCAGCTTCAGCATGTCCAAAAAAAACCGCTGAAACGTCGGTAGGTTTTGTCAGCATCAACGCACGAGCAACCTGACCGGACTTCCCGATAACGAGGCAGTTCACTTTCAGAGTCCGAAGTGAGGATGCTTGATCAAGTTTTTCAAGTACACACTATAGCCACTCGAAGGCGCTTCTTCGGCCAAGCGAATCAATTGATCAGCGGTGATGAAACCCTTGTGGTAAGCGATCTCTTCCACGCAAGCGATCTTCAGCCCTTGTCGCTGCTCAATCGTCTGCACGAAGGTAGAACTCGAAAGCAGAGATTCGTGCGTACCCGTATCCAGCCAGGCAACACCACGTCCAAAGCACTCGACTCGCAGCGATCCTTTGTTGAGGTACAGCTGATTGAGATCAGTAATCTCCAACTCTCCTCGCTTCGATGGCTTCAACGTACGAGCCATCTCGCAGACGCTGCCGTCGTAGAAGTAAAGACCAGTCACAGCCCAGTTCGATTTAGGCTGCTTAGGTTTCTCTTCGATCGAGATCGCTTTTCCAGCTTTATCGAACTCTACGACACCGTAACGTTCAGGATCATGAACGTGATAAGCGAATACAGTCGCACCGCTTTTCTGCTCGACGGCTTTCTCAAGCATCTTAGAGATTTCATGCCCGTAGAAAAGGTTGTCTCCCAAAATCAGTGACACACTAGAGCCTGCTAAGAACTTTTCCCCGATGACGAACGCCTCAGCGATTCCATTCGGCTTCGCTTGCTCAGCATAAGAAAAATTCAGTCCTAGCCTTTTTCCGTCTCCGAAGAGGTCACGAATCAACGGCAGATCACGGGGCGTGCTGATGATGAGAATGTCCCTGATACCTGCCAACATGAGAGTTGAGAGAGGATAATAAATTGTCGGCTTATCATAGACAGGCAGCAGCTGCTTGCTGACCGACTTGGTCAGAGGATAGAGCCTTGTCCCGCTTCCACCGGCGAGAATGATACCCTTCATGACAACTCTCCTTCGTTCCCTGTTATCGATCGACCTTCAGCCTGCGCGACCGGCTTACGACACGCAACGATGTTTTGGAAGATGAAGAACTCTTTGAAAAGACCAAAAGTCAGTTTGTTTACAAGCGCGCTCAGACCAGCTTTTGCACCGTTGTGATCGACCTTTACAATTTCAAAGCCTGCAGCCTCGAGCATACGAATTGTCGTCTTTTTTGTGAAAAAGCGTAGGTGAGTTGAGTCGAGGATGTCTTCCTGCTGATAGCGCCAATCGCCTAAGAACAGAAGCGGAATTACGACCGAGAAGTGGCGAACATTCGGAATCGAAACAACGAGCGTTCCACCGGGCTTCAGAAGGTCATTGATTTGAGATAGGACTTTCCAAGGATCGAGGAGATGTTCGAGAATATCGAGCGTCAGAACCGTATCAATCGATCCTTTTTCAAATGGATATTCAATCTTCTCGACGTCACCAACGATCACCTGATCGAGATTCTTCTCAGCAATCTTGCCTACTTCAGGATTGCCTTCGACTCCACAGACCCAACCAAATTTACCAGTCTTCCTAAGTTTGCCGGAGGTCACTCCAGAACCACAGCCGAGATCAATCACTAGTCCCGAGAACTCAGGTAAGAGCGGAATGATCTCGTCCCTTGTTTCAACGAAGTAACGGGGTGCCTTTGGAGTCGAGTAAGTTGCGCCATCAGCTCGTCCAAGCCGACCTAAAAGTGCGTCAAGAGTACCCGCAAAGGTTGCCTTCAGCTTTGCCCATTTATCCGATTCCACCAGCAGGATCTTAGCCATGTCTCGCAGAGCAAAGTCTTGATCACCTAAAATCCAACTGCCTTTGTATCGGCGATAGAGAACAAGTCGGTTTCGCGCACGGTAGTAACGGCGGACCGGCTTGTAATTATGAGAGAAGAACCACCATCGATTGAAGAAAGTGTGCTTCTTTGTGTCACCGAGCTGATGTCCCATACGTGCATCACGCACGAGAACAACACGGTAACCATTTGCGCGCGCTCTTAAACAAAATTCGTTGTCCACGTACTCAATGAACAGATCGTCGTCAAACGGACCCAGCTTTTCGAAAATATGCATGGGAATCAGGTTTCCCGATGTCATAACGATGCGACGATCTACGGCGGTTTCTTTCAAATTCCGAAGTTCTTTACTGACGTGTGCGGTTTGCCGATCGAAATGGACGGCTGCGAGAATCGCGATCTTATCGCGGTTGGTATCTTGTCGGTACACATCCATCATCTTTTGAACCATGTCGGGTTCGCAGATGGTGTCTTGATCCAGAGTAAGAACCCAGTTAAAGCCTTCAGCCTTTGCTTGGTTGACTCCAATATTCAGTGCTGTTGCGATTCCCAAGTTTTCTGGATTCTCAATGATTGTTAGCCCAGGCGCCCGAAGTCCACGTACATTCTCGATCTGTGCCTGAGTCGAACCGTTATCAATGACTATTATCCGTTCAACTTGCGACTTGACAGCTTCGATCGTGAGTTTCAGATCTTTTTCTGGATTGTAGGTAATAATAATAGCGCAAATACGAGGATGGATCTTACTGGCATTCTCGATTGGGCTATCCTTTATCAATGTTCGCGTTTCGCGAGTGCTGCGATTTTCCAACTCGGTCATTTCCTAAATCCGCGCAGAGCCTTGCTCAGCAGCTGAAAGATACCAGTCGTAAGTACTTCGAAGTCCGTCATCTAGCTTTGTTGTCGGCTTCCAACCGATGTTCAGTAGCTTTGAAACGTCCATTAACTTTCTAGGGGTGCCATTTGGCTTGGTGGTGTCCCAGATGACATCGCCCTTGAATCCGACAATTGTCCGTACTTTGTCAGCCAGTTCGGCGATTGAGAGATCTTCTCCGTAACCCACGTTGACAAAGTAACCGAAGTTCTTGAGATCAGACCTCTTCTGATAGAGGAAGAGGCATGCATCAGCTAGATCCTCGACGTGCAAGAACTCTCGTCTCGGAGACCCATCGCCCCATAAAACAACTTCGGTCTGGCCCGTCGTCTTTGCTTCATGAAACTTACGCATAAGTGCTGGAATGACGTGAGACCCTTGGAGATCAAAATTGTCATTCGGTCCGTAGAGGTTAGTTGGCATTGCGGAGTAGAAATTCGTGCCGTACTGACGATTATAGCTTTCCACCATCTTGAGCGCGGCGATATTGGCAATCGCGTACGGCTCGTTGGTAGATTCGAGAGCGCCCGTTAAAAGAGCGTCTTCTTTCATGGGCTGCGGAGCGAACTTCGGATAAATGCAGCTCGATCCAAGATTCAGAAGCCACTCTACGCCAGATCGGTATGCAGATTCGATGACGTTAGATGCAATCATCAAATTGTCGTAGATAAACTCGGCGCGCTTCGTATCGTTCGCGGCAATGCCTCCTACTTTTGCAGCCGAAAGAAAAACAATTTCGGGATGTTCTTCTTCAAAAAAATCCCGTGTCGCCTGCTGGCTTCTCAAATCGAGCTCCGAAGAAGTTCTGAAAATGAGAGACTTACACCCACAGGCCTCTAATCGTCGCAAAATCGCGGAACCAACGAGTCCCCGGTGACCGGCAATAAAAATCTTCTTATTGACGAGATCCTTCAAGATGCCTCCACGTTCACAAAAGGTAATTCGACTTAGGAGCGCGATGCCCATGCTCTTGAAGCAGCGACTCCTGTTGCGCTACTCTGAAATCAGATTCAATCATCTCTTTTATAAGATGATCGATGGTCGATTTCGGTGTCCAACCGAGGATATCTTTTGCCAACGATGCATCTCCAAGGAGGGTTTCGACCTCGGCCGGCCGGAAATATCGAGGATCAACTTCAACTATCGTCTTGCCTGTTTTGTTGTCGACGCCAATTTCTTCGAGCTCTTTCCCACTCCACTCGATGTTCATGTCCAGAAGTCTTGCAGCACGCTCGACAAATTCACGAACAGTGATCTGCTGGCCAGTCGCAATTACGAAATCGCGCGGCTCAGCTTGCTGCAGCATCATCCAGTGCATCTCGACATAATCCTTCGCATGCCCCCAATCGCGCTTAGCATCGAGGTTACCCAGGTACAAACGGTCCTGAAGTCCAAGTTTGATTCGAGCGAGCGCTCGAGTAATTTTTCTGGATACAAACGTTTCACCACGAAGAGGCGACTCGTGATTGAAGAGCACTCCATTTACCGCAAACATGTCATAGGCTTCCCGATAGTTAACGACAGACCAGAATGCGAATAGCTTCGAAACTCCGTACGGGGATCTGGGGTGAAATGGCGTTGATTCTCTTTGTGGGATTTCTCTTACCTTTCCGT